>JBFKRY010000077.1:0-17076 GCA_041636995.1 Acidimicrobiales bacterium | reverse complement strand
CGACGGCGGAACCTCGTTCTGGCCCGTCCTCTTCTGCCCTTGGTGCGGGACTCGGCTCCACCCCGACGAAGACTCGCGACGGATTGCACGCCGGATTCAGACCGCGCCGAGGTAGCGGCCGTCGCTGATCCTGCCGTCGGTGACCGCCAGCATCCAGATCGACGCCTTGGCGCAGCCGTTGCCGGCCAGGGGGACGCCGTCGAGGACGAGGGCGTCGAGGAGGAGGGGGATCAGGTCCCCGTGGGTGCACAGCCCGGCGCTGCTCTCGGCTGGGGCCAGCCGCCGCAGCAGCGACAGGGCGGGTGGAACCGGCTGGTCCTCGTAGAGGGCGTCGGAGCGTTCGATGTGCAGCCCGAGCTTGGTCGCGAGAGGCTGCACGCTCTGGATGCAGCGACGCGCCGGGCTGCTCAGGATCTGGTCGATCAGCAGCGGCGCGAGCATGTCGCAGAGGCGCTCGGCCTGCGCCTGCCCCTCGTCGTCGATGGGGCGCTCGATGTCGGCCGGGGGCAGCGTCCGGCTGCCGGCGCTCGCATGGCGAACCAAGTAGAGACTCATCGCTCGGGCGTTACCCCCATCCTCGACGCAAGAGGCTAGCGCTGGAGGCTCCGGACCGGAGAATGCTCAGAGGTCGACCGCAGTCACGCAGACGTCGTCGCCGCGGGCCACCGAGGACTCCGTGGCGGCAGTGGTCGCCCCGTAGAGCGCGCCCAGCATTCCCTTGACCATGCCCCGGTCGACGGCACAGATCACCGGGTGCTCGATGGCCGCCCCGCCGAACGGGCAGTTCTCGGCCACGATCTGGAGGTGATCGCCCAGCTTCTCGGCGTGGGCCGCGAACCCGTGGGCGGTGAGCGCGTCGGCCACCGCGTGGAGGGCCTGGCGGAACGACCGCCCGCCGTCGGCGTCGCCGAGCGAGGAGGCCATGGCCCGGCCGTACTCGATGCCGACATCCTCGGCCATCTGCTCGGCCTGCTCGGCGCTCAGCATCGACAGCGCCTTCCCCAACAGGGTGACCAGCACGTCGTGGTGGCGGACAGGGAAGTCCACCCGGATCTCGGGCTCGGCGCAGGAGTAGACCTTGGAGGGCCGGCCGGCGCCGCGGCGGCGGGATCTGCCCACCTCGAGGTAGCCGCCACCGGCGAGCTTGTCGAGGTGGTGGCGGGCCACGTTGGCGTGGAGGTCGAAGTGGTTTGCGGCCTCGGCCGCGGTGACGCCGTCGGGGCGCTCGTGCACGTACAGGTAGATGTCGCGCCGGGTGGGGTCGCCGAAGGCGCTGGTGATGGCGGTGACGACCGACGCGAACTCGGTGGGGCTGAGCGGGCCCGCCGTCGCTTCGCGCATGTCGACCTCCGTCCCGGCCGCTCCCCAGGTGGCGCCGCGGGGATCCGACCGTCGTCTCGGTAGTCTACCGGAGGGACGGGTTTGCCCTGCCCAGGTAGTGCAAACCCCCCCACCGCGCCACGCCGGCGCCCCTCCCGCTGCCCCGCTCAACCCGCCCAAGGAGACCCGGGCCCATGGCCGTCAACGAGAGTCAGGTCATCGACGCCCTGCGCCCCGTCGAGGATCCCGAGCTGCACCGCAGCATCGTCGACCTGGGCATGGTGCGCCAGGTGGCGATCGACGGGGACCAGGTGACGGTCCAGATCGCCCTGACCGTGCCCGGCTGCCCGCTCCGCAACGAGATCGACAACAGGGTGAAGTCGGCGGTCCAGGCCCTCGACGAGGTGGGGTCCTCCACCGTGGACTTCACGGTGATGACCGACGACGAGCGCGCCGCGGTGCGTGAGCTGGTCCACGGTGACCCGGCTGCGACCGCCGGCTCCCAGCCCGCCCACGGCCACGCGGAGGGCCGCTCGATACCGTTCGCCGACCCGGCCTGCCGGACCCGGGTGCTGCTGGTGGCCTCGGGCAAGGGGGGTGTGGGCAAGTCGTCGATCACCGCCAACCTGGCGATCGCCCTGGCCAACCGGGGCCGGAGCAGCGCCGTCATCGACGCCGACGTCTGGGGCTTCTCGATCCCGCGCATGCTCGGCATCGACCGGCCCCCGGTCGTGATCGACGACATGCTCCTGCCGCCCGAGGTGCACGGGGTCCGGGCGATCTCGATGGGGTTCTTCGCCCGGGAGGACCAGCCCGTCATCTGGCGGGGCCCGATGCTGCACAAGGCCCTCGAGCAGTTCCTGACCGACGTGTTCTGGGACGAGCCCGACTTCCTGCTCGTCGACCTGCCCCCCGGCACCGGCGACATCTCGCTGTCGTTGGCCCAGTTCCTGCCCCGGGCCGAGGTGTACGTGGTCACCACCCCGCAGCCGGCGGCCCAGCGGGTGGCCCAGCGGGCTGCGTTCATGGCCCAGACCGTGCACCTGGAGGTCAAGGGCGTCATCGAGAACATGAGCTGGTTCACCGGCGACGACGGCAAGCGCTACTACCTGTTCGGCGCCGGAGGCGGGCAGGAGCTGGCGGAGCGCCTCGAGGTGCCCCTCCTCGGGATGGTCCCGCTCACCCCGGCGCTGCGCGAGGGTGCCGACTCGGGCCAGCCCCTGGTGGCCACCGATCCCGACAGCGAGGCCGGCCAGGTCTTCGCGGCGATCGCCGAGTCCATCGACGTGGAGCTGGCGCCCACCCGCCGGTACAACCCCGAGCTCAAGCTGCTCTGACCCTGCCAGCTCCGACCCCTGCCCCTCTGACCCTGCCCGACGGCTCGACCAGGAGATGACATGAACGTCCGAATCGGCGTCAGCGACACGCCCAAGGAGCTCGAGGTCGAGATGGCCGACGAGACCGACGTCGAAGCCCTCCGGGGCCAGATCGAGGGCGCCATCGCCGGCGGCGACACCGTCCTCTGGCTGGCCGACCGGCACGGGCGCCAGGTGGGGGTGCCGGCGGCCCGCATCGCCTACGTGGACCTGGGCCCGACCACGGGAGGTCCGCGCATCGGGTTCGGCGCCTGATCGCCGCGGCGTCGGCATCGGTCCCGCCGGTCCCATGAGCCTGCTCGATCGCCGGCTGCTGTTCGTCACCGGGAAGGGGGGCGTGGGCAAGACCAGCATCGCCGCGGGTCTGGCTCTGCTCGCCAGCAGTCATGGGCGGCGCACCCTGCTGTGCGACGTCGACGCTCGCGGCGACGTGGCGGCAGCGTTCGAGACCGGCCCTCTCGGCTTCGCGGCCGAAGAGCTGGCCCCGAGGCTCCACGCCATGGCGATGAGCACCGAGGAGTCGCTCAAGGAGTACCTCCGGCTCAACCTGCGCCTGCCCCTGGTGACCCGGCTCGGACCCATCGCCCGCTCGTTCGACTTCGTGGCCGCGGCCGCGCCGGGGGTGCGGGAGATCCTGGTGGTCGGCAAGCTCGCCTACGAGGTCCGCGAGAACCACTACGACCTGGTGGTGGTCGACGCCCCGGCCACCGGCCACGTGGTCGGCCAGCTGGCCTCGCCCAGCGCGATCCACGACCTGGTGCACGTGGGGCTGGTCCGGGACCAGACCCAGTGGATCGTCGACCTGCTGCGCGATCCGGCGGCCACCGGGACGGTGATCGTTGCCGTCCCCGAGGAGATGCCGGTCACCGAGACCATCGAGCTGACCCAGCGCCTCGAGGCCGAGACCGACGTGGACCTGGCGGCGGTCGTGGTCAACCGGGTCCTCCCGGAGCTGTTCGGGACCCGCGAGGAGGAGGTGTTCCGCGAGCTGCTGAAGGACGGGCCCACCAAGAAGCTGCGCGACGCGGTCGGCGGTCCGGTGCGACACGTGCTCGCCGGCGCCGATCTGGCGGTACGGCTGCGCCGCTCCCGCACCAGCCACATCGCCCGGCTGCGCCAGGAGCTGCCGCCCCGGACGCCGATGATGTACGTGCCCGAGATGTTCAGCCGGGCCCAGGGCATCCGGGCCACGCGGATGATCGCCGACGCCATCGGGGACGAGCTGTGAGCGAGACCGGGATCGATCAGCTCCTCGCCGCCAAGGAGGTCATCGTGGTCTGCGGGCCCGGCGGGGTCGGCAAGACCACGATGGCGGCTGCGGCCGGCATCGTGGCGGCGGTCCACGTGGGCGGACGGGTGCTGGTGCTCACCGTCGACCCGGCGCGTCGTCTGGCCACCGCGCTCGGGCTCGAGGCCCTGGGCAACACCGAGGTCCGGATCCCTGCCGAGGCCCTGGCCGGCGGGCGCTACGAGCCCCGGGGCGAGTTGTGGGTGGCCCAGCTGGACACCAAGCAGTCCTGGGACGAGCTGATCCGCCAGCACGCCCCCGACGCCGCGACCCGCGACGCCATCCTCGGCAACAGCCTCTACGAGAACGTCACCGCCAAGTTCGTGCAGAGCCACGACTACATCGCCATGGAGCGGCTCTACGAGATCCACGCGTCGGGGCGCTACGACCTGATCATCGTCGACACCCCACCGTCCCGCAGCGCCGTCGACTTCCTCGACGCCCCCGAGAAGATGGCCGAGTTCTTCGGGAGCCGGCTGCTGCGCTGGCTCACCGTGCCGTACCGCTCCAAGCTGTTCGCGTCGGCGTCGCGGCCCTTCTATCACGTGGCCGACCGGATCCTGGGCCAGGAGTTCCTGCGGGACATCGCCGACTTCTTCCTGCTCTTCCAGACCATGTACCCGGGTTTCGTCGCCCGCGCCCAGGAGGTCCAGCGCACCCTGCGGGAGCGGCGCACCAGCTTCGTGGTGGTCAGCACCCTCGACGCCACCTCGATGAGCGAGTGCGACTTCTTCATCGACGCCCTGGCCGAACGGCGGCTCTCGTTGGGGGCTGTGGTCCTCAACCGGGTGCTGCCCTCGTACTTCACCGAAAGGGCCGCAGCCAGCGCGGCGCGCAAGCTCGGCCGCCGAGCCCCGAAGCTGACGTCCACGCTGAAGCTCGGCGAGGACCCGGCGCTGGTGGAGGGGGTCCTACGGGAGATCAGCGAGAGCTTCCTGTCCTACGGCGTCACCGCGGCCCGACAGCAGGAGCTGCGCCACGAGATGCGCCACGCCCCGCCGATCGTGGCGACGGTGCCGTTCCTGGCGGCCGACATCGTGAGCGTCGAGGGCCTCGCGGACATCGCCGACCGCCTCCGCGCCTAGTTGCCCCGGGGGGCGATCCGGCGTCGGCCGCTGGTACAACGGAGGCGTGGCGACCATCGCCGAGCTCGGGCCCCCGTTGGCGCGTCCGCACCAGGAGCATCTGCAGCGGCTGATGCGCACCTGGGCGCCGCTGGCCGACATCAGCTTCGCCGACCTGGTGCTCTGCGTGCCCCTCGACGACGAGGACGCCGCCGAGTACGTGGTGGTCGGCCACGTCCGGCCCACCACCAGCCGATCGATCTACCGGACCGAGATCGTCGCGTCGCGCGTCCGTCGGGGTCAGCGGCCGTTCCTCGACCTGGCGCGCCGGTCGGGGGTCGTCGTCGACGGTGGGCTGATCCTGCAGCCGGCCGCGCCGCGGATCCGCACCCTGACGGTGCCGGTGCGCTGTGGCGACCAGGTCATCGGGGTGCTGTGCCGCGACTTCTCGCCCGACGAGCAGCGGGCGCCGGGCGAGCTGGAGATGAACTACTTCTCCATCTTCCGGCGGCTGGCCCAGATGATCGCCGAGGGGGCCTACCCCTACGCCACCGACGAGGCCGAGCCCGAGGACTCGCCCAGGGTGAGCGACGGCCTGTTGCTGATCGACGCCTCGGCCCGAGTGCGGTTCACGTCGCCGAACGCGGTGTCGGTGCTGAGCCGGCTGGGTGTCCGCCAGATCGAAGGCGTGCGGCTGTCGGCTGCGGGTGTCGAGAACCGGGCGGTCCGTGAGGCCTTCGCCGACTGCAAGCCCCACACCGAGGAGTTCGCTCGCGGCGACCAGACGGTGGTGCTGCGGTGCCTGCCGCTGCTGGAGGGTGGTGAGCTCACCGGGGCGGTGGTGCTCGTGCGCGACATCAGCGAGCTCCGCCGCCGGGACCGGCTGCTGCTCTCGAAGGACGCCACCATCGCCGAGGTGCACCACCGGGTGAAGAACAACCTGCAGACGATCTCGTCGCTGCTGCGGCTGCAGGGTCGGCGGGCCGTGGCCGACGAGGCCCGCGAGGCCATCGAGGAGTCGGTGCGCCGGATTCGGGCGATCGCGGTGGTGCACGAGATCCTCTCCCAGGAGGTCGCCGACGACGTGCCCTTCGAGGACATCGTGCGGCCGCTGGTGCGGTTGGTGGAGGAGGGCTTCAGCTCTGCCGAGCAGCCGTTCCGCTTCTCGGTCTCGGGCGATGCCGGCCAGCTCCCCACCGACGCCGCCACCACCTTGGCGGTCGTGCTCTCGGAGCTGATGCAGAACGCGGTGGAGCACGGCTTCCCCGATGGGGGCCCGCAGGGCGCGACGGTGGCCATCAGGTTCGAGTCGGGGCCCGACCGCCTCGACGTGACCGTCACCGACAACGGCGGCGGCGTCCCTGCGGGCTTCGACGTGGAGGCCGACGCCGGGCTGGGGCTGACGATCGTGCGCAGCCTGGTGGAGAACGATCTCGGCGGCCGCATCGACGTGGGCGCGGCGCCCGACGGTGGCCCCGGGACGACGGTGTGGGTGACCGTGCCCCGGCGCTGAGCGACCCGGCGCCGCCGGGGGGGTCAGCGGTGGGCGAGCCTGGCGCGCTCGGCGTTGCGCTCCCGCCGGATCTGGCGGCGCTCCTCCTCGGAAAGCCCGCCCCAGACGCCGGAGTCCTGGTTGGACTCCAGCGCGAACTCGAGGCAGGGCTCGCGCGCCGCGCACTGCATGCAGACGGCCTTGGCGGCGGCGATCTGGTCGAGGGCGGGACCGGTGGTGCCCACGGGGAAGAAGAGCTCGGGGTCGGTATCCCGGCACAAGGCGACCGCGCGCCACTGTGTCACCGCGTTCGCGAACGGCAACGCCTGACTCACCACGTGTACCCCTCCCTCTGGGTGCCAACCCACCCAGCGTGCGAAGCTGGGTCATTCGGACCGGGCAAGACCATAGTCTCTGGTGTCGTTGTGTGACAAGGGGTACATGTTGTTCTTGTTGTTTCTGTGGTTGACCCTGGCCGTCGGGACGGCGAAGCTGCGCCGGTCATGACCCTGGTAATCGCCCATCGCGGCGCATCCGCGGCCCGCCAGCAGAACACTGTCGACGCGTTCCGGTTGGCCGTCGAGATGGGCGCAGACTGGGTGGAGCTCGACGTGCGCCGCAGCGCCGACGACGTGCTCGTCATCAGCCACGACGCCCACCTCCCCGACGGCCGCTTCATCGTCGAGTACACCTACGACGAGCTGCCGGACTGGCTGCCCACCCTGGCCGAGGCCCTCGAGGCCTGCGACGGCGCCAAGGTCAACATCGAGATCAAGAACGAGCCGGACGATCCCGACTACGACCACCTCCACCAGATCTCCGACGCGGTGGTGGGCCTCGCCCTCGCCTACCGCGACCCCCAGGATCTGCTCATCAGCTCGTTCAACCTGGACACGGTCAAGCGCATCCAGGCCATCAACGGCGAGATCCCCGTCGGGTTGGTCACCGGCTTCGACGTGCTGCAGGTCCGGATGCTGCTCGAGCACGCAGTGGAGGCGGGCATGCACGCGGTGGTGCCCTACGACGGGACCGTCGACGGCCGGTTCATCCGCATGGCCCACGACGCTGGCCTGGCGGTGTATCCGTGGACGGTGAACGATCCCGACCGGATGCGCGAGCTGATCTCCATGGGGATCGACGGGCTGGTCACCGACGCCCCCGACATCGCCCGGGCCGTGGTCGACGCTGCGGTGGAGGGCCAGAGGGTCCGGGGGCGCTGACGACTGCTCGGCGTCAGCCCCCGGGGATCGCCGGGAGGTCTGCCTCGAGCAGCCAGGCGTCGAAGAAGTCATCGAGGTCCTGGCCGCTGATCTCCTCGGCGACGGACCGGAGGTCCGCGGTGGTGGCGTTGCCACCGCCGAAGCGGTCGAGATAGGTGCGCAGGGTGGCGAAGAACGCCTCGTCGCCGATCGTCCGCCGGAGGGCGTGGATCGTCAGCGCCCCTCGCAGGTAGACCGACGGAGCGAAGAGCTGGTCGGGTCCCGGGTCGCCGGGCAGGGGGGTCGAGAGCACTTCGGGCCCGAGCAGCGCCAGCTGACCGATGTCCCGATCGATGTCGTAGTCGGGCTCGACCGCCTCGAAGTACAGGTACTGGGCGTAGGTGGCGAACCCCTCGTTGAGCCAGATGTCGTCCCACTCCGTCACCGACACGTGATTGCCGAACCACTGGTGGGCCAGCTCGTGGGCCACCACGTCGTCGATGTTCCGGCCCGCCCCCAGGAAGTCGCGCCCGAAGATCGGCATGGTCTGTTGCTCGAGGGCCACGCCCAGGTTGGCGTCGACCACCAGCACCCCGTAGGCCTCGAAGGGATAGGGCCCGAACAGCTCGACGAAGGTCTCCATCATCTGCGGGGTGCGCTCGAAGGCCGGCAGCAGGTCGACCATCCCCTCGGCGACCGCGTTGCGGATGGCGATCCCACGTACGGGCTCCTCCTCGACCAGCACCAGCTCCCCGACGGCCAGCGGCAGCAGGTACGGCGCCATCGGGTCCCGGGCCTCGTAGATCCACGTGGTGGTCCCGTCGCCCTCGTCGAGCGTCCCCTGGAGCAGCCCGGCCGATGCCACCTCGAGCCCGGTGGGCACGGTGAGCTCCACCCGGAACCGGGCCTTGTCGAGCGGGTGGTCGTTCACCGGATGCCAGGCGTAGCTGCCGGCGGGCTCGCTCACCACGAAGGCCAGATCGCCCTCGACATACCAGCCGCCGATGTCGAGGTCGCTCAGCTGGGGGGCGCGCGCCGGCTGGCCGCCGTAACTGATCTCGGCGACGAACGGCGTCCCCGCGGCCAGCGGCACCGGGAGAGTCACGGTCAGCTCGGTGCCGGCGCGGCTGGTGGTGGACACCGCACCGTCGACGAGCACCGAGCGCACCTCCAGCCCGGACAGATCGAGGTTGAAAGCGGCGAGGTCCTGGGTGGTGGTGGCCTCGATGGTCGCCACCCCCTCGAGGGTCCGGGTGGCAGGCTCCCAGTCCAGATCGAGCACGTAGCGCTCCACGTCGTAGCCGCCGTTGCCGAGCTCGGGGTAGTACGGGTCGCCGATGCCGGGTGCGCCTGCGCTGGCGGCCTCGCCTGCGAGCGGGTTCGCGTCGGGCGTCGCCTCGGCCTCGGCTTCGGGGTCGGGAGGCGGTGGGGTCGGGGACGGAGACGCGGTCGAGGTCGGCCCGGGCGAGGGAGCGACGGCCGCCGGGACCTCGAGGGTGGGGCTCGCCGAGCACCCTGCGACGACGAGGGCGCCGGCGAGGAACGCGGCGAGGCGGCGGAGCCGGCCCCTCACCGGGCCGGCGATCCCAGGATCGCCGGGTCGGGCACCACCAGGCGCAGCACCCCGGGCTCGTGGCGGAAGTGCAGGCGCGACACCTCGCCGAGGTAGTCGCCGTCGACCTGGTACGGGAACGGGCGGTGGCCCTCGATCCAGAACTCGGCCAGGTCGGTCCGGTAGTCGACGCCGCGCGCGCTCCGCAGGCTGCCCTCGGACCTGAGGGCGCGAGCGGCCAGCAGGGTGATCTTGGACAGGCGCAGGGTCCGGAAGGTGATCATCACCAGCCCCCGGTCGAGGGTGGCCTCGGGAGCCAGGTCGAGCGGCCGGCTCCCCAGGTAGGTGTAAGGGTTGGTGTTGAGACAGATGCCGAACTTGCCGTCGGTGACCATGGAGCCGTCGGTGAAACGCACCGTGAACGCCGGCCGGCGCCGGTCGTAGTGGCGCATCCAGGTGTCGACCGCGGCGTACACGAACAGGGGGTGGCTGGCGTAGCGCTTGAGCTGTCCCCGCTTCTCGACCTCGGCCACCACCGCGGCGTCGAACCCGAGCCCGGCGTGGAACAGGAAGTAGCGGCCGTTGACCGAGCCCAGACCCACCGGCTCGATGGCGCCCCGGTCGATGGCGTCGAGCAGCACGCTGGTGGCCTCCACCGCGTCGTCGGGCAGGCCGAGGGTCCGGGAGAACACGTTCGTGGAGCCGCCTGGCAGCGCCGCCAGCGCGGTGTCGGTGCCCGCCAGCCCGTTGGCGGCCTCGTTCAGGGTCCCGTCGCCGCCCAGCACCACCACCAGGTCCAGGTTCTTGGTCGCGGCGTCCTGGGAGAGCCGAGCTGCGTGACCCCGACGGCTGGTGGGTGCGACCGCGACGTCGTGATCCGCAGAGAGGGCCTTCTGGATGACCACCTGGGTGCGGGGGGTCACCGACGAGGCGGACGGATTGACCACCAGCAGAATCTTCACGGGCTCTCCATCGTAGGGGTGAGGTCGTCCGCGGGCGTACTTGCCCGGGCCGGTCCGTCTCGGTGGGACACGAGCAATCCGGCATCGAGGCACTAGCCTGCCCTGCGGGCGCGCCCCGGCGCCCTTGCCCATCGGTCGCCAGCACTCGCAGTGGAGAACCCGAGAGGACGTTCATGAAGGTCGCTGTCTGCGTCAAACAGATCCCCGATCCCGCCGATCCGGGGAAGATCGATCCGGAGACCAAGACCCTGGTGCGAGACACCAAGCTCATCCTGGACGAGTCCGACTCCTACGGCGTCGAGATGGCGCTGCAGCTCGTCGACGGCGACGGCGAGGTCGTCCTGGTGTCGATGGCGCCCAACGAGGAGGTCAACGGGCTGCGCACCGCGCTGGCCATGGGCGCCGACAGCGCCATCCTCGTCAGCGACCACGCGCTGGCCGGCTCGGACGCCCTGGGCACCTCCAAGGTCCTGGCCGCGGCCATCCAGCGGATCGAGCCCGATCTGGTGCTCGCGGGCACCGAGTCGAGCGACGGCTACACCGGCACCGTGCCCGAGATGATCGCCGAGCTGATGGGGCTGCCCTCGGTCACCTTCGCCAAGGAGATCGCGATCAGCGGCGGCGAGGTCGAGGTCAAGCGGCAGACCGAGGCCGGCTACGACGAGGTCACCTGCCCGCTGCCGTGCGTGCTCTCGGTCACCGCCGGGGTGGTCGAGCCCCGCTACCCGTCCTTCAAGGGCATCATGGCGGCCAAGTCCAAGCCGGTCGAGAAGCTGGGGATCGCCGATCTGGGGATCGCCGCGGACACCGTCGGCTGGGCGGGCGCCGGCCAGGAGATCGTGGCCATCGAGCCGGCCCCGGCCCGCGAGGCCGGCGAGGTCATCGAGGACGACGGCGAGGCGTACCAACGGATCGTGAGCTTCCTCGAAGAGCTCAAGGTCATCTGATTCGATGAGTCGGTTCCCCCTTCGGTGGCGTCGCCTCGCCGTGTCGCCCCGCGGCGAGGCCGCAACGGGCGTCCTGTCCGACAACCTCCACCACCTCCACCACCTTCACCACCTTCGTGGGCGGCCGTCCGTGGCCGCTCCGGTAACCCGATAGGAGCGCGCATGGGAACGGTCTGGGTTCATGCCGAGGCGGCCGACGGCAAGGTCGCCTCCATCACCCTGGAGCTGCTCGCCGAGGCCCGCCAGCTCGGCGACGCCGAGGCTGTGTACGCCGGCCCCGGGGTCGACGACATCGCCGACGAGCTCGGCGCCCACGGTGCCACCAAGGTGCACGCGACCGGCAGCATCGGCACCGCTCTGCAGGGCCCGGCACTGGCCTCGGCGATGGCCGACGCCATCGCGGGAGGAGCGTCGCCCGACGCCATCCTCTTCGGCACCACCCAGGACGGCCGCGACGTGGCGGCCCGCCTGTCGGTCAAGCTCGACGCTCCGGTCATCACCAACATCGTCGAGCTGGTCGACGACGGTGGGCTGGTGGGCACCGAGCCGGTGTTCGGTGGCACCACCAACGTCAAGACCCGCTTCACCGGCGGGAGCCCGGCGATCTTCCTGATCCGGCCCAAGTCGTTCACGGCCGAGGAGGTCGGGGGCGGCCCCGCCTCGGTGGTCCCGCTGCCGCTGCCCGACCTGGGGGGCGCTGGCGCCGCCAAGGTGCAGAACCGCTTCGCCGAGGAGTCCGAGGGGCCACGCCTCGACGAGGCCGCGGTGGTGGTGTCGGGCGGTCGGGGTCTGGGCGAGGCCGAGAAGTACCACATGATCGAGGAGCTGGCTGCGAAGCTCGGCGGCGCCGCTGGGGCCACCCGCGCCATCGTCGACGCCGGCTGGGTGCCCTACGCCCTCCAGGTGGGCCAGACCGGCAAGGTGGTGAAGCCCGACGTCTACATCGCCTGCGGGATCTCGGGGGCCACCCAGCACATGGTGGGGATGAAGGGCTCGAAGAACATCATCGCCATCAACAAGGATCCCGAGGCCCCGATCTTCTCGATCGCCGACCTGGGCGTGGTCGGCGACGTGCACAAGGTGATCCCGGCGCTGCTCGAAGCCCTCGGCAGCCGCTGACCGACGCCTGGGCGGACGCTCGGGGACGCTCCTACACTCGGCCCGTGGCTGCGATCGCGTTGAACCTGCTCGCCCTGGTCCTGGTGGTGGGCTTCTGCTGGCTCGGGATGATGTGGATGGCCGGACGGCTCCACGGGAGGGCGCGAGAGAACGAGGAGTGGGTGATCACCCGGGTGGAGGTCGGTGACCCCTGTCCCGAGTGCGACGGGGTCGGAGCCAAGCAGCGGCGGGGCGCGCTGGAGCCCTGCGGCCTGTGCGAGGGCACCGGCGAGATCACCACCCTCTCCAGCTGAGCCGCCCGAGGCTCGCAGGGCCGAAGCGGCGATTGCGGTTCGAAACGGCAGATCGCCCGGCCGAATGGCCGAGCGATCGAACAGGACGAACCATAGCACAGCTGGCGCTTCGTCGCCGGCCAGATCTGCCCGGATCGCCGAGAAATCCGGAAATTCCTCGTCGACCAGGTCCGGGGGTGGCCGTCCCGGGCACCGACCGGGTCGGATCCGGGCCCAGTCAATCGCAGATGACGATGATCGATGCCGTGGTGATCTGTTCGAGCGATGGACGGTCTCAGACCATGGGCCAGGGGTAGCGGCGCCCGGTGGGATCGCGGGGGAACACCCCCGCCCGCACCAGGGCCCGGGCCCGGGTCCGGACCGCATCGGACTCGAAGGGGTCGAGGAGCTCGGCCAGGTCGTCGGGAAGCCCACCCTCGAGCAGCCCCTGCAGGTCGTCGAGGATGTCCGCCGGGACCGGCTCGCCCGCCCAGTCCCAGATGACGGTGCGCAGCTTGAACTCGGCGTGGAAGGTGAGACCGTTGTCGATGCCCCAGATCTGGTCCTGGGCGTCGATCAGCAGGTGGCCTCCCTTGCGGTCGGTGCTGTTGGCGACGATGTCGAACGCGCAGAACCGCTGCAGGGTGTGGTGGTGGCGCTCCTCCTCGAGCAGGTGGAAGTAGTGCTGCTCGAAGTCGCAGGGGACGAACAGCTGCAGCGAGCCCATCCCCAGGGGCCCGTTGCGCAGCACCGTGGGCGGGATGATCGACCAGCCGAGCGCCTCCGACAGGCGGTAGGAGGCCACCTCGCGCTTGTGCAGCCCGGGCGGGAAGTCCCACAGCGGCCGCTCGCCCCGGGCCGGCTTGTAGACCCCCTGCACGATGGTGTCCCCCTCGCAGACGTCGACGAGGAAGGTGGCGTTCGAGCTCCAGGGCATCCGACCGAGGACCTCGACCTCGCCGGTCTCCAGCACCCGTTCCGCGTCGCCGTTCGCGATCGGCCCCCGGTCCCGGAACGGGCTCAGTTTCGACACGGGCACCAGCCGTCTTCGTGGTCGAGGGGCCGGCCGCAGAAGTCACACGGCGGCCGCCCCGACGCCACGAGCTCGCGGGCCCGGCCGATGAAGGCCTGCACCTGCCCGGGCGACAGGTGCAGCTGCGCAGTGGCCGCGTCCATCTCCTCGCCGTCGTCCTCGCCCAGGAGCTCCTCGGCCAACAGGATGAACCGTTCGGCGTCCTCGTTGTAGGCGACCCCGATGTTGGCCACCACCCACTCGGACTCGACGGGATCGATCAGGTCGAGGGCCAGGGGCACGTCGTCGTCGTCGAGGGGGTCGAGATCGCCCAGCAGCCGGTCCAGGAACTCCGCCAGGGCGTGCACCTGGCCCTTCTCGACCTTGAGCGACACCAGCTCCCCGGGGTTGCCGAACTGCAGGTAGAACACTCGCTGACCCCGGGGCCCGATGGCGCCGGCGGTGAAGTGCTCGGGATCCTCGAAGTGGTAGGACGCGCTCATCGCTAGGAGGGAACGAGCGTGGTCAGGTCGTCGCCCGTGGAGTTGACCGCGAGCACGATGGGACCGTCGGGCATGTACAGGATCGCGGTGACCGAGCACGGCGAGATCACGATGCGCTGGAAGTGGTCCAGGTGGGTGCCCATGGCCGAGGCGGTGGCGGCCTTGATGGTGTCGGCGTGGGAGACCGCCACCACGGTCTCGCCGGGATGGCGGTCGACCAGCTCGCTCAGCGCCCCCACCATGCGCGCCTGCATCTCGGCGAAGGACTCGCCGCCGGGGAACCGGAACCCGCTCGGGTAGCGCTGCACGGTGCGCCACTCCGGGAGCTTCCCCAGCGCCGACAGCTTCCTGCCGGTCCAGGCCCCGAAGTCGCACTCGATGAGCCCCCGGTGGGTCCGCACCCGCAGCCCGCACGCCTTGGCGATCGGCGCCGCGGTCTCGCGGGTGCGCTCCATCGGGGAGGCGTAGACCGCGCTGACCCGGCCCAGGGCGCCGATGCGCTCGGCGGCCCGGCCGGCCTGCGCGTGACCGGCATCGGCCAGGTGCAGGCCCCTGGCCCGACCGGGCAGGACCGACCCCGTGGTGGGGGTCTGACCGTGGCGGACCAGCAGCACCATGGTCGGCTTGCGGGCCTTCGATCGGGCCGAGGACGTGTTCGTTCGACGGGGGGTGCTCGATGCGGTCGGCATGATCGCCCTCAACCTACCTGCCGGGCCTCGCTATCGACTCGGCCGTGGCGCATCGATCCGGCGGTCCGCGCCGGCCGCAGTAGGGTGCCGGGCCGTGGACTCGCTGAGGCTGGTCGCCGAGGAGGTGGCGGGGTGTCGCGCCTGCCCTCGACTGGTGGAGTGGCGGGAACGGGTGGCCCGGGAGAAGCGCGCCGCGTTCCGCGACCAGGAGTACTGGGGCCGAGGGGTGCCGGGCTTCGGCGACCCCGAGGCCACCCTGGTCGTGATCGGGCTGGCCCCTGCGGCCCATGGCGCCAACCGCACCGGCCGGATGTTCACCGGCGACCGCAGCGGCGAGTTCCTCTACTCGGCGCTCCACCGTGCCGGCTACGCCAACCAGCCCGAGTCGACCCACCGCGGCGACGGGCTGGAGCTGACCGGGGCGTACATCACCGCGCCGGTGCGCTGCGCCCCGCCGGCCAACAAGCCGACCGCCGACGAGCGGGCCCGGTGCCGGCCGTTCCTGGAGCGCGAGCTGGTGCTGCTGGGGTCGGCCCGGGTGTACCTGGTTCTCGGCGCGATCGGCTACGCGGCCGCGTGCGAGTCGTTCGGGGTGTCGCCCCGGCCGCGCTTCGAACACGGACTGCAGGTGGAGCTGCCCGAGGGCCGGGTGCTGCTGTGCTCCTACCACGTGAGCCAGCAGAACACGTTCACCGGACGGCTGACCGCCGCGATGTTCGACGAGGTCCTGGCCACGGCCCGTCGCATCGAGGCCACGGCTCGCCGGTGAAAGGCGGTCCGGGGCCGGTAGCGTGAGGCGCTGTGATCCGACGCCTTGCAGCCGTGCTCGCCCTGATGTCGGCGCTCTCAGCGTGCTCGGGCAGCGGCCATCCGACCGGCTTCGACCAGCAGCCGGTGCCGCTGAGCGAGGAGCTGCTGGCCGCGCTGGGAACCGCCGGTCGGCCCTGCCCGAACGACCCGAGCGAGCAGTGCCTGCCGGTGATCGAGCGGAACTTCCTGGAGGGCTGTGTGCTCGCCGAGCGGTCCCGGGTCGGCGATGTGAGCGACCTGGCGGCCTCGTGCCAGTGCGCCTACGACGAGATCGTCTCCTTCTACCGGGACAACACCAGCGGTGAGAGCCCGGAGGCGGCCGAGGAAGCCGCGCTCGACCAGTTCGAGGAGGTCAACGACGCCCTCGCGTCCGGGGAGGGCGTGATCCCGGCCGACGTCCAGGCGCTCATCGACGGATGCGCCACTTGACCGGCCGGGGTGCTGATGCCCATCGACGGGTGGGACAGCTGACCAGCCGGCTCGCCGGCGTGGTTCTGGCGGCAGCGCTGTTGATCACCGCATGTGGCAGCGAGGAGTTCGTCAGCGGCTTCGACGCCGATCCCGGCCCCATCGACACCGACCTGCAGCCTGCCCTCGCCGAGGGCGCCGACCCCGAGCGGGTGCCCGAGGTGGAGCGCAACTTCCTGGCGAACTGCGTCAAGGGCGGGGGTGAGGAGCTGCCGGATCTCGAGCCGGTCCAGCAGGAGGGGCTGCTCGCGGTGTGCGGGTGCAACTACCTGGCGATCGTGGGCCACAGCTTCGACGAGGCCCGGGACGCACTCGACGACGACGGTGACGCGGCCGACGAGGAGGAGTTGGCAGAGCGGGCCTTCGAGATCTTCACCGAGATCGACGACGACATGCGCAACGCGGACGTCGCGCTCGACGACGCGGTGGAGGGCCTGGTGGCCGACTGCATCCGCTCCGAAGCCGGGCTGTGACGAACGCCAGGGCCGCCGCGACGGGGCCCGGGGCAGGTCACTCTGCCAGCGCCGTCATGGTCATCAGCAGGCCTGCGCAGGCCGAGACCGCGCCGAGGAACGCAGGGTAACGGGCCCGCTCCGCTCGGGGCAGCTCGTCGGCGAACACGTTGAACAGGTGGCCCGGCTCGCCTGGGTCTCCAAGGCCGCGCGGCGTTGGCTCCCGTCGGGGTCCGATGGTGAGCGGGACATGGCCATTGACTGGGACGGCGAGATGGTCGAGCCCGCCGAGGCCCGTCATCGGGTCCTCGGGGCCACCGTCCTGATCCGGCTGTTCGTGATCGCCGCCGGCGCTTCGGCCGTGCTCATCGCCCTGACCGCCGACGTGGCTGCCGACCGTGCCGTGTTCGAGTCCGTCGCCGCCCTGTCCGGATCGGGGCTCAGCGCCGGGGTGACCGACGCCAACCTGGGCGCCGGGACCAAGGCCACGCTGGTTGTGGCCATGATCGCCGGCAGGGTCGAGATCTCGGCGCTGCTGGCGCTGGCGGCGG
>JBFKRY010000076.1:0-17395 GCA_041636995.1 Acidimicrobiales bacterium | reverse complement strand
CTGGTCGCAGCCGAGACCGGCGTCGCTGGCAAGGCGCGGCGCCGAAGGCATAGCCGCAGCCCTACGCCGAGGTGACGCAACGCAGCCAGCGGCGTCGGGTGACGGCGAGACCGGTTCATGATTTGTGCGACACACCACTAGGCCGCCGACGGGGCCAGATCCCGGATGGCCTGCCACATGTCGATGCCGCCGAACGGCAGGACCGCCAGCGACGAGGTGGTCACCCCGTTGGCGAAGTAGCGGTCGATGTGGGCCCGGCACTCCTCGGCGGTGCCGTGGACCACCAGCTCGTCGACCACCTGGTCGGGGATGGCCTCCACCGCCGCGGCTCGGTCCCCCTGCTCCCACAGGGCCCAGTGCGCGGCGAGCAGGTCGCCCCGGCCGAGCCACTCGTGGAACGCCCGGTAGACCGGCACGTTCACGTAGGCGGCGACGGCCCGCTTGGCCTCGGGCAGGACGGTCTCGCGGTCGGGGTTGGGGCACACGAAGATGCGGGCGACGATCTCCTTGTCGTCGCCCTCGTCGTGGACGATGCCGGCCACCCGGTCGACGTCGTCGGCCGAGAGCCAGTTGATGATGGCGCCGTCGCCTTCACGCCCGGCCAGGCGCAGCATGCCCTCGCGCAGGGCGGCGACCAGGATGGGAACCGGCGGGCTGGGGGCCTCCATCGCCAGGCGGAACCCCCGAACCGAGAACGTCGGGTACTCCTCGGTCACCTTCTCGCCGCCGAGCGCGGCGCGCAGGAACCGGACGGTGTCTCGGGTCCGCTGGTACGGCCGGTCGAAGGGAATGCCGTTCCAGGACTCGACGATCACGTTGGACGACGAGCCGATGCCCACCGCGAACCTGCCGGGTGCCGCGGACGCCAGCGACGCCACCGACTGGGCCAGCAGGGCCGGGCCCCGCGTGAAGGCGGGCACGATTGCGGTGCCCAGGCGGAGCTCGGGGGCGTGGACCGATGCGAGCGCCAGGGGGGTGAAGGCATCGGCACCGTTGGCCTCCGAGGACCACGCCTCCCGGTAGCCGAGAGCCACCAGCTCGCGGAGCCCGTCGCCCTGGTCGGCCAGCGAGCCGGGCAGGGGCACGGTCATGCCCGGGCTAGCCATAGTCGTAGAAGCCCTTGCCCGTCTTCCGACCGAGCTGGCCAGCAGCCACCATGCGCTTGAGCAGCGCGGGAGGCGCGTAGAGCGGCTGCTTGAACTCCTCGAAGAGGACGTCACCGACGAGCATGCACACGTCGAGGCCGATGAGGTCGGCCAGCTCGAGCGGGCCCATCGGGTGGGCGCAGCCGAACTTCATCGCCGAGTCGATGTCCTCGCGGGAGGCCTGACCCCGGTCGTACATCTCGATGGCCTGCAGCACGTAGGGGATGAGGAGTCGGTTGACCACGAAGCCGGCCCGGTCGCCGGTGCGGATGGGGTGCTTGCCGAGGGTGTCGCGGCAGAAGGCCTCGGCGGCGTCCATGGTGGCGTCGGAGGTCTGCTGGGAGTTGATGAGCTCGACGAGGGGCTGCACCGTGGCCGGGTTGAAGAAGTGCATGCCCAGCACCTGCTCCGGCCGCTCGGTCACCGCGGCGATCTCCACGATGGGGATCGACGAGGTGTTGGACGCCAGGATGGCCTCGGGCTTGACGACCGAGTCCAGCCGCCGGAAGACGTCGTACTTCACGTCGGGCACCTCGACGACGGCCTCCACCACCAGGTCGGCGTCGGCCAGCTCGTCGTAGCCGGTGGTGAAGCTGAGGTTGCCGAGGACCTGGTCCCGCTCGGCGTCGGTCATCTTCGAGCGCTCGACCGCCTTGGCCGTGCTCTTGTCCAGCCGGGCCTGGGCCGCCTCGGCCAGCTCCGCGTCGATCTCCACGACCACGGCCCGGCAGCCGCTCTTGGCACACACCTCGGCGATGCCCGAGCCCATCGTCCCCCCGCCGATCACGCCGATCTTCTCCATGTCCTCACACCCTCCCGTCGCTCGTCGGGCCGACACCCTAGCGGTGCCGGGAGCCGCCTGGGATCCGCCTCGGAGCCCCACCCGGTTTCCCGTTCGGACCCTTGGGGTAGCAGATGCGACATGCGCAGGAGGAGCCGATCCCGGCGACCGGCGCCTCCGGCGCAGCCGCACGGCGACAAGCGTCGTCGTGCGAAGGAACCGGAGGAGCGAGGGATCGAGCGACGACCGGCGCCTCCGGCGCAGCCGCACGGCGACAAGCGTCGTCGTGCGAACGAACCGGAGGAGCGAGGGATCGAGCGACGACCGGCGCCTCCGGCGCAGCCGCACGGCGACAAGCGTCGTCGTGCGAAGGAAACTGTCACACCCCCTCCCGATACTGGAACCATGACCGAGCAACTCCGCCTGATCGAGACCTCCGAGGACTGGCGTCTCGACGAGCAGACCCGTCTGATCGGCCGGCACGGCGTCGCGGCTGCTCGTGAGGCCCTGCGCCGGAGCAGGCCCCGGTACGCTCGTCCCGAGCGCGACGCCGCCTGACGTCCCTTCCCCCTCACTCCCCCGGCTGCGTGCTCGTCCGCCGCGCCGCTGCCGGCCCGACGCACCGCCACTTCCCCCGCCGACCGTTCCCGACGTTCAGCGAGGAGGAGCTGTGCCATGCGGCTACTGGCGATGGCTTGTGCATTCGCGGCCCTGGCAGGGTGTGGTCCGCCGACGCCGGGACCGGCACCGCCGAGCGCCGAGGTGGTGTCGGTCGTCGACGGCGACACCATCACGGTCCGCACCGGCGGGCGCGAGGAGCACGTGCGCTTCATCGGCATCGACACCCCGGAGGTCGCCCACCACGGGCAGGCTGCGGAATGCCACGGCCCGGAGGCGTCGGCCCGGGTCGCAGAGCTGCTGGCGCCGGGCACGGTGGTGCGGCTGCGCCGTGACGAGGAGGCCCGTGACGCCTACGGTCGGCTCCTCGCCTACGTCATCGGGCCCGATGGGACCATCGTCAACCTGCAACTGGCCGCGGAGGGCCATGCCCGACCACTGGCCATCGCTCCCAACCTCCTGCTCTCCGACGCGGTGGCGGAGGCCGCCGGCGCTGCCGAGCGGGCCGGGTTGGGCCTGTGGGGCCGCTGCGAGGTCGAGCCGTGACCGCCCGATCGCCATGCCCCATCCTCGAGGACGCGGGATACCGTCACGCTCGTGACCGACCTGTCGGAGGCGCTCGGCCACGACCAGAGCGCCAAGCTGCTGATCATCAGCTGCGCCAACCTGGGGCAGGCCCACGGAGCCAACGTGGCCGTCTACGAGTGCATCCGGAGCGGGCTGGCCACCGCCGGGTCGCTCATGGTGCCGTGCCCCTGGGCACGCGACGCCGCGTCCCGCTACCGAGGCGAGGACATCGGGGTCCAGCTCACCGTCAACGCCGAGCTCGAGCGGTTTCGCTGGGGCCCGGTCACCATGTCGCCGTCACTGTTCGACGGCGACGGCGGCTTCCCCCGCACCGCCGACGACCTGTGGGACCACGCCGATCTCGACGAGCTCCAGCGAGAGTGCCGGGCCCAGATCGAGCGAGCCATCCTGTGGGGCTTCGACGTCACCCACCTCGACTCGCACCTGGGCGCCATGCAGCGCCGGCCGGAGTTCTTCGGGGTCTACCTCGATCTGGCCTGCGAGTTCGGGCTGCCCGTGGTCCTCCCGCCCGCGGCCGACGAGCGCGCCATCGGCTTCCCGGCCCGGGAGCTGGCCCGCCAGCAGGGCATCCTCACCCCGGACCACGTCGTGCGGGTGTCGGGCCGACCGACCCGGGCGGTCATCGAGCATGCGATCTTCGACCTGCAGCCAGGGGTGACGGCCCTGTCGGTGGCCCCGGCCATGGACGTGCCGGAGATCCGGGGCCTCGACCCCAACTGGTCCGGGCGGGTCGAGGACTACCTGGTCGTCGCCCACGACGCCGGCATCCGCGATCTGGTGCAGCGGTCGGGGGCCGTCCTCGTCGGCTATCGGGAGCTGCGAGCGGCCCAGCGCGCCGCGGGCGTGAGCTGCGGCGACTGAGGCCGCGCCCGCGACCCGGCGACCGACGCGGCGACGAGCGAGACCACCGGCGGGCCGGCCGAGCCAGCGGTCAACGGAACCACGGGGTGGCCGACCGAGCGGGCCCGACGTCCCGGGTGGCCCGGATCTCAGGCGGTGAGGTCGGCCATGGCCGACCAGAGAGCCTGCTGCTCCTCGCTGGTGCGCCAGTCGCGAAGGTCGAGCATGAACTTGCGGTAGTCGCCGTCCACCTTGAGCCGACCCTGCATGAAGCCGACGTCGGCGCTCAGCTCGCCGCGCAGCATCCGCATGGCGTCTGCGGCCTTGGCCTGGATGAGCACGTCCGGATCCCGGTGCTTGCCCAGCTCGGCCTGGTGCAGGCGGCCGTCCCGCCAGACCAGCCAGAAGCGCACCTTGCCGGCGGGCGCGCCTGCGATCTCGTGCTGCACCACCATGTCCACCCCGTCGACTGCCGGCAACGAGGCCCCGCGCTCGGCGAGCTCGGCCAGCCATCCCTCCGAGAGGAACTCCTCGCTCATCGCCAGCCTGCGATCACGGCCCGTCGATGCCCGAGAACAGATCCTCCTCGGGCACGTCGGTGTCCACCCGGGCATCGGCGAGGATGTAGTCGTCCCATGGGTAGACAGCAGCGGCCTCGTCCGCGGGCAGCCCGAACCAGAACGGCGACTCGGGATCCACCTGGGTGGCGTGCGCCAGCAGAGCGTCCGATCGCCGCTCGTACCACGCCTCGACGTGGATCCTGGTCGTGATCCGATGGTCCTGTGACGGCCGCTTGAACCAGTCCTCGCTGTACGGGGACTCGAGGCCCAGGCGTCCGTAGAGGGCGTGCATGGCCTCGAGGCGAGCCCGACTCCAGGTGGTGAAGTACAGCTTGAGGGGCGTCCAGGGTTCCCCGGCATCGGGGAACGCGTCGGGATCGCCGGCGGCGGCCCACGCGGGCATGGTGATGTCGTACACCCGCAAGTGATCGGGGTGCCGGTATCCACGCTGATCGTCGGGATAGGTCACGATGACCTGAGGCCGCTCGGCCCGGATCACCCGCACCAGACGTTCCACGGCCTCGACCTCGGGCGCGCTCGCGAAGGAGTCCGGGTGGCCGTTGGCCTCGCTGCCGAGCATGCCGGAGTCCCGGTAGCCGAGATGGTGGACCTGGCGGTAGCCGATGATCTTCGCGGCCCGGGCCAGCTCGTCGCGCCGGACCGCAGCGATGTTCTCGACGACCTCGGCGCGGTTCATCGCCGGGTTGAGGACGTCGCCCTCCTCGCCACCGGTACAGCACACCAGCACCGTCCGGGCTCCATGATCGCTGTACCGGGCGATCGATCCGGCGCCTTTCGACGACTCGTCGTCGGGGTGGGCGTGCACGGTCAGGATGCAGCGCTCTTCGATCACGGCCATCGTCCGGAATCTACCGCCGTTGCGGCTCACCGCCTGCCTCCCTGCCGGTGAGCACCTGCGGTCCCCGGTCGCCGCAACTGGTGCCCGACGCCGCCGACGACCCGGCGCCGCTGCTCAACCGGTGGCGGCACGGGCCGATTGTGCCCCCGTGAGAAGCGCATTCGTGCTCGCGGCCGTGGCCGCGCTGGGCGCCACGATCGCGGTGGCCTACGCGCCGCTCTGGCTCGCGGGTCTGCTGCTGGCCGGCCTGGGGGCCGGGGCTGCGATCGCCGTCCACGACCGCCTGGCGTCGCGAGATCCCCGGCCGGCGAGGGTCGATCCCGAACGACTGGACCTCTTCGTCGACGAGCACCGGACCGCGGTGGTGATCCTCTCGCGCTCGGGGGCGGTGCGGGCTGTTTCCGGCCCGGTGGCCCAGGTGCTGGGCTGGGACGGTGCCGAGCTCGCGGGCATGGAGACGGAAGAGCTCGTCCACCCCGACGACATCGAGCAGGTGCGCACTGCCTTCGGCGCGGTCAGGGACCTGCCTCGGGCCCGGGCCACCGTGGCCGTCCGGGTCCGGGGTCCGGCGGCCTGGCGGCGCCTCGAGGTGACCTACACGAACGCCGTCCACCTGACTCAGGTGGACGGGATCGCCGCGACGATCCGCGACGTCTCCGACCGCACCGGTGTCGAGCACCAGCGAGCAGCGTCCGGCCGGCAGTTGCGATCGCTCGCCGACCTGACTGCGCGTGCCCTCCAGGGCGCCGACGAGGCCACGCTCGTGAACGCCTCGGTGGCCGGCGCCCGCGAGGCTCTCGGCGTCGACGGCATCGAGCTCTATCGCACCGGCGCCGACGGCCTCGACCTGGCCGCGGGCATCGGGCCGGGCGGCATCGCTGTCGACCGCCGGTCCACCGCCCGGCCCGGCCTGGCGCTGGCGGTCCGGGCCCTGGCCGCTCGTCGTCCGGTGCGGGAGACCGGCGCGGCGCACAGCGAGCTGGCCACCGCCATCGCGGTTCCGATCGGTCGGGGGCGGCTCAGCGCCGGGGCCCTGGTGGCCCGGGTGATGCAGCCCCGGGCCTTCACCGCGGCGGACGTGGCCTACCTGGAGACCGTGGCCGGGCTCGTCGCCGTGGTTCAGCGCCAGCGCGGTGCCGAGCAGGACGCGTTCCGCCGCTCGCGCCACGACGAGCTGACGGGCCTGGTGAACCGGGAGGTCTTCCTGGAACGGGTCGAGACGTCGATCGAGCGCTGCGGGGAACCCGACGAGCGGATCGGGGTGCTGCTCATCGATCTCGACCACTTCAAGATCGTGAACGACAGCCTGGGCCACACCGCCGGCGATGCCCTGCTCGAGGCCGTCAGTGACCGCCTGGCCGAGGGCCTGCGACCGGGCGACACCCTGGCCCGGTTCGGCGGTGACGAGTTCGTGGTGCTGGCTCGGGGCCTCGGCAGCGCAGACCAGGCGCTGCTGGCGGCGCAGCGGATGCAGTCGGCGTTGCGGCGCCCCTTCGCGGTCGCCGGTCACGACGTCCAGGTCAGCGCCAGCGTCGGCGTCGCCGCCTGCTGCGAGCCTGGTGCCGCGGCCGAGACGCTGTTGCAGCAGGCCGACGCCGCCCTCTACCGAGCCAAGGAGCTGGGGCGCGAGCGGGTGGAGCTGTTCGAGCCCGCCATGCTGGACGAGGCGGTCACCCGGCTGCGAACCGAGAGCGAGCTGCGCGAGGCGCTGGCCGGCGACCAGCTCCGGGTCTTCTACCAGCCCATCGTCGATCTGGCGACCGGTCGGACCGAGCAGCTCGAGGCCCTGGTGCGGTGGGTGCATCCGGGGCGGGGCCTGGTGGCGCCGTCGGAGTTCATCCCGATCTCGGAGGCCACCGGGCTCATCGAGGAGATCGGGGCCTGGGTGATCGACGAGGTGTGCCGCCAGGCCCGGGCCTGGGTCGCCCAGGGCAACCCCATGCGGGTGTCGGTGAACGTGTCGGCCCGCCAGCTCGCCGACCCGGGATTCCTCGAGGTCGTCGATGCCGCGCTCGGCCGCCACCACGTGGCCCCGTCCCTGCTGGCGATGGAGCTGACCGAGAACGCCCTGATGGCGGACCCGGCCACCGCCTTCGAGACCCTCCATGCGCTCCACGAGCGGGGCATCACCATCGCCGTCGACGACTTCGGCACGGGCTCGTCTCCGCTCTCCTACCTGCGCACGGTGCCGATCGACGTGGTCAAGATCGACCGCACCCTCGTGACCGGGATCGACCGGGCCGGCGACGACTACGAGGTCATCGCCGCGCTCATCCCCCTGGCCCGGGCCATCGGCACCAAGGTGGTCGCCGAGGGCGTCGAGACCGAGCAGCAGCTCGAGCTGCTGCGCGATCTCGGCTGCGACCTGGCCCAGGGCTTCCTCTTCTCGCCAGCGGTCTTCGACGTCGACTACGGCACCGACCACCAGAGCTGGAGCGACCTGGTCCTCGACAGCCGCCGCTGAAACCTGGCCCGGGGGGCCCAGCGGACCCCGGTTCGGGTCCCCGGAGGGATTCGGCCCCGGTCAGCCGGCCTGTTCGGCGAGGGCCTTGATGCCCTCGACGGTGGCCTGCATGCTGCGCCGGAGCGTGTGCTGGCGATCGGCGATGATCGCGGCCTCGTTGGCGGGATCGGCCCGGATCGCCCAGGTCAGGCCGGAGCGGCCGGGTCCCAGGGTCACCAGGTGCCGTAGCCTGGTCCCGCCGGGGATCGGCTCGAGGTCGTACCGCCAGCGCGCGCCCGGCTGGTCGGGGTCGCTGGTGTGCCAGGCGAACCGGGCCGGGGGGTCCCAGGCGACCACGGTGCACGGCACCTGCCACTCCCCGATGTCGTCGCGCTGGTTGTGGCCGACGAACTCGGCGCCCTGACCCGGCGGGCCCTGCCATTCGCCGCGGACGTACTCCTCGGAGAACCGCCCGGGGACGTCGAGGTCGCTGACCAGCGCCCATACCCGGTCCGGCGGCGCGTCGATGTCGACCTCGACCACCACCCCGGGGCCGTCGCCCAGGCGGAGGGGCTCGCTGCGCTCGCCGGCGATGGTCATGGCGTAGCGGTCGAAGTAGGCGATCTCGCGGGCCGGGATCCGGCGCCGGCTCGGTGAGAAGTCGGTGCCGATCGTGTAGGCGACCGGGAGCAGGCAGACCTGGGTCACGTCCTCGGGGATGCCGAGCAGCTCGGCGACGTCGTCGGCCCGGTTGAGGTACATGGTGGTCCAGGTGGTCCCGAGGCCGCGAGCCCGAAGCGCGACCATGAAGCTCCACGCCGCCTGGATCACCGAGTCGAACAGGCCCGGGCGACCGGACCCGTCGTGGCGGCCGAGGATGGTGGGGATCACCAGGACCGGCGCCCGTGACAGGTTGCGAGCCAGGTGGGCGGCCCCTTGCATCATCCGCTCGTTCGGGTGGCCGGTCCCGGCGAGGCGCTCCGCGGTCTCGATCACCCAGTCCCCGCCGGCATCCCGGTACAGCTCACCGAGCCGGTCCTTGGTGGCCTGGTCCCGGATGATGAGCCAGCGGCGGCTCCCGAGGTTCCCCCCGGTCGGCGCCTGCTCGGCCACGTCGATGCAGTCGAGGAGGAGCGCGTCGGCGACGTCACGATCGAAGTCGAGGCGCCTGCGGACCGCGCGGGTGGTGGTGAGCGCGGCGTCGACCAGTGCCGGGTCGAGCTGCATCGTCGAGCTCCCTTCGACTCGCCCTCGGGCCCGACAGTACGGCAGATCTCCAGGAGGTCTCCACACCGTCTCCAAGACCTCGTCGCGGGAATCCCTCATCGTTGGGCGGGTCAGCAACACCTTCCCCGCCCGGATGGCCCGGCGGGGCCAACCGAAGGAAACACACATGAGCATCACCGAGAAGACCGTCGACAACGGCGTGAACGTGGAAGCGATCCTCGAAGCCCGGGAGGCGATGACCGATGCCCGGGAGGCTGCGCAGTTCACCTGGCGGGCCCGGAACACCTGGGTCTCCGGGACCCACAGCGTCACCACCGTCGAGGACTTCTTCGGCGTGGGCGCGGAGCAGTCCCACGTTCGCGAGTTTCGCTACGACGCCGACCACCCCGAGCTCTTCGCTGCCGAGGACAACGGGGTCACGCCCGTCGAGTACGTCCTGGTGGCCCTGGCATCGTGCCTGACCGCCGGGATCGCCAGCGTCGCCACCAACCGGGGCATCCAGCTCCACCGGGTGACGTCCACCGTCGAAGGCGACATGGACCTGGCCGGCATCCTCGGCATCGACAGCGACGTCCGCAACGGCTACAGCGGCATCCGGGTGCGCTTCGACATCGACGCCGATGCCACGCCGGAGGAGATCGAGGGGCTCGTGGCCCAGTCGCGGAAGCGCTCGGCGGTCTTCGACATCGTCTCCAACCCCGTGAACGTGTCCGTCACGGTGGCGTCCTGACCAACCCCTGTCCAACCCCTGACCAACGACCAGCCCCGGATGGCGGCGCCGGCCCGGAGCCGCGCGTCGCCATCGGGCTGCGTCGAGACGGACCAGAAGGATCGACGTCATGCCTACGACAACCACCGTCATCATCGGCGCCGGCGCCGCCGGGCTGGCGATGAGCAGGCACCTCACCGACCGGGGCGTCGACCACGTGGTCCTCGAGCGCGGTGAGGTGGCCAACTCCTGGAAGACGGAGCGCTGGGACTCCCTGCGCCTCCTCACCCCGAACTGGATGACCCGGCTTCCCGGCTACCGCTACCGGGGCCCGGACCCGCACGGCTTCATGACCATGCCCGAGGTCAGCCGGTTCTTCGACGAGTACGCCGGCTCGTTCGACGCGCCGGTGCGCACGGCCACCACCGTCTGCTCGGTCCGGCGCCGCTGGACCGGCTACGAGGTGGTGACCGACCAGGGAACCTGGCGCTGCCCGACGGTCGTGGTCGCCACGGGTGCGTGCGCGAAGCCACGCATCCCCGCGGCGGCCGCACAGCTCCCGGGCGACATCGTCCAGCTGGCCCCCACGAGCTACCGGAACCCCGACCAGCTCCCGGCCGGGGGCGTGCTCGTCGTGGGTGCGTCCGCCTCCGGTATCCAGCTCGCCGACGAGCTCCTGCGCTCGGGCCGCGACGTCACCCTGGCCGTGGGGGCCCACACCCGCTTCCCGCGGACCTATCGGGGTCGGGACATGCAGTGGTGGCTCGATACCACCGGCACCCTCGACAGCCGCTACGACGAGGTCGCCGACATCGAGCGGGCCCGGCGGGAACCGTCGCTGCAGCTGGTGGGCACGAGCGACCACCGCACCCTCGACCTGGGCGTGCTCGCCGGCGCCGGGGTGCGACTGGCCGGCCACCTCACCGGGATCGACGACGGGGCGGCCCAGTTCGCCGCGGACCTGACCGAGTCGCTGGGGCAGGCCGACCGGCGCCTCGAGCGGCTGCTCGAACGGATCGACGCCTGGGCGTACCTGCACCACATGCACGATCTCCCGCCGGCGACCCGCCACGAGCCGATCACCGTTCCCGAGCCGCCGGGCTCGATCGACCTGCGGGTCGAGGGGATCACGAGCGTGATGTGGGCCACCGGGTTCCGCCCCCACCATCCCTGGCTGCACCTGCCGGTGACCGATCGGAGCGGGGCTCTCGTCCACGACGGCGGGGTGCTCCCGACGCCGGGAGCCTACGTCCTGGGGCTGCCGTTCCTCCGCCGGCGGAAGTCCACGTTCATCGACGGGGTCGGCGACGACGCCCGCGAGCTGGCCGATCACCTGCTGACCCACCTGGAGTCGGTGAGCAGGCCGATGCTGCGAGCTGGCTGATGGGGCCGGCTCGGGGTCGCGACCTCAGATCGCGAGCAGCCCGCCGTTCACGGTCGCCAGCTCCCGCGCTCTCCAGCTGGCCTCCCGAGCCCCGTCTGGATCAGTGTCGGCGAGCAGCGCGGCCAGGCCGGCGTAGGCCCGGGCCGCGTGCAGGACCATGCCCTGGCGATCCATGGTCTCCGCCGCCTGGCGAAGCGCCTCCGCATCGCCCTCGGCCCGAGCCTCGATCTCCGCGACCCGGGCTCGCGGACCCGGACCCTCGAAGACCGCAGCGAGGCCGTGGATCAGCCGGGCCGCCTCCGCCGCGGCTCCCAGCTGGGCCGCGGAGTGCCACATCCCCAGGGCCAGGGTCACGTTGCCCAGCTCGGCGGCCCGCTCGCCGCCCTCGATCAGGGTGGTCCGAGCCATGAAGGCGTCGCCGGTGGCGTGCTCGACCATGCCGACCCGCCAGAGCATGTCCAGATGGACCAGCGACAGCGGCTCCCGGATGAACGGCCGGACCTCGCTGACCAGCGCGGCCGCCGCGGCCCGGTCACCCTCGAGCACCGCAGCTTCGGCGAGGGCGCTCCGGATCCACGCCCCCATGAGGTCGAAGCCGAGAGCATCGGCCATGGCCTTGGGATGCTGGAGCCGCTCGCGCACGAGGTCGGGGCGGCCCTCGAGCAGCGCCAGGCGGGCGAGACCCATCGGCTGCCAGCTCAGGGCCCGGCCGGGCGGTGCGAGCCGATCAGCCGCGTCCCGGGCCTGGCGCATCTCACCGCGTTCGGCCAGCGCCAGGATCTCCGTGTAGTCGGCGATCGCGATCCCGGGGCGGGACAGACCCGGCGGCAGGGTGGCACCGAGGCTGCGGCACTCGTCGACGATCTGGAGCGCGTCCCGGAGGCGGCCGGCCATGAACAGGGCGAAGCCGAGGGCGCGCAGCACCTCCATGCGGACCACGCCGTCGACCGACTCGAGCAGCACCACCTCGCCAGCGCCGAGGGCGTCGCGGACGTCTCCCGCCAGCACCCGCAACAGGAGCAGGTACGAGTCGAGGGTCACCCCCGCCGCACCCGACACCCGGGGCCGGAGCTCGGTGAGCAGCTCGAGCGCCTGGTCGAACCGCCAGGTCCCGAAGAAGAGGTTTCCCACCCGGCGGCGGATGACCTGAGCCCGGGCCACCTCGTCGAGCTCGTCGAGATCCACCTCGGCCAGCAGGGCCTCGACCCGGGCGGTGTCCCCCCGGCGGAAGAGCAGCTCGGCGTGCAGCTGGGTCACCTGGGCGGAGGGGGCCTCGACCTGCAGCCGGTCGAGGAGCTGCACCGCGGTGGTCTCGTCCTTGGCGACCAGCGCCAGCCGGGCCGCCTCGAGCATGACGTCGGGGTCGATCGGGTCGCCACCATCGAGGCGCCAGCGGGCCACCCGCAGCCGATCGCCCGCCCGGGCCAGACCGGAGTCCTCCATGGCGTCGGCCAGTCGGCGCCGCAGCCGGCGGCCCCGCAGACCGCCGGTCCGGGACCGCAGCACCTCCTCGAAGAGCGGGTGTGCCAGCGACACCTCGGCGCGGGCCTCCACGGACCGGATCGCGAGCACGCCCCGGAGGTCGAGGGCGTCGAGAACCTCCTCGCCGCAGAGGTCGACCGCCAGCTCCAGATCCAGCGAACCGGCGATCGCCAGCAGCTCGGCGGCCTCGCGGCTCTGGTCGTCGAGACCGTCGAGGCGGGACTCCACCATGACCGCCAGGTCCGGCGGCGCCGCCAGATCTCCCACGCGGCGCCACACCCCGCCGACCACCGCCAGGCTGCCCGCATGGATGGACGCCTCGACCAGCTGGCGGAACACCCCGGGGCTGCCGTTGCTGGTGCGGACCAGGTGGTCGAGCACCTTCGAATCGACGGGATCGCCCAGCACCCGGTACAGCAGGACGTCGAGCACCTCAGCGGGCAGCGGTTGGAGATCGAGCCGGGTCATGGGACCGGCCTTGACGAGATGATCGAGCGCCGGAACCGTGCCCGCCTCGGTGCGCTGGGTGAGGACCACGAAGGCCCGGCCGTTCATCACCAGCGCCGCGATCACCGCCTGCGACAGGTCGTCGACCCGATCCACATCGTCGACCAGCAGGAACAGCCGGCCGCCTCCAGCGAGCTCCTCGACGGCGTCGAGGGCCCGCTGCAGCAGGAGGGCCCGGCTCAGCTCGCCGTCGAGCCCACCCAGCGCCGACAGGCCGGGCGGCAGCAGGTGCGCCAGGCAGGCCAGCGGGACCGACCGGGCCTCGGTGTGTCCGGTGGCGCGCGCCGTCGCCGCCCCCCGGGCGGCCACCCGGGCGAGGGCTTCGGTCGCCAGCCGGCTCTTGCCCATGCCCGCCGACCCGGTGACCAGCACCCCGGCGACCCGGGGGTCATCGAAGCTGCTCCACAGCAGCGCCAGTTCGTCGTCGCGGCCGAGCAGTGGCCACGGGTCGCCGACCGGGCCGGGTGACGGCGGCGCCGCCGAGACCTCGACCCCGTGCGGCTGGGCGGAGCGGGGCGGCTGGTCGTTGTCGGTCAACGGCGCCACGAAGCGGTAGCCGCGACCGTGAACCGTCCGGATCACCGCCTGGGTGCGGCCGTCGTCGCCGACGGCCCGTCTGGCGGACTTCAGGCGGCTGGTCAGCGCGGACTCGCTCACGAAGCGATCGCCCCAGATGTTGTCGAGCAGCTCCTCCCGGGAGACCACCCGGTCGCGGTGAGCGATCAGGTACGCGAGCACGTCGAAGACCTGCGGCTCCACCGGGATCACCGACCCGCCGTCACGGATCTCGGCAGCGTCGGTGTCGAGTTCGAAGGAGGTCCCGAACCCGTAGATCATGAGCTGAGTTTGACAGATCGCGCCCGCTCGGGAACCCGGGAATTCGGCGCGGCTGTGCGAGACTCGCCCCAGGGAGGTGGCGCCATGGGAGGACGGCTCGAGGGGCGGGTGGCGGTGATCACCGGCGGTGCCAGCGGCATCGGCGAGGGCACGGTTCGTCGGTTCGTGGAGGAAGGGGCCCGCTGTGTCATCGCCGACCTGCAAGAGGAGCTGGCCAACGAGCTGGCCGAGCAGCTGGGCGAGGTGTGCATCGCGACCGCGGTGGACGTCGCCGACGAGGACCAGGTCGAGTCGGTGGTCAGGCTGGCCGTGAACCACTACGGCCAGCTGGACATCATGTTCAACAACGCAGGGATCCTCGGCGCCACCGGCTCGATCACCGAGATCACGGCCGAGGGCTGGCAGCGGTCCATCGACGTCCTGTTGAACAGCGTGTTCTTCGGCATCAAGCACGCGGCCCGGGCGATGAGGCAGGCCGGCACCGGCGGGACGATCGTCAATACCGCATCGACCGCCGGGGTGCGGGCCGGGCTGGGACCGCACGTGTACACCGCGGCGAAGCACGCGGTGGTCGGCCTGTCCCGCTCGGCTGCGGCCGAGCTCGGGCGGGACGGGATCCGGGTGAACGTGGTCGCGCCCGGCGGGACCACCACCGGCCTCACCGCCAGGCTCACCACCGGCGATCATCGCAACCTCGAGGAGGCTTCGAAGCTCATCGGGGCCCGGAGCCCGCTCGGGCGGGGCGGTACCCCGCTCGACATCGCCAACGCCGTGCTGTACCTGGCGTCGGACGAGTCGGGCTTCACGAACGGCGCGGTGCTGGTGGTGGATGGTGGTGGCGAGGACATCGGCGACCGGAGCCATCGCTTCGTGAAGATGGGCGCCGAGCTGGTCCAGGAGGCCGACCGCAGCGGCCTGTGAGCGGCGTCGCCATCGGGGCCGACCTCGAGCGCCGGACGGGGTCGACAGTGGCCGCGTCTACAGTGGCCGGCCATGGCAACCGTGGTGGTCACCGGGGCCAGCCGGGGCATCGGGGCGGCCACCGCGATCCGGGCGGCAGGCACCGGTTTCGACGTGGTGGTGGGCTTCCACCGCCGCGCGGAGGAGGCGGACCGGGTGGTCTCCGCGTGTGTAGAAGCCGGCGCCCGGGCGGTGGCGGTCGGCGGCGACGTGTGCGACGAGGCCCGGGTGGCGGCGCTGTTCGATGCTGCGGCCGGGTTGGGACCGCTGCACGGGCTTGTCAACAACGCCGGCGTCCTGGCTCGGCAGTGCAGGCTGGCCGACATGGATGCCGACCGGCTGCGCCGAGTGGTGGCCGTCAACGTGATCGGGGCCCTGCTGTGCGCCCGGGAAGCGATTCGACGGCTCGAGGCCGCGGGCACGCCGGGGGTGATCGTGAACGTGTCCAGCGCGGCGTCGAGGCTCGGCTCGCCCCACGAGTTCGTGGACTACGCGGCCACGAAGGGCGCGATCGACACCCTGACCATCGGGCTCGCCGCCGAGCTCGGACGCTCGGGTATCCGGGTGAACGCGGTGCGGCCGGGCCTGATCCACACCGGGATCCACGCCGATGGCGGGGAGCCGGGCCGGGTCGATCGGCTGGCGGCCGGGGTGCCGTTGGGTCGGGGCGGCGATGCGGCGGAGGTCGCCGAGGCCATCGTGTGGCTGCTGTCGGATGCGTCGTCGTACGTCTCCGGCGCCCTCCTCGACGTGGCCGGTGGCCGCTGAGGGGGACCCGGCGCTGGCCGGGCCCGTAACGCCTTGGCCGGCGTCGACGGTTACCTGGGCGAGATGACTGCTCAGCCGGCTCCGCGCGCCCGGCCCCGCATCGGCCGCATCCTACGGTCGCTGCGGCGGCTAAACGGGAGCCACGTGGAGCCGATGAGTCCGGTGATGAGCTTTGCCGCGCGCTTCGACGACCTCCTGGCTGCAGCCCAGCAGGGGTCGGAGTGGGCCTGGCAGCAGCTGCTGGGAGAGCTGGGCCCACCGATCCAGGCGTACGCGCGCTCCCAGGGCGTCCCCGACCCCGAGGATCTGCTGGGGCAGGTGCTCGAGGGCATGGTGCGGGGCATCGACCGGTTCGAGGGCACCGACACCGCCTTCCGGTCCTGGGTGTTCACCATCGCGCACTCGCGCATCGTGGACCATCGGCGGCGGGTCCAGCGCCGGCCCGAGATCACCGATCGGGAGGTCCCGGACGTGGCGGGGCCGATCGGCGACGTGCACGAGGCCAGCGTGGCGCTGTCCCGGGAGCAGGCCATGGCCATGCTCGAGGGGCTCCCCGACAAGCAGCGAGAGGTGCTGGCGCTGCGGGTGGTCGCGGGCCTGTCGGTGGAGGAGACGGCCCGGGTGCTGCGGAAGCGTCCCGGCGCCGTCCGGGTGGCGATGCATCGGGCGCTGCAGGCGCTCGCGAAGAAAGTCCCAGCCGAGGTGTAACGCCATGATCCCCGACGACGATGACGTATTCGAGATGGATGACCTGACCCACGACCTCGGCAGTGCAGGAGACCCGGCGACCAGCGTCGCCGGACTGGCCGACGCGTTCCGGGAGGCGACCGACCAAGCGATCGCCGAGACCCTGGCGGCCAGGGCCGTCGCTCTCCAGGCGTCCCTCTGCACGGGTGCGGCAACCGCTGGCGCCGACGGGTCGGGTGAAGCTGCGCTCGGCGGATTCAACTGGAGGATGAAGAAGATGTTCGGTTCACTCACTGCGCTCGTCGCCAGCGCGGGCGCCAAGGCGGCCGTCGCCTCGGTGGCCGTGGTCGGGATGACGGGGGGGTTGGCGGCAGCCGACGCCCTGCCCGACCCCATCCAGGACCCGGTCTCCAACGTGGCCGGCGCCATGGGGATCGACCTGCCCGATCCCGACGACGAGGCCGAGGAGGTCCGCACCACCGACGAGGCCGAGACCGAGGTCGAGGCCGACCAGGCCGAGGTCGAGGTCGAGGTGGAGGCCGACGAGGCCGAAGCCGAGGTCGAGATCGAGGTCGAGGTGGACGAGCCCGACGTCGACCTCGTGGACGAGGACGACGACGAGGACGAAGACGACCAGGGCGAGGACGAGGACGACGAGTCCGACGTGCTGCCCGACGACTTCGAGCTCCGTATCGGTGACGACGACGAAGACGAAGACGACGACGACCAGGACGACGACGACGACGACCAGGACGACGACCAGGACGAGGACGAGGACGACGAGTCCGAGGTCGAGGTCGAGGTCGAAGTCGAGACCGACGATGACGACGACGAGTCCGAGGTCGAGGTCGAGAACGAGACCGACGACGACGAAGACGACGACGAAGACGACGACGAAGACGACGACGAGGACGAGGACGACGACGAAGACGACGACGAGAGGGAGTCCGACGAGGACGACGAGGGAGAGGACGAGGACGAGGACGACTGAGCCCTCCCG
>JBFKRY010000075.1:0-17572 GCA_041636995.1 Acidimicrobiales bacterium | reverse complement strand
GTGGTCGCCCGGGCAAGGGGATCGCTGTGGAAGCTGGTGCGCACCTACGACGACCCCGGCACCTGGACCGAGCCCGGCGAGGCCCACCTGGCAGCCACCGGGCCCGCCGGCGAGATGCTTCGACGGGCGCCGGTGCCCGACCAGTGGGAGCTGTACGACCTCGACGCGGACCCGGTCGAGGCCGTCAACCGGTGGGACGACCCGGCGGTCCACGACGAGCAGGTGGCGCTGCTGTCCCGGCTGCTGGCCGAGCGGGAACGCTGCCACCCGGCGCGCCACACGCCCTGGCCCTACGCCAGCCGCCGCCCCCACCCCAACATCGGGCCGGGCCCGCGGCGCCCGCCTCGACCTGCCGCCCGGCTGCGGACCCTGCTCCAGCGCGCCGGGCTGCACCCCGACGACGCGGATGCAGTCCCCCTCGACCGCCGCGGCCGGCGGGCCCTCATCGTCACCACCAGCCACGCGGTGCTGGCGGTGGGGAAGTCCACCGGGGTCTGGGCGTCGGAGCTGACCGCGCCCTACTACACCTTCGTCGACGCTTGCATGGACGTCGACGTCGCCAGCATCGAGGGCGGCGTCATCCCCGTCGAGGAGCGGTCGCTTCGCTCCGTGGTGCGGTCCGACCACGACGATCGGTTCCTCGGCGACCCGCACCTGATGCACCTGGTCGAGCACTCGGCACGCATCGACGACCTCGACTTCACCGACTACGACGTGGTGTTCCTGGCCGGTGGCTGGGGCGCCGCGTTCGACCTGGGCACGAGCGAGGTCCTGGGGGCCAAGATCACCGAGGCGAATGCCGCGGGCGCGGTGATCGGCGGGGTGTGCCACGGCCCGCTGGGGCTGCTGCGAGCCGTCGACACCGACGGCTCGCCCCTGGTCGCCGGGCGGCGCATCAGCGCGGTCACCGACAAGCAGGTGAGCGAGCTGGGGATCGGCTCCACCCCCCAGCACCCCGAGACCGAGCTGCGCCGGCTGGGTGCCCGGTTCGAGTGCGAGCACCGGGCCCGCGACGTGCTCGCCAACCACTGGGTGGTCGACGGCCGCCTGGTGACGGGCCAGAACCAGAACGCGGGGCCGATGGTGGCCCGGGAGATGATGCAGCTGCTGCCCGAGCCGGTGCCGGCGTGAATGTCTCCGAGGCGGTCGAGCGCCGCAAGTCGATCCGGGCGTTCCTGCCCACGCCGGTGGACGACGAGGTGATCGCCGAGCTGTTGGAGAAGGCAGCCCGGGCCCCTTCGGGCGGCAACCTGCAGCCCTGGCGGATCTACGTGGTCAACGGATCCCGCATGGACGATCTGCTGGAGTTCCTCGAGGACCGCGACTTCGACGCTCCCGAGTACGCCGTCTATCCGCCCCAGCTCTGGGAGCCCTACCGCTCCAACCGGTTCGAGGTGGGCGAGGACATGTATGCCCTGCTCGGGATCCCGCGGGAGGACAAGCCGGCCCGGCTGGCCCACCTGGCCCGGAACTACCTCTTCTTCGACGCCCCGGCCGGTTTCTTCTGCTTCATCGATCGCCGGATGGGCCCCCCGCAGTGGTCCGACCTGGGCATGTTCCTGCAGACGTTCATGCTGCTGGCCCAGGAGGCCGGGCTGGACACCTGTCCGCAGGAGGCGTGGGCGGCCCGGGGCCGCTCGGTGGCGGAGTTCGTGGGTGCCCCCGACGAGGAGATGCTGTTCTGCGGGATGGCCATCGGCCACGCCGACTGGTCCAAGCCCGTGAACCAGCTGGAGTCCAAGCGCATGCCCCTCGACGAGTGGGCCCGCTGGGTCTGACGGGGGGCGGCCGTGACCGACGTGATCTTGTTCCACCATGCGCTCGGGCTGACCCCGGGCGTGCGGACCTTCGCCGACGACCTGCGATCGGCCGGCCACTCGGTGGTGCTACCCGACCTGTACGACGGGACCACCTTCGAGTCGCTCGAGGACGGGGTGGCGCATGCCGAGTCCATCGGGTTCGGCGTGATCGCCGACCGTGGGGCCGCGGCCGCTGCCCACTGGGACGGTCCGTTCGTCGCTGCGGGGTTCTCGCTGGGGGTGCTCCCGGCCCAGAAGCTGGCCCAGACCCATCCGGGGGCGGTCGGCGCCGTCCTCTATCACGCAGCGGTGCCGCCCTCGATGTTCGGTAGCGGCTGGCCACCCGGCGTGGCCCTGCAGATGCACTTCTGCGAGCACGACCCCTGGTCCGAGGAGGACCTGGAGGTGGCCCGGGCCCTGGCCCTCGACGCCCCCGGGGAGCTGTTCGTCTACCCGGGCGCGGGCCATCTCGTCGCCGACCCCGGCTCCGCCGACCACGACCCCGAGATCGCGGCGCTCATCCTGCAGCGGACCGTCGCCTTCCTGGACGCCCGTCGGTCCTGAAGGCGGCTGCGCTACAGGACGGGGAAGACCGGTCCGCCGCTCACCCGCTCGGTGCGGCCGAGGGCATGGAGGACGGTCCAGTCGCCGTGGAGATGGCGAGCGATGGCCACCAAGACGTCGATGACCATCGCCGGTCCCGCGGGATCCGTCGCCGGCCGAGGTTCGCCGACGCTGACCGCGATGTCGTCGAGATGCACCAGCACCTCGATCAGTCGGGTGCGGCAGAAGTCGTCCAGGGTGAGCATGCGGCCACCGAGCGCTGCCACCAACCGGGTCGAGGGCTCCTGGGCCAGTCGCCGTCGGAGCTGGTCGGCCAAGGCTCGGCACTTCTCGACGGTGGCAGCATGCCCGATCGCGGACTCCGTCGTGGAGACCTCCTTGACCTGCTCGTGGATCGGGGCGTCGATCGCGGCATGGAAGTAAGTCACGGCCGTCAGGAGCTCGCCTTCGGGTACCTCGGCCGGATCGGTTCGATCCAGGTACGCGATGGTGGCCCCGGCGGCGCGGACCAGGTGCGCGCACAGGGCGCCGACCGTCATCCCTTCGAGGGCAGAGGGCTCGTCCCACCGCTCAGCGACCGAGGGCCGGCCGATGAGCTCTGCGGCCGCGTCGACGGCTTCGACCGCCAGCCGGCGTACCCGCTGCGACTCCCCGGTCGGCTCGGACGGATCGGCGCCACCGCTCACGACGGCCAGGGTACCGACGATGCCCGAGGGACGGCCCGTCCCCGCCTCAGTCGCCCCAGGGTTCGGCCGACGACACGTGGTAGACGGTGGCGACGGGCGGCTCGGCCAGCGAGCGCTCCAGGACCCCGAGCGCCTCGGCCACCTCGGGCAGCTCCTCCTGTCGATCGAGGGCAGCGCGGTTCTCGAACACCTCGGTGGCGACGAAGCAGTCGGGATCGACGACATCGCGGCCGATGTCGAAGTGGATCACCCCGTCGAGGGGATCGAGCGGTCGACGTCAGCTGCGGCAGGCCAGGATGCGGCGGCAGGGTTGGCCGGCGACGTCGGCATGGTCGGCCTCGACGTCGGCGAAGCCGGCATCGCGCAGCAGCGCGGCGATCGCGTCCACGTCCACCATGTGCATCTCGTGGTCGGCGCCGTGACCGTGGCGGTCGGCCATCTCCTCGTGGAGCTCGTGGCGGGGGTCGTCGAAGTCCTCGTCGACGAGCACCAGCCGACCGCCGGGTCGCAGCACCCGGTGCAGCTCGGCCGCGGCCGCGGCCGGGTCGGTCCAGTGGTGCATGGCGTTGACGGCCCAGGCGGCGGCGATGCTCCCGTCTCCTGCCGGGATGTCCTCGGCGGCGCCGTTGCGGACCTCGATGCGGTCCCGGTGCCGGCTCAGCGCTCGGCGAACGCGCAGCACCATCCGCATGAAGTCGGTGGGGTCCACCGCGCAGACCGCGGCGCCCCGCTGCGCCGCAAGCACCATCGCCGGCCCCATCCCCGCGCCGATGTCGGCGACGCGCTCACCGGGGCGGGGATCCACCAGCTCGACGACGGCGGCATTCACCTCGGAGCGCCACATCCGGGGGGCGTGGCGCAGGTAGCGCAGCGCGCCCTTCAGCCCCCGGTCGTGGTGGTGCCCGTGCTCGCTCACCGGCGAACCAGCGAGGCTGCCGCGCGCACCGGTTCCAGCATCATGAACGATCCGGTGGCCAGGACCAGGCCGCCCTCGCCAGCGCGTTCCTCGGCAACCCGCAGCGCGGCCTCGATCCCGTCCTGGGTCAGCACCACCACGTCGGGCCGGGCTCGCCCGACCGCGTCGCCGAGCTCCTTGGCCGACCACGATCGCCGCACCACCCGGTCACCCGCGGCGACCGCGAAGTCGGTGGTCACGACCACCGGTGCCAGCTGGGCCAGCTCCCGGGCACAGGCGTCGAGGTCCTTCTCGTGGCTCAGCGCCACCAGGGCCACGTCCGGGCGTCGGGCCAGGGCCCGGCGCAGGGCCCGGAGCTTCAGCGGGTTGTGCGCGCCGTCGAGCAGCAGCGGCCCGTGGGCGGCGGGCACCTCCTCCATGCGTCCCGGGAGGTGAACCGGCGCCGGGGGCGCCGTGGGGTCTCGCCCCAGCAGCTCGACGACCAGCCCGGCGACCGCGTCGGCCTGGGCCTGCCAGCCCGCCCGCCAGGGGACCTCGTGCAGCGTCGCCCGGCGCTCGTCGACCACGCCGCGGACCACCAGCTCGGCGGTCTCGCTCGGCTGGGGCGCCAGCACCACCGAACCGCCCGCCGGGATCACCCCGGCTTTGGTGCGGGCGATCCCCGCCAGGTCCGTCCCCAGGATGTCCAGGTGGTCGTAGCCGATCGGCGTCATCACCGTGACCTTGTCGGCCCCGGCGATGGCGTTGGTGGCGTCCAGCTCACCACCGATACCGGCCTCGGTCACGAAGTAGTCGACGCCTGCGGCCTCGCCGACGAGCCACGCCAGCGCCGCGGTGACCTCGAAGAACCCGGGCGGGCGGCCATCGGCCCGGTCCATCTCCGTCAGCGCCGGCCACAGGCGGGACATGGCGTCGTCGACCAGGGGCCAGGCGGGGAGGGCGCCACCGAGCAGGAACCGCTCGCGGAGGTCGTAGACGTGGGGCGACAGATGGGCGCCGACGCTCGCCCCGGCACCCACGAGCCGGCCGACGATCGCCGCCACCGCCGCTCCCTTGCCCGCGGTTCCGACCACGTGGATCTGGCGGGTGGCGTCCTGGGGGTTGCCGAGGCGGTCGAAGAAGCGCCGGGCTCGGGCCAGGCCGGCCTGGCCGCGCGGCGGCGGTCCCAGCGACGGAAGCTCGTCGAGCAGGAAACGCTCGATCGCCTCCCGGCCGCGCGGCGGGTCGTTCGACAGCACCGCCTGAGTCTGCCAGACGTCGGCGCGGATCAGCCCCGTCGGCGGCGGATCTCTGCGGAGATAGCCGGCACGACCTCGTGCAGGTCGCCGATCACCGCGTAGTCGGCCTTGACGACCATGTTCGCCTCGGGGTCGATGTTGATGGCCAGGATCCGCTTCGAGGCCATGGCCCCGACCCAGTGCTGGATGGCCCCGGAGATGCCGGTGGCGATGTAGATCTCCGGTGCGATCCGGGTGCCGGTCTGGCCCACCTGGTCGGCGTGGTTGCGCCAGCCCAGGTTGGTGACCGCCCGGGAGCATCCCACCCGGCCGCCGAGGAGCTCGGCCAGCTCCTCGAGGACGGCGAAGCCCTCGGCCGAGCCGACGCCCCGACCACCCGACACCACCACCGGCGCAGTGGAAAGGGTGACGCCGGCGGTCTGCACGTCACGGTCGATGACGATGGTGTGACCGACCCGATCGTCCAGCTCCGGCGTGAACATCTCGACCGTCCCGGCACCCGGCGCCGAGGCCCGAACGGCTGCGGTGGCGTGCAGCCCGTAGGTCAACAGCTTGGTGGGGGCGTCGAGGGTGACGTCCTCGAGCAGCGAGCCTCCCCACTGCACCCGGGTGATCGACCACGGCTCGGCGGTGGGGTCGACGCTGGCGCAGTTGGCCACGAAGGGCAGGTTCGTCCGGGCCGCCACCTGGGCCATCACCTCGTTGCCCCGGCTGGTGCCCACCGCCATGACCGCATCGGGACCGGTGGCGGCGGCCAGCTGGACCACGGTCTCTGCGTGGGCATCGGGCCCGTAGTCGGTGAGCATCGGGTGGGTGGCCACGTGCACGACCGCGGCGCCACCGGCGCCAGCCTGGCCGGCCAGGTCGAGGGCCCCCTCGCCGATGAGCACCGCGTGGAGCCCGGTCTCCATGGCCGTGGCCAGCCCCCGGGCGGCGGTGAGAGCCTCGTCGTTGGCCTCGACCCACTTCCCCCGGTCGTGGTCGAGCACTACCAGCAGCGTCATGGCAGCACCCCGATCTCTTGGAGCAGATCCACGACGGCGACCGCCGCGCTGGCGTCGTTCCCGAGGACCTCGGTGCGGCTGGTGGTCTCGACGGGTCGGTGCAGCCGCACCAGGGCCTGGCCTCCCGGAGGGGCGTCGACCTCCTCGACGGCCAGCGCCGCCTTCTTGGACGCCAGCCGGCCCTTCATGGTGGGGTAGCGGGGGAGGTTGATGCCTTCCTTGATGCCGAGGGCGGCGGGGCGGGGGAGCCGGTAGATCTCGAACCCGCCGTCGATCTCGCGTCTGGCGGTCACGCTGGTCTCACCGATCTCGATGCCCTTGACGGCGTTGACGATGGGTCGGCCCAGACGGTGCGCCACCCGGACGCCCACCTGGAATCCGCCGGCATCGGCGCTCTCGTTGCCGAAGAGCAGGAGGTCGTAGGGGGCGCCGCGCTCGGCCTCGGCGGCTGCGATGGCGTCGCCCAGGGCCGTCGCGGTGCGCTGAGGATCCCAGGCGGATCCGTCGGTGGGGACCAGGACCAGGTGGTGGGCGCCGACGCTGGCGGCGTACCGGAGCTGCTCCTCGGCCTCGGGAGGCCCCAGGGTCATCACCGTGACCGTGCCGCCCTCGCGCTCGACGATCTGCACCGCCTCCTCGAGGGCGCACTCCTCGTGGGGGCTGGTGGTGAACCCCAGGTGGGCGGTGTCGACGGCGAGCCCGTCGTCGGTGACGTTGATGCGGGCTCCGGGCGCAGGGACCCGCTTGACGCAGACCAGGATGTCCATCACGACTTGAGTCGGGTGTCGTCGGGGTCGAAGACCGAGCCGGTGGTGGCGGCCACCTTCACGGGGAAGAGCTCGTTCATGTACATGACCGCCAGCTCGTTGCCCGCCACGGCGTGTTCGGGTGGCAGGTAGCCCATCAGCAGGTACTTGCCCACCGACGGTCCGCTGCCCGCGGTGGTGACCCGGCTGACCCGGCCGTGGGAGTCGACGATGCGCTCGCCGTCGCGGGTGAGGATCGGCTCGTTGCCGCCCTGCATGTAGCGCTTGCGGCCCCGGCTGTCGGTCTGGTCCTCGACGGTGAGGGTGCACATGATGGCTGCGGGTCCGGCCTCCCGAGCGGCCAGGTAGGCCTCCTTGCCGATGAAGTCGGCTGCCTTGACCCTGGGGCGGGCCAGGCCGGCCTCGACCGGGTCGTACTCGCTCTCGAGCTCGGCGCCCATGAGCCGGTAGCCCTTCTCGATCCGGCCGGTGAGGCCGTACACCCCGATCCCCATCGGCCGGAGGCCCTCGCTGGCGCCCGCCTCCACGAGCGCGTCCCACAGCGCCGGGCCGTCGTCCCATGCCGCGTAGATCTCCCAGCCGGTGTCGCCCACGTACGAGATGCGGAAGATCGTGCAGTCGATGCCGGCGACCTCGATGTCACGCAACGACCCGTATGGCGAGCCCTCCTGGCTCAGGTCGTGGGTGGTGAGCTTGCCGAGGATGGTGGGCGCGTTCGGGCCCCACAGGCCCAGGGTGCAGATCTCCTCGGTGCGGTCGGCGAAGCTGACCGAGCCGTCGGTGGGCATCCACTTCCTGACCCAGAAGTCGTCGCGGCCACCGTCGAAGGCACCGGTGACGATGCGCACGGTGTCGTCGGCGACCCGCATCATCGTCAGGTCGGAGTGGAAGCCGCCGTCGGGGGTGAGCCAGGGGGTGTAGACCGAGCTGCCCACGGGCCGATCCACCTTATTGACCGCGAGCCGCTCGGCGAAGTCGACCGCGCCGGGGCCGCTCAGCTCGAAGATCTGGAACGCGCTGAGGTCGACCAGCCCGGCGTTCTCGCGCATGTTGAGGTGCTCGCCGTCGATGATCGGCGACCACCACCGGTTGTCCCACTCGACCTCGCGCTCGGACAGGCCGTAGCGGTCGACCAGGTCGGCGTTCGACTCGTACCACTGGGGCCGCTCCCACACCCGGGCCTGGTAGAAGACCGCACCGAGGGCCTCGGCGCGCGAGTAGAACGGGCTGGTCTTCAGGTTGCGCCGGCTCTCCCACTGCTCCAGCGGGTGCACGATGCCGTAGGTCTTGTTGAAGTGCTCGGTGGCGCGGGCCCAGATGTGCTCGTCGCTCTGCTCCTCGGGGTAGAAGCGGGCGATGTCGGCGCCGTGGGCGTCGATCACCCGGGGGTACCCGTAGGTCATCCACTCGGCCACCACCTGGGCCATCCCCGGTCCCTCCTTCACCCAGACCGCGGCCGCCGACCACAGGTTGCGGACCCCGGGGATCTCGCCGAGGCACGGCATGGCGTCGGGGGTGAGCGAGAGCAGGCCGTTGATGGCGTACTTGATCTCGGCGTCACCCAGCATCTCCATCAGCTCCAGGGCCTGCTCGAGCTGGGGGTCGAAGTCGTCGGCGGTGAATGGCATCTCGGTGGGCGAGAGCGCCGCTTCCTCGTTGGAGGGGATGTCGTCGGGATGGTGCAGGATGGGGCGATGGGCGTAGGAGCCCACCTCCATGGAGCCGGCGGACTGGCGCTCGTAGCAGAAGGTGTCCATGTCGCGCACGATCGGGTAGCCGATCTCGCTGTTGGTCTCGACGAGCACGTCGATGGGCCCGACGTCGGCCATCTGGTGCACCGCCGGCACCAGGGGGATGTAGGCGCCGGCCATGTTGGCCACCCGGTTCGACCACACGCCGCAGGCGATCACCACGTGGTCGGCTTCGATGGTCCCCTTGTCGGTGACCACGGCCTCGATGCGTCGGATTCCGGGCAAGGGGTCGTCGCTGGTGACCAGGTCGAGGACCTCGGTGTTGGCGAAGACCTGGAGCCCGGCCTTCTCCTGTGCCTCCTTGCGCATGACCGTGCCGGTTTCCAGCGAGTCCACGACCGAGACCGTCGGACAGTAGAAGCCGCCGAGGATGACGTCGTCGTTGATGAACGGCACCAGCTCCTTGACCTCGGCGGGGGTGAGCAGGTGGGCCTCGATCCCCCAGGCGGTGGCAGACGTCATCCGCCGCTGCAGCTCGTCCATGCGCTCCTGGGTCCGGGCCACCTCGATGCCGCCGGAGTCCACGCTCAGGTTCATGTCCCGGTACTGGTTGGCGCTCTGCTCGCCGAGCAGGGCCATCTCCTTGTTGTGGTCCACCGGGAAGATGAAGTTCGACGCGTGGCCGGTGCTGCCCCCGGGGTTGGGGAGCGGGCCCTTGTCGAGCAGGACCAGGTCCTTCCAGCCCAGCCGGGCCAGGTGGCCGACCAGGCAGTTGCCCACGATGCCCGCGCCGATGACGACCACGTTGGCGCGTGCTGGCACCGAGGAGCCGGCGCCGGGCTGATGGGCAGTGTCGGTGGTGGTGGCGGCGCACACGATGCGGGTCCCCCTGCTGGCCGGTGATATATCACTTGTGTATCATGGGAGCCTAGGCGCCACCAGTGGCGCCAGGCAACCCACCGGCCCCTCCTGGGGCCGGCGACCCCGATGCGATGAGCGAGTCACTCAGCGAACAGGCCTACCAGCAGCTGCGCCGGATGATCGTCCGGCTCGAGTTCGCGCCCGGCGACGTGCTGCGCGAGGACGAGCTGCGCCGGCGCCTCGGGATCGGCCGGACGCCCATCCGAGAGGCGCTGCAACGGCTCGCCCGCGAGCACTTCGTCAGCGTGATCCCCAGGCGGGGCATGCTGGTGGCCGGCATCGACGTGTCCGAGCTGTCCACGCTGTTCGAGACCCGGATGGTCCTCGAGCCGTATGCGGCCCGGCTGGCTGCGGCCAGGGGCGTGGACGAGCACTGGGCGGAGATGGAGGAGGCGCTGGCCCGGACCACCACCGCCACCCTCGACCCGGGCCAGCTGCTCGAGATCGACCGGCGCTGCCACGAGCTGATGTGGGAGGCCGCCGGCAACCGGTTCCTCCTCGACACCCTCGACATGCTGTACGCCCAGAGCGATCGGCTCTGGCACCTGTACCTCGCCGACGTGGGCGACATGGACCACGCCGTCGGTGAGCACCGCGCCATCCTGGCCGCGCTGCGCGCCGGCGACGGCGCCGCCGCGGCCGAGCTCGTCGAGGCCCACGTGCGGTCCTTCGACGACCAGATCCGGGCCGCGGTCACCTCCCGGCTGGCCTCGCCGCTGACCAGCTGACCGGGGTCGGACCCGCTCGTCGACGGGCCCAGGAGAAAATTCTCCATTCCGTATGATGGAACTCTTCCACATTGCGGAACATGGGGCTAAGATGCACCCTCGTGTGCACCGTTCGGGTGCAGCGCCACGAGTCGAGTTGCCCAGGGGGTCCCCGCACAGATGAGCTTCCCGTCCGATCTCGAGATCGCCAAGGAGGCCGAGCTGCGCCCTCTCGGCGAGATCGCGGACGCCGCCGGCATCCCGGGTGATCTGCTCGAGCCCTACGGCAAGGGCGCCGCCAAGATCTCGCTCGACGCCATCGACGCCATGTCGGATCGTCCCCGGGCTCGCTACGTGGTGGTCTCGGCCATCACCCCGACCCCCCTCGGCGAGGGCAAGACCACCACCACCGTGGGGCTGGGCCAGGCCTTCCAGCACATCGGCCGCACCGCCACCATCGCCATCCGCCAGCCCTCGATGGGTCCCACCTTCGGCATCAAGGGCGGGGCCGCCGGCGGGGGCTACTCGCAGGTGGTGCCGATGGAGCTGTTCAACCTCCACCTCACCGGCGACATGCACGCGGTCACCGCGGCCCACAACATGTGCTCGGCGATGCTCGACGCCCACCTCTACCACGGCAACGAGCTCGGCCTCGACATCCACAACATCACCTGGCGCCGGGTGGTCGACATCAACGACCGGGCCCTGCGCAACGTGGTCATCGGCCTGGGCGGCCGCCTCGACGGCATCCCCCGCGAGACCGGGTTCGACATCACCGCGGCGTCGGAGGTCATGGCCACCCTGGCCCTGGCCACGTCGCTGCGCGACCTGCGCGAGCGGCTGGGCCGCATCGTCGTGGGTTACACCACCGCCGGCACCCCCGTGACCGCCGAGGACCTGAAGGTCGCCGGAGCCATGGCCGTCATCCTGATGGAGGCCATCAAGCCCAACCTGATGCAGACCCTCGAGGGGACGCCGGCGCTGGTGCACACCGGTCCCTTCGGCAACATCGCCACCGGCAACTCCTCGATCGTCGCGGACCGCATTGGCATCCACACCAGCGAGTTCCTGCTGACCGAGGCCGGCTTCGGCGCCGACATGGGCGCCGAGCGCTTCTTCAACATCAAGTGCCGCTACTCGGGCCTCGCCCCCGACGCCGCGGTGCTCGTCGCCACCGTCCGCGGTCTGAAGGCCCATTCGGGCAATCATCGGATCGTGGCCGGCAAGCCCCTGCCCGACGCCCTCCTCGAGGAGAACCCCGACGAGGTGCACATGGGCGGCGACAACCTGCGCAAGCAGCTGGAGAACATGCAGCTGCACGGGGTGACGCCGGTCGTGGCCATCAATGTCTTCCCGCACGACCACGACGCCGACATCGCGGCCATCGAGGAGATCGCCGAGGAGTACGGGGCCCGGGCCGCGGTCACCACCCACTTCGCGCAGGGCGGCAAGGGCGCCGCCGACCTGGCCACCGCGGTCGCCGAAGCCGCCGAGGAGCCGAGCAGCTTCCAGGTGCTCTACCCCGACGAGGCATCGCTCAAGGACAAGATCCACACGGTGGCCACCAAGGTCTACGGCGCCACGGGCGTGGAGTACAGCGCCCAGGCCGACAAGCAGCTCGCCACCTACGAGGCGGCCGGGTTCGGCGACCTGCCCGTCTGCATCGCCAAGACCCACCTGTCGATCTCTTCGGACCCCTCGCTCAAGGGTGCGCCCCCCGGCTGGACGCTGCCCGTGCGGGAGGCCAGGGCGTCGGTGGGCGCCGGCTTCATCTATCCCATCTGCGGAGACATGCGCACCATGCCAGGTCTCGGGAGGACACCTGCTGCGATGAACATCGACCTGGACGAGAACGACGAGATCGTGGGGTTGTCCTGATGGTGATGTTCCGTCGCAAGCCCGTCCCCGCCGAGTCGGTCGACGCCGAGGCCCACCGCCTCGCCCTGATCGAGAACATGACCTTCGAGGTCGTCCCCCTCAAGAGCATCGGCGACGCCATGGACGCGCTCCCCGCCGGCGCCGACGTGTCGGTCACCTGCTCGCCCACCAAGGGGATCGCCGAGACCCAGCGCATCGCCGAAGAGCTGCTCGCCAGGGGGTTCGCGGCCATCCCGCACGTGTCCGCCCGGCTGGTGCAGGACCGGGCGCAGGTGTACGAGCTGGCCGCCTGGTTCCGGGCCGTCGGCCTGACCCGCATCTTCGTGGTCGGTGGCGACGCCCCCGAGTCCGGCGCGTACCCCGATGCGTACCACTTCATGCTCGACCTGTTCGAGACCGACCACGGCCTCGAGACCGTCGGCGTGACCGGCTATCCCGACGGGCACGCCTTCGTGTCCGCCGACCGGATGCAGCAGGCCCTGCTCGACAAGCAGGAGCTCCTGGCCTCTGCCGGCGTGGACGGCTACGTCAGCACCCAGATGTGCTTCGACCCCATCACCATCGGCAAGTGGATGCGGTGCCAGCGCGAGCGGGGGATCACCCTGCCGATCCACCTGGGGCTGGCCGGCGTGGTCGACAAGAAGAGGCTCATGACCATGGGCGTGCGCCTGGGCATCGGCCAGTCGCTCAGCTACCTGCGGAAGAACCGGACCGCAGTGGCCAAGCTGATGACCAGCACCCACTACGACCCCAACGACCTGCTGATGCCGCTCAGCGCGGACAACCTCGACCTCGGTGTCGAGGCCCTCCACGTGTTCACGTTCAACCAGGTCGCGGCCACCGACGAGTGGCGCCTCTCCAATCTGTGACACCGTGAGCCGGGTCGGCTTCGTCGGACTCGGGACCATGGGCCAGCCCATGTGCCTGAACCTGATCGGAGCCGGCCACCAGGTGAGCGGCTTCGACCTCGACGCCGACGCGGTCGCGGCGGTGGTGGAGGCGGGGGCCTCGACCACCGACACCGTCGAGCAGCTCGCTCGGGGGGCCGAGGTGGTGATGACCTCGCTGGGGCACCCGCACCAGGTGGAGGCGGTGATGCGCGATGCCGGCGCCCTGGCGGCCATGTCCCCCGGCTCGGTCTGGGTGGACCTCACGACCAACGACGTCGAGCTGCTGCGGGCCCTGGCGTCGGAGGCCCCGTCGGGCGTGGCCGTGGTCGACTGCCCCGTCACCGGGGCCGTGGACGGCGCCCGGGCGGGCACCCTCACGCTGTTCGCCGGCGGCGACCCCGACGACCGGGCCCGGGTCCGCCCGCTGCTCGAGTGCCTCGGCCGGGTCATCGACTGCGGGCCCCTGGGTACCGGCAACGTGGTCAAGCTGGTGACCAACCAGCTGTGGTTCGTGCACGCCGCGGCCCTGGGCGAGGGGTTCGCGGTGGGGGTGGCCAACGGCGTGGAGCTCGGCACCCTCTGGGAGGCCATCAAGGCCAGCGTCGCCGACTCCTTCGTCGCCCGGCACGATGCGCCGTCCATCTTCGCCGGCCACTACGACCCGTCGTTCCCGCTCGACCTCTGCCTGAAGGACCTCGGCCTCATCGAGCGACTGGAAGCCGCGGTGGGCTCGGAGCTGGCGGTCACCGACGCGGCCAGGAGCTGTTTCCTGGCAGCGGCGGAGGAGTACGGTACCGACGCCGGTGAGCTGCACGTGGCTCGGCGGATCGAGGACGCCGCGGGGCTGTCCTTCCGCCTCGACGGCGACTGGATCCCCCACTGGGAGCGTTGACATGGAGATCGGCTCGATCCTCGATCTGGACCGCTATCCGTTGGACCGGCCCGACGCTCCAGCACGTGTCGCGGCGCTGGCGGCGGCTCGCCGGGAGCTCGCCGACGACGGCTGCGCGGTGGTGCCCGCGCTGGTGCGAGCCGAGGCCCTGAGCGCGCTGTGCGAGGAAGCCCGGACCATCGCCCCCGCGGCGCACTTCTCGGTCGCCCGGATCAACCCGTACTTCGGCACCGAGCCCGATCCCGCCCTGCCGGCCGACCACCCCGCCAACATCTTCATCGAGCGAACGTCGGGGTTCGTCCCCGGCGACGCCTTCCCGCCCGACTCGCTGATCGAGGCCGTCTACCGCTGGCCGCCGCTGCTCCGCTTCGTGGCCGAGTGCCTGGGCATCGACGAGCTGCACTGCTACGCGGACCCGCTGGCGTGCCTCACCCTGAACGTCCTGCAGCCGGGCCAGCAGTTCAGCTGGCACTACGACAACAACGACTTCGCGGTCACCGTGCTGCTCCAGGAGGCCGACGAGGGCGGCCTGTTCCGCTACGCCCCCGACATCCGCTCCCGCGCCGACGAGAACGCCGCGGGAGCGGCCGCGGTCCTGCGCGGCGACGACACCGAGGTGAAGAACCTCGATTTGCGACCCGGCGACCTACAGATCTTCCGGGGGCGGTACTCGCTGCACCAGGTCACCCGGGTCGGGGCCGGGTCCCGCCCCCGGCTCACCGCGGTGTTCGCCTACACCCTCGAAGCCGGCCTCATCGGCGGGCTGGTGCGGACCCAGCAGCTGTTCGGGCGGACCCTACCGATCCACCACGACTACGCCCGGGGCCAGGCGGTCCGTCAGGACGCGTTGCTGGACTGACTCCCGAGGCGGGGGTCAGTGGGCGTAGGCCCGGAGCTGGGCGCTGAGCCGGTTGGCGGCCTCGGCCACCAGGCGGCCGAGATCATGGGTGGCGTCGGGGTCGGGGAACCGGTACGCGGGGCCGTGGATGTGCAGTGCCGCCTCCACCCCGTGGGGACCGAAGACCGGCGCGGCCACCGAGTTGATCCCCTCGGCGAACTCCTCGAACCCCCAGGCGTACCCAGCGGAGCGAACCTGGGCCAGGCGCTCGCGCAGCGCGTCCGGATCGGTGACGGTGTTGGGCGTGAGGGCCTCCAGCCCCCCGTCGATGTACGCATCGACCACCTCCGGCTCGGCGTGCGCCAGCATCACCAGCCCGGCCGGGACGGTGTGGGCCTGGCCGTATTCGCCGGTCCAGTCCCGCACCTGCACGTCGCTCTCGCTGGCCACCTGGTCGAGGAAGTACACCCAGCCGTCGTCCATGACGTTGAGCCCGCTGGCCTCGCCGCTGCGCTCGGCCAGGTCGATCAGGAACGGCCGGGCCGTGGAGACCAGGTTGCGGTTGGGCTGGGATCCGCCGGCGATGTCCTCGAGGCCCGAGCCCAGCCGGTAGGTGCCGCCGGTCTGGTGCTCCACCGCCCCCTCGTTCTCGAGGGCGCCGAGGAGTCGGGCGACCGTGCTCTTCGGCAACGACACCTTTGTCGCCAGATCCGTGACCCCGGTGGGCTGCACCGCCAGCGCCCGCAGGATCGCGAACGCTCGCTCGATGGACTGGACGGCCATGCTCCCCAGGCTAACGGCGCCCCACCGAACCTGTTCCGCATCGTGGAATGCACTCCCGCGGCGCCGGCTGGCGTGGTTCGATGAGGGCCATGACCACCGCGTCCATCATCAGCCGTCCGACCGACGACCAGTTCGCCCGGGTGGACCAGGTGAAGATCGCCGTGGGGGACACCCCGCTGCCGGGAGACGAGCGGTTCTGGATTCTCGGGGTGCCGCTCGAGGTGCGGGTGGACAACACCGAGGACGTGGTGGTGGTGAAGGGCTTCACCACCGACGGCGCCTCGGTGCCGGACTGGGCCCAGCGGCTCACCGGGTGGGAGCCGTGGGCCGACCCCCAGCGCTGGGCCGGCATCGTCCACGACTGGCTGTACGCCCAGCGGGGGTATGGTCGCCACCGCGCCGATCGGGTCCTGCGTGCCGTGCTCGCGTCCGAGGGGGCCGACTGGCTCCGGCGGCACGTCATGTACCTGGCGGTCCGGATCGGTGGGGGCGACGCCTATGCCGCCAACCAGCAGCGGGGTCCGCGGATCTTCGTCTGAGCGGGTCCGGCCCCGCAATTGACAACGGCTCGAGGATCAGTCACGCTCGGCTTTCTCAGACAGTGGCTGTAGGACACGACGGCCCTGCGGGTAGATCGGGCGACTCGCCCCTCCGCGGCCGAGGAGGGTTCAGACATGACTGTTCGCGCGCGACGTTGGCTGGCGGCACTGGCGGCACTCGCGGTCGTCGGCGTCGGGACCCCGGCCCTTGCCGACCCTGGTGGCGCGGAGAAGCGGCCCCGGGGTGAGCTGAAGGTCATCGCCGACGGCCTCGACAACCCCCGCGGCATCACCGCCCAGGCCAAGGGCAAGGTGTTCGTGGCCGAGGCTGGCCGCGGTGGCGACACCCTGGTCGAAACCGCGCTCGGCCCCACCGAGGGTCCGGTTTGCGTGGGCATGACGGGCTCGATCACCAGGATCCACCGGGGCGTCGCTCGCGAGCTGATCTCCACGCCGTCGGTGGCCGACGCCGTCGACGGCTCGTGCACCGATCCCACGGTCGGCATCGGCGCAACCGGACCCCACGGCATCACCAACCGCGGCAGCCGGGTCACCTACTCGCTCGGTCTGGCCGGGGACCTCGAGGACCGTGACCTGCTCGCCGCCGGGGTCGCCGAGGCCGCCGACTTCGGCACGGTGCAGCATCTCAAGCGCCGCCGGGCCGCAAGCGCGGATCTCACCGGCTTCGAGGCGCTGGCGAACCCGGACATGCAGGAGGTCGACTCGAACCCCTACGGGCTGACCAAGCTGCCCAGGGCTGCGACCCTGGCCACCGACGCCGGGGGCAACTCGCTGATGCGCGTCGCCAAGAGCGGCGCCGTGGAGCTGGTCGCGGTGTTCGCGCCCCGCTGCGTGCCCTGGGAGCTGCCGTTCCCCAACCCGATCCCGCCTGCAGCGAACCCCTGCGGTGACCAGACGCTGTTCCCGGCCCAGGCTGTTCCGACCGACGTGGCCGTCGCCAAGGACGGCAGCTACCTGGTCAGCACCCTGGGCGGCTTCCCGTTCGTGGTCGGTCAGTCCCGGGTGTGGCGGGTCGACCCACACCACGTGGGTCCGGCGATCTGCTCGGACTTCCCGGGCGTGCCCGGCACGGGCTGCGAGGTCTTCGCCGACGGGCTGACATCGCTGGTGGGGATCGACGTCGACCGCCGGGGCCGGGTGTACGTGGTCCAGTTCGCGGACGCCGGGGTCCTGGCCGCCGAGTCCGGCGCCCCCGGCTCCGAGGAGGGCAGCGTGCGGGTGCTGCATCCCGAGACCGGCGTCGAGATCGGCGCCCTCGAAGGGCTGACGCTGCCGGGTGGGGTGGACACCCACGGCAAGCGGGTCTACATCACCAACGTCAGCATCATCCCGGGCGCCGGGCAGGTGCTGCAGGCCCCGCTGTTCTGCCACCGGCCCCACAAGTGCGCCGCCTGGCACTCGTAACGGACGTGGACCCGGCCCGGGCGAAGTGGCCCGG
>JBFKRY010000074.1:0-17585 GCA_041636995.1 Acidimicrobiales bacterium | reverse complement strand
GACCAGCCCGGCCGCCTGGTCGAGGCGGCCGGGACGGGCCAGCTCCGGGCGGCCCCGCAGCTCGGCCACGTCCGGCGCGTAGCTCCACAGCCCGTCGGAGCAGGCCAGGACCCGCCCCTGGTCCGCGAACTGGAAGCGCTGCACCTGCGCCTGGGGGTCTACGGCGTCGGCCCCGATCCAGCGGGTGATGCTGGCGGCGCGTGGGTGGCGGCGAGCCTCGGCCTCGGACACCTCGCCAGCGGCCACCAGCTCGGCTGCGACAGAGTGGTCGCGCGTGAGCTGCTCGGGCGTCTCCCCCAGCCAGTAGGCCCGGCTGTCGCCGAGCCAGCCGACCGTGACCGCGGTGCCGCCGCCGTCCCCGGGCGATGCCACCACCGCCACCAGGGTGCAGCTCGGGTTCGCCCGCTCGGCGGACCCGTTCGAGATGCAGAGCACGGCCCTCTGGGCCGTCGCGGTGGCTTCCTGCAGGGCCTGCTCGGCGTCACCCCCCTGGGACAGCTGGTCGACCAGGGAAGCCAACGCAGCATCGGCCGCCGCCTGGCTGGCCCGATCGGCGCTGTCGGTGGTGGACACCCCGTCGCAGATCACCATGACCAGGTGGTCGCCGGCGTCGGCGAACGCCATGGCGTCCTCGTTGCGATGGTGGCGGCGCCCCCGGTGGGTGGCCCCGGCGATCCGGCCCGACACCAGGTGCAGGTCGTCGCGGGCCGTGGGCTGCTTGTGGCCGCACTCGAGGCAGTACCCGTCGCTCTGGTGGTCGGCCGGGGCCCCGCACGAGACGCACGGCGCGCCCGCGGCGTCCGGGAGACCGTGCGCCTCGTCACCCAGCTCGGCCCCGCAGGCCTCGCAGAAGCTGGCGCCGGCCACGGTGGTCTCCCCACAGGCCGGGCAGGGGCCGCCCACCCCGGTCACACCAGGGTCCTGGGCCGGACCTCGTTGGCCCGATCCACGAGCCGGACCTTCTCGGCCGGGTCCGCCGAGAGCCGGGCCAGCTCCCGGTAGGTGAGCTCGAGGCCCCGACGGATGCCGGTCTCGTCGACCCGGTGGCCCAGGAGGGTGGCGTCGCCCAGATCCCGCAGCTGATCCGGGCCGGCGCCCAGCGCCCGCTCCAGGATTTCGACGGCCAGCGACGCCCGCTCCACCGCGTCGAGCTGGAGCCGCTCGACGGTGGCCGCGGCCTGGCGCAGCTCTGTCGCCCCGGTGGCGGCGCCGTCGCCGATGAGCGCCCGGGCCGCGGCGACCTGCGCGCCCTGGTAGGTCGCCGAGCTCGGGGGTACCCGCTGGTAGGCGGCCACCGCCCCCGTGCGGTCGCCCACCGCAACCCGGCAGCGGGCCAGACCGAAGGCGGCCGAGACGTAGGTGCTGTCGACCGAGATCACCCGCTCGTAGAGCTGGGCCGCTCGCTCGTGCTCGCCGGCGGACTCTGCGGCGAGGGCGGCGCCGAGGCGGGGCGCCAGCTCGCCGGGCAGCTCGGTCCAGACCCGGCTGAAGGCCTCCGCCGCCGCGGCGGGCTCGCCCCGGGCCAGATGGTGCAGCGCCCGGTACCACTCGACCCGCCACTCCCAGGGATCCGCGGCGGCGACCTCGTCGAGCACCGAGCCGGGGTCGTCGCCGACGGCCAGCAGCACGGCTGCGTGGCGCAGCTGCAGCTCCCGGCTCCGGGGCACCTGGCCGCTGGCCATCGCGGCATCGATCAGCGTGAGCGCCGCGACCGGCGAGACCTCGTCGAGATCGTCGACGAACGCCGCCGCGGGGTCGGTGTCGTCGACCTTCGGCGCGGGCAGCGAGCGCCAGTCGGCCTCGGTCAGCACCATGTCGGCGTGGTCGATCATCAGCGCGGTGAGCCGGTCGCCCCCGAACAGCCGGCTCGGGCTGTGGCGGGCCGACCGCTCGGTCACGGCCATGATCTCGCGCAGCACCCCGGTCAGCTGGTCGGCCATCTCGCCCGCGTCCTGGAACCGGTCGTCGGGATGCGCCGCGGTGGCCTTCAGGAGGAAGCGATACAGCGACTCCCACTGCACGAGCACCCCGGCCTCCCGCGGCGGCGGGATCGCGTGGAGGTAGGCGCCGGCGTGGAAGACGAAGTCGAGCATCAACACTGCAAGAGTGCGCCCGACGGTGTAGAGGTCGCTGGAGATCGAGGGCCCCATGGCTGCCACCTCGGGGGCCTGGAAGCCCTGGGTGCCGAAGATGGCTGCGTGCTCGTCGTCGATGTGCATGACCGCGCCGACGTCGATGAGCTTCACGTCCGAGCCCACGGCCATGACGTTGGCCGGCTTGAGGTCGTTGTAGACCAGGCCCAGGTTGTGGAGGTAGCCGAATGCCGGGAGCACCCCGAGGATGTAGGCGATGGCATCGGCGGGCGGGAGCGGGTCGGGGACGCCGTTGTTGGCCCGGCGGCGGGCCTTGAGCTTGCTGTTGAGGGACTCGCCGCCCACGTACTCCATCACGATGTAGCCCCGCCCGAGATGGGTGACGAAGTTGTAGATGTTCACGATGTTGCCGTGCTCGATCTGGGCCAGGAACTGCCGCTCGGCCACCGCGGCTGCGACCGCGTCGGGGTCGTTCTCGTTGAGCAGACCCTTCAGCACCACCCAGCGGTCCGACACCGCCTTGTCCCGGCCCAGGTAGATCCAGCCCATGCCCCCGTGGGCCAGCGGGCCCAGGATCTCGTACTGGCCGGCGACCAGCTCGCCCGCACCCAGGGTGGGGGCGTTGGTCTGGAAGTCGAACGGGGCCCGGCAGTGGCTGCAGAACCCCTGGACCCGGCCGGGGCGACCGTCCACGCTGCGGCCGACCGGCCGCCCGCACGAGGAGCAGTAGCGGTCCTCCTCGGGGACCTCCCCGATCACCGCGGCGATCTTCTCCGGGGTCATGATGGCCCCGGCCGGGTCGCCCACCTCGGTGGGCGCGACCATCACCAGGCCCGCGCCGAGCCTGGTCCGGGTCGAGCCGGTCCGGGCGGAGCGGGTGCGCCGCGACGTGGGGGCCACCCGGCTGGAGACCCCGGGCGCGCTCGGCGCCGCGATCGACGGCACCGAGGCCGAGCCGGGCGGGCCGAGAGCCGCCGCGAGGGCCGACGCCTCGGCGGCCATGCCACAGGTGTCGCAGTAGCCGTCGACGGCGATGGTGCCCGAGCATCCGGGCTCGGTGCAGGCCCGGCCCGCGACCCTCGGTGCCGCCGCCGGGACCGAGGCCACCGGGGCCGACGCCGGGCCGGCGGCCATGCCGCAGGTGTCGCAGTAGCCGTCGGCGGCGATGGTGCCGGGGCACCCCGGCTCGGTGCATGCGCTCATGGGGCTCCCGTCCCGCGGATCCGGTCGCCGAGCTGACCCACGAGCACCGCGGCTCGCTGCAGGTCGGTCGGCGCGGTGTACAGCTCGTTGTGGGCGTCGTCGGCCAGGTCGACCAGCTCGGGATGCTCGATCATCCCGACCGCCGCCGCCTTGGCACGATACGCGCTCAGCAACCCCCGGAGCTGGTCCCGTCGCTCCAGCGGGGCCCGGTTGCGCCGCTCCACGTCGCGTAGCTGGGCCACCAGCCGCTCGGCCACCGACAGCCACTGGTCGAGGCGGGACCGGGTCTGCCGCCAGGGCTCACCCTCGACGGCGCGCAGCTCGGCGCCCTGGCGGGCCAGGGTGTCGACGACCGCGGCCGCCGGGACCCGGGCCAGACCCTCCGGGGCCCGGACCTTGGCCTGGGCCTCCGCCAGCGCGGTCGCGGCCCGGGCCCGCAGGGCCCGAGCCTCGGCCACCAGCACCTCGGTCCGGGTGAGGTCGGCGTCGAGCTCGTCGTGGCCCCGGCGCAGCTGCCCCACCTGGCGGGCGGCGTCGGCCACCACCCGATCGAGGTCGTCGCCGGCGTCGGGAGCCACGCCCAGGGGGTCATCCATGACCTGGCGGCGCAGGTCGTCGAGCCGCTGCTGGGCCAGGGTGACGGTCACCTCGGGGACGCCGAGCTGGGTCAGCTCGACCTCGAGCTCGGCCAGGGTCGTGGCCGCGGCGTCGAGACGGGGGAGGATGTCGCGCCAGACCGCGTCGATGGCGGCGATGCCGTCGCGGAGCGGCTCGTAGCTGGCTCGCAGCCGATCGAGCAGCTCCTCGATGGTGACCCGCTCCTCGGCCGTGGCCTGGTCGAGCAGGTCTCGCTCGGCCAGGGGGGTCCGGACCACATCGACCACCACCGACTCGCCGGTCAGCAGGTGAGTCAACCGGGCCCGGCGGTCGTCGTTCATGCGCCCGCCCCGGCGGATGCTCCGGGCCTCCTCGAGGGTGCGCCGGAGGGCGTCGAGGCCGGTCCACAGCGACGGGGCCTCGGCGGCCACGTCGTCGAGCCGGCGCGCGGTGGTGCCGCTCAGGGTCCCCGCGGCCACCAGGGCATAGGTGGGGTGGTCGTCGAGCTCGACCAGGTTCGCGGCGATGCGGTTCTCGGCGGCGCTGTAGCGCTGCAACAGCTCGTCGATCTCCTCCGTCTCCACGCCGCGCCGATGGTATCTGCTGGCGTCCGGGTGGCTGCCCGGCCCGCCGGGGCCCCATGCTCGGCGACGCCGATACCGTCGTCGGAATGAACCGCCAGCGCCGGGTGGCGCCGTCGCCCATCGCCTACCCGGCCGAGCTGCCGATCAGCGCCCGCCGGGAGGACCTGCTGGAGGCCATCGGCGGCCACCAGGTGGTGATCGTGGCCGGCGAGACCGGCTCGGGCAAGAGCACCCAGCTCCCCAAGCTGTGCCTCGAGCTCGGGCGCGGCACCGAGGGCTGGATCGGCCACACCCAGCCCCGGCGCATCGCGGCCCGCTCGATCGCCGAGCGGGTGGCGGCCGAGCTGGGCGGCGAGCTCGGCGGGGTGGTGGGGTACGCGGTCCGCTTCACCGACGAGGTGAGCGACCAGACGATGGTGAAGCTGATGACCGACGGGATCCTGCTGGCCGAGATACAGCGCGATCGCCGGCTCGACCGCTACGACACCGTCATCATCGACGAGGCCCACGAGCGCAGCCTCAACATCGACTTCCTGCTGGGCTACCTGCACGGGCTGCTGCCCCGCCGCCCCGACCTGAAGGTGATCATCACCTCGGCCACCATCGACACCGAGCGCTTCTCGGAGCACTTCGACGGGGCCCCGGTCGTGGAGGTCTCGGGGCGCACCTACCCGGTCGAGCTCCGCTACCGGCCCCTCGACGGGTCCGACGTCGACGAGCTCAGGGATCAGCCCCAGGGGATCTGCGACGCCGTGGTCGAGCTGTTCACCGAGGGCGACGGCGACATCCTGGTGTTCTGCTCGGGCGAGCGGGAGATCCGTGACGCCGTCGACGCCCTGGCCGAGCTGGAGCTGCCCGACGTCGAGATCGTCCCCCTGTTCGCCCGGCTGTCGATCGCCGAGCAGCATCGGGTCTTCGCGCCCCATCGGGGCCGCCGGATCGTGGTGGCCACCAACGTGGCCGAGACCTCGCTCACCGTTCCGGGCATCCGGGCCGTGGTCGACAACGGGACCGCCCGCATCTCCCGGTACAGCCGCCGAACGAAGGTCCAGCGGCTGCCCATCGAGCCGATCTCCCGGGCCTCTGCCGATCAGCGAGCGGGCCGCTGCGGCCGCATCGGCCCCGGGGTGTGCATCCGCCTCTATCGCGAGGAGGACTACGCGGCGCGACCCGAGTTCACCGAGCCCGAGATCCAGCGCACCAACCTGGCCTCGGTCATCCTGCAGATGGCGGCGGCGGGGCTGGGCGAGGTCGAGTCCTTCCCGTTCGTCGACCCCCCGGATCACCGCAACATCCGCGACGGCGTGGCCCTCCTCCACGAGCTGGGCGCGGTCACCGGCGAGGGCGCCGGCCTGGCGCTGACCCGGACCGGGCGGACGCTCGCCAGGCTGCCGATCGACCCCCGACTGGGCCGCATGCTCATCGAGGCCGGCCGGAACGAGTGCCTGCGGGACGTGCTGGTCATCGCGTCCGGGTCGGCCATCCAGGATCCCCGCGACCGCCCGGCCGACCAGCGGGAGGAGGCCGACCAGCACCACCGCCGGTTCGTGGACCCGTCGTCGGACTTCCTCACCATGGTCGGCCTCTGGGATTACCTGGAGACCGAGCGCAAGGCGGGCTCGTCGAGCCGGTTCCGGCGGCTGTGCCGGCGCGAGTTCCTCAACTACCCCCGGGTCCGCGAGTGGCAGGACATCCACGCCCAGCTCCGGCGGATCACCCGGGAGCTGGGCTTGACCGTCCAGCGCCGGGCGGCGGATCCGGACGTGATCCACCGGTCCCTGCTGGCCGGGCTGCTCTCCCACGTGGGCCACCGGGAGCGTGACGGGTTCGAGTACCGGGGCGCCCGCAACGCCCGCTTCGCCATCGCCCCCGGCTCGGCCCTGTTCAAGCGCTCGCCCCGGTGGGTGATGGCCGCCGAGCTGGTGGAGACCAACCGGCTCTGGGCCCGGGGGGTGGCGCCGGTGCACCCCGAGTGGATCGAAGAGCTGGGCGAGCACCTGCTCACCCGCAGCTACACCGACCCCCGCTGGGATGCCGAGCGGGGCGCCGCGGTGGCCTCGGAGACGGTGTCGATCTACGGCCTGGTGCTGGTGGCCGGGCGCATCGTCATGTGGAGCCGGGTCGATCCCGATGACGCCCGCATGCTGTTCATCCACCACGCGCTCGTGCGCGGGGAGTGGGAGACCCGACACCGCTTCGTGGCCCGGAACGCCGGCACCATCGAGGAGGTGCGCTCGCTCGAGGCCCGCCACCGCACCGAGCTGTTGGTGAGCGACGACGCGCTCGCCGCCTGGTTCGACGCCCGGCTGCCCGCCGACATCACCAGCGTCCGCCACTTCGACCGCTGGTGGCGCGAAGCGAGCCGGTCGGACTCGCAGCTGCTCGACCTGACCCTCGACGATCTGGTCGCCGACCCGGAACGCCTGGGCGACCCGGACGCGTACCCGGACACCTGGCGGGTCGGCGATCTCTCCCTGCCGATCGGGTACGAGCACGACCCGGCCAGCCCCGACGACGGCATCACCATCGAGGTCCCCGTCGCCGCGGTGGGGCGCCTGGACCCCGCCACCTTCGACTGGCTGGTCCCGGGATTTCGCCGCGAGCTGGTCACCGCGCTGGTGCGGTCGCTCCCGAAGTCGATCCGCAAGCAGCTGGTGCCGGTGGCCGACACCGTCGACACCATCCTGCCCACCCTGGACTCCGGCCGGGGCCTGGCGGAGTCCGTGGGCGCAGCGCTCTCCCGCCACGGCGGCGTCCCCATCCCTGCCGACGCCATCGATCTGGGTAACCTGCCGCTCCACCTCCGCCCGAACTTCCGCATCGTGTCCGACGACGGTGTGGTGCTGGCCCACGGCGGCGACCTCCGCGCCCTGCGGCGGCTCCTCGACGAGCAGGTCCGGGCGTCGCTCGGGGACTCACCACACCGGCTCGAGCGCAGCGGGCTCACGTCGTGGCCCGGTGGTGACCTGCCCCGCCAGGTGGAGCTCGGTCGGGGCGGCCACACCGCCCGGGCGTACCCGGCGCTGGTCGACGAGGGGGACACGGTGGCGGTGCAGCTCCTGGCCACCGCCGAGGAGCAGCACCGGGCCATGTGGGCCGGGACCCGGCGCCTGCTCCTGCTCGAGCGACCGGCGGTCTCGAAGCCGTTGCGGGCCCTGCTCGACCACGACGTGAAGCTGGCGCTGGTGCAGAGCCCGTACCCCGGTCCCGCCGAGTGGTTCGACGACCTGCTCGGCTGCGCGGTCGACCAGCTGATGATCGAGGCCGGCGGGCCCGCCTGGACCGAGGAGTCCTGGAACGAGCTCCTGGGCCGGGTGCGGGCCGAGCTGCCCGAACGGGTCGCCGACATCGGGCGGGCGTCGGCCGAGGTCCTCACCGAACTGCAACGGGTGGAGCTGGCGCTGGAGGCGACCACGGCGCCCGCCTTCGAGCCCGCCGTGGTCGACGTCCGCAACCAGCTCGACAGCCTGGTCTACCCCGGCTTCCTCACCGGCGTCGGCGCCCGGAACCTCCCCAACCTCCGGCGGTACCTGCAGGCTGCGGCCCGGCGACTCGAGCGCCTGCCCGAGAACCTGCAGCGTGACCTCGGCGCCACCCGGCGGCTCGGGGCCCTCGAGCAGGAGCTGGACGCGCTCGTGGAGCGGCTCGGCTGGACCCCCGAGGTCGAGGAGCTCACCTGGCAGCTGCAGGAGCTGCGGGTCTCGCTGTTCGCGCAGCAGCTCGGCACCGCGGGCCCGGTGAGCGAGAAGCGCATCCGCACCGCCCTGCAACGAGCCGGGCAGCCCCGCGGTTAGGGTGACCCGGCGATGAGTGTCTCGACGCCGCCCGCCCCCGCACCGCCGGCGCGGCCGCCGAGACCCCGGCCCCGACGAGCGTCCGCCCCCGCCCGGTACCGCCTGGCCGCGGTGGCGACGGTCGGAGCCATCGGGCTGGCCGCGTTGGTGGCCTTCGTGGCCGCCAGCAGGTTGACCTCGAGCAGTGACCGGGCCCTGCAGAACACCGGTCCGGTGCTGGTCGCCATCCAGGACGTGTTCGCCAGCATCGCCGAGGCCGACGCGGCCTCGGCCGCGGTGTTCCTCTCGGGCCAGGACGAGGACCGGGAACAGCGGCGGCTCTACGAGGTGGCGCTCGAGCGATCCACGGCCCAGCTGGAAGAGGTCAGCCGCCTCGTCGGCGACGACGACGCCACCCACGACTCGATCAAGACCATCGCCGCCGCACTCACGGAGTACGCGGGGCTGGTGGAGGCGGCCCGGCTGGCGAACGTCCAGGGCGTCATCGGCGCGTCCGAACGACTGCGCGACGCCATCGCGGTGGTCCAGGACCGGATCGTGCCCGAGGTGGAGTCCATCACCGAGGGCGCCCAGGCCCGCCTCGACGACGATGTCGGCGGCGGCCAGACGGCGACGATCCTGGCCCTGTTCGTGGCCGCGGCCGCGATCGGCGTCCTCGTCGCCGGCCAGATCTGGGTGAGCCGGCGCACCAACCGGCTGCTGAACCTGCCGATGCTGGCGGCCACCGTGCTGGTGGCCGTGGCGCTGGTGTGGCTGCTGCTGGCCTGGGTCCGCCAGCAGAACGACCTCGAGCTCGCCCGTGACGGTGGCTACGACTCGATCGCGCTCACCTCGGACATACAGACCACGGCCTTCCGGTACAAGACCCTGGAGAGCCTGTCGCTCATCTCCACGGGCGACCCCGACGAGCAGGTCACCCTGGCCCGGCGGCTCGCCGCGGTCGACGTCGGCGAGCCCGATCTGGTGGACAGCGCCCGGCGAGGCGAGGCCGTCGGCGACGGCCTGCTGCTCGAGGCCAACCGCACCGCCGACTCCACCAGGGAGCAGGCGGCCACCGCCGAGATGCTGGTCCGGTGGGACCGCTACCGCGACACCAGCGAGGACATCCAGCTGGCCCTCGACGCCAACGAGCGGGTGGCCGCCATCGAGCTGGCCGTGGGCCCGGGCAACGCCGACTTCAACGGGTTCAACACCTCGGTCGAGAGCGTGTTGAGCGACAACCGGAGCCAGTTCACCACCGGCCTCCGGGACGCCCGCAACCATCTCGACTGGCTCCGGGTGGCGATGATCGGGCTGCCCGGCCTGGCGGCGCTGGCCTGCCTGTGGGGCTACCAGCTGCGGATCAGGGAGTACCAGCGGTGAGCCTGCTCCGGCGGCGTGACGTGCTCCGTGGCGCCGGGGCCACGGGGCTGCTGGCCCTGGCCGGCTGCAGCCGGGGCGGCGGCGGCGTCCGCCAGGCCGACCTGGGCGGCGGCACCGAGCTGTCGATCCTCAACTGGGAGCTCTACATCGACCCCGACGAGGGTCCCACCGAGGGCACCATCACCCGGGCCGAGCGCGAGCGTGGGCTGCGGGTGCGCTACGACGAGTCCTACGAGGACAACATCGCCGCCTGGGAGACCCTCATCGCCCCCACCCTCGGGGCCGGCGACACCCTCCCCTACGACATCATCACCCCCACGTTCTGGGTGGCGGCCCGCATGGTGGAGCGGGGCTGGGCCGAGCAGGTGCCGCTCGAGATCGTGCCCAACCACGTCAACATCGACCCCGCCTACCTCACCCAGCCCTGGGATCGGGGCGCTCGCTTCCACATGCCCTGGCAGGCCGGCATCACCGGCATCGCCTACGACCCTGCGCTCACCGGTCGGCCCATCACCTCTATCGCCGACCTCTTCGATCCCGCCTTCCGGGGCCGGGTGGGCATCATCGGCGAGATGCGCGAGACCGTCCCGTTCGGGATGCTGCTCAACGGCGAGGATCCCTCCCGGCCCACCGAGGCCACCGCCCTGGCCGGGCTGGAGCTGTTCGAGCAGGCCCGGGCCAGCGGCCAGATCGCCCAGGTCACCTTCGGCGAGTTCGCCGACGCCCTGGCCTCGGGCGAGCTGTGGCTGGCCATGGCCTGGTCGGGCGACTCCGTCATCCTGCAGACCGAGCGGCCCGACATCGAGTTCGTCATCCCCGAGGAGGGGGCGGTCCGCTGGTTCGACACCATGGTCATCCCCCGGGGCGCCGCCAACGTCCGGGCCGCCGGCGAGTGGATGGACTTCGTGTACGACCCCGCGAACGCGGCCCGGATCACCGCCTGGGTGCAGTACATCTCCCCGGTCATCGGAGTCCGCGAGGAGCTCCAGCGGCTGGGTGGCGACGCCGCCGAGCTGGCCCGGAACCCGATCCTGTTCCCCGACGACGAGACCAAGCGCCGCCTGTTCACCTGGGGCGGCCTCCCCGTCGAGGCCGAGGCCGCCCTGGACGCCCGCTTCGCGGTGCTGTGAGGTGGCGGCCGAGCCGCAGGCCGTGGTTGTATGGGATGTGGCACGTGGTCGAAACCCGTCCGGGCTCCCCAGGGACCGGATCATCGGGCCGGTCTACGGCCCCCGCGAGCTGGACATGGACCGGGAGTACGGCCGCCAGCCGGGCGGGCTGCTCAGGGTCCGGCGGACCTTCTTCGTCGCGAGCGTCCTGGTCGGCGCACTCACCGTAGTCGTCGCGATCTTCGGCAGTCCGTCCGCCGCATCGGGTATCGCCGTGCTCATCTTGGCACCGCTGCTGCTCATCCTGGCCGGCTCCCATCTGACCGTGCTCCTCACCCGCCCGGACCAGCGAGACAGCGCATCCGAAGGTCCCTAGGCTCGTCCCAGGACGACCGCCGCGGGACGGGGTGATCGGGACGAGCATGCACGAGCACTGGGACAGGGTCTACGGCGGAGCAGCCAGCGACGAGCTGGGCTGGTACGAGCCCGAGCCGTCGACGCTGGCGCTGGTCGTCTCCAACTCCACCCCGGCTGACTCGGTGATCGACGTGGGCGGGGGCGACAGCCGACTGGTCGAGGCCCTCCTGGCTCTCGGCTACGGCGACCTGGCGGTGATGGATCTGAGCTCCGTGGCCCTGCAGCGGGCCCGGGACCGGCTGGGCCGGCGCGCCGAGCAAGTCAGCTGGCTCCACGCCGATGTGACCCGCTTCGAGCCCGACCGGCAGTGGGACCTCTGGCACGACCGGGCTCTCTTCCACTTCCTCGTCGACGAGGCCGAGCGCGACGCCTACCTCGACGTCGCCCGACGAGCCATCGTCCCGGGGGGCCTGCTGGTGATCGCCACCTTCGGCCCCGAGGCCCCCGAGCGCTGCGCCGGGCTCCCCGTGTGCCGGTACAGCCCCGACTCCCTCGTCGCGACGTTCGCGTCCGGCTTCGACACCGTCGAGGTGCGAGGACTGGCGCCGGGTCGCGCCGGGGACCAGCGACCCTACGTGGCCGCGGTCCTGCGCCGCCGGGACGAGCCCTGACGGGTCGCAGGCCTCTTGCTCCCAGAGGCGCGCTACCGCCCCTCCTCCGTCGTCGCTGGACGATCACCCGCCGGATGCGTCCGACGAGGCTGCCGGCGGCGGCCTCGAGTGGCTCGAGTGGGGTGCCGTCGAGGGTCTGGCAGCGGTGGGCGTCCACCTCGACGGGTTGGGGTCGTGGCCGTCGAGGCGGCGCAGCATCTCCTCGTAGGCCTCGGCTGACCAGATGACGCCAGCGCTACTGTTCGGCGGACGCGTCGTCGAGAGTCGCACGCCACACGGGTTCGCCGTGACGGACCTCGCCGGTGGGGCGAAGGCCCGCGTGCACGTACAGAGCCTGGGCCGCTTCGTTCGAGGGGTGTGCCGTCAGTTCGAGCGCACCCGAGCCGCTGGCGCGCGCATGTGAGCGGGCCGCCGCGAGAACGGCCCGCCCGACGCCTCGACCCTGGTGGTCGATGTCGACGGCGAGGTTGACGATTTCGCTGACGCCCTCGCCGTGGGCGAGGGCCAGGACCGCGACGACACGACCGTCCACGACGAACGCCAGCGGCTCCCAAGCTCGACCGCCAGGCTGGACGTAGGCCTTCGCGAGGATCACCAGCGCGACCGGCTGATGATCGGCCACGAACTCGAGCTGCCGCTCGGCGACGCGTACTGCGAGTGCACTGCGCCAGTTCGATTCGTCGATCGGAACGAGCAGACCACGTGGCGCCCCAGCCATGGCAACGGTCTACTCGGCCGCCCGCTCCACTGCGCCGCCGCCTCAGCTCGCTTCGTCGGCCTCCACGTTGACCTGCCAGGAGATGCCGAAGCGGTCGATGCAGCTGCCGTAGAACGGCGTCCAGAACGTCTCGCCCCCGGCCATCTGCACGGTCCCGCCCTCGGCCAGGGCGTCGAACACCCGCCGGGCGTGGTCCACGTCGGTGGTCGAGTAGTGCACCGCGACGGTGGGGGCGGGCTCGACGTCGTCGGCGTAGGAGTCCGAGGCCATCAGCGGCGCGCCGTCCACCATCAGCGCCGCGTGCATGACCAGGTGGCCCTTGCCCTCGGGGATGTCGGTGCCGGGGGGCGCGTCGGCGCCGGTCATCACCGTGAGCTCGCCGCCGAAGATCTCCCGGTAGCGGTCGAACGCCTCGCGGCAGTTGCCGCCGAAGTAGAGGTACGGGTGAAACGACATCGCTGCTCCTCCTCTGACCGGCCGGGTCAGCCGCCGATCAGCTTCGAGTACAGCACCTGGGGGAAGGGCGAGAAACCCGCCTTCTCGTAGAGCCCCCTGGCCGCGGCGTGACCGGGGTCGCCGCCGCTGCCGACGGTGGCCAGGGTCAGACCCCGCCGCTCCATCTCCGCCACCGCCAGCTCGGTGAGCTCGCCGCCGAGCCCCAGCCGCTGGCGCGGGGGCTCGACCGCGATCATGTGGATCTCCCCCGCCGCCTCCGCGGCGTCGAAGATCACGTTGACGAAGCCGGCCACCTCGCCGTCGACCACCGCCACCCAGGTCTCGTTGGCCTGCAGTGCCTCCCGCACCGCCTGCCGCTGCTGGCTGGTCCAGTCGGGGTACAGCCGCCGGTACAGCTCGGGGCCCATCACCTCCTCGAAGGAGGCGAAGACCGGCGCCCAGGCTCGGACCGCCAGTTCGAGGACCGCAGCCACGTCGCCGTCCTCGAGCGGGCGCAACCGAACCGTGACCATCGCCGAACGCTAGTGAGGGGTCCATTGCCGCGCATGGCGCACCGCCGCCGCCGGGCTGCGTTACCGTCGGCTGGCGATGAGCATGCACGAGCACACCGACGAGATGGCCGAGCTCGCGGAGAAGATCTTCGCCTTCGCCCGCCACCGGATCGCCCTCGACCCGATCCCGCTCGGGACCGCCCGCACCGAGGAGGAGCTGGCCGCGCTGTGCGGGCCCACCATCACCGCGGAGGGCATCGGCGGGGAGGCGGCGCTGCGATGCTTCGTCGACGTCCTCAACGAGTCGTCGCTGTCGGTCGACTTCCCCCGCTACCTGGCCTTCGTGCCCGCCGCCCCCACCGAGAGCTCTGTGCTGTTCGACCTGGTGGTGGGAGCCTGCTCGATCTTCGGGGGCTCCTGGATCGAGGGCGCCGGCGCGGTCCACGCCGAGAACGAGGCGCTGCGCTGGCTGGCCGACCTGGCCGGCCTGCCCGAGGGCGCCGGTGGGGTGTTCGTGCCGGGTGGCACCGTGGGCAACCTCTCCGCGCTGGTGGCCGCCCGGGGTCACGCAGCCAGACGCCGCGACCGGCCCGACCGCTGGGCGTTCCTGGCGTCGTCGCAGTCGCACTCCTCGGTGAAGGCCGGCACCGACGTCATGGACGCCGACATCGTCCCGGTCCCCGTCGGCGACGACCTGCGGATGACCGGCGAGGCGGTCGAAGCGGTCCTCGACGAGCTCGGCGATGCGGTGGCCGGGGTGGTGGCCACCAGCGGGACCACCAACCTGGGGCTGATCGACGACCTCCGGGGTATCGGCACCGTCTGTCGAGAGCGCGACGTCTGGTTCCACGTCGACGGGGCCTACGGCGGCGCCGCGCTCGTGGCCCCCTCGGCCAGGCACCTCTTCGACGGGCTCGAGCTGGCCGACTCCTTCATCATCGACCCCCACAAGTGGCTGTTCGCCCCCTTCGACTGCTGCGCCCTCCTCTACCGGGATCCCACCCAGGCCAGCGCAGTCCACGCCCAGCACGCCGGCTACCTCCAGTTCCTCAGGCAGTGGGGCGACTGGAACCCGTCCGACTACGCGATCCACCTCACCCGGCGGGCCCGGGGGCTGCCGTTCTGGTTCTCGCTGGCGGCCCACGGCACCGACCGGTACGGCGCCGCGGTCCAGACCACCCTCGACCTGGCAGCAGCCGCAGCGGACCTCATCCGGGGGGCCGAGCACCTGGAGCTGGCGCACGAGCCGTCGCTGTCGGTGGTCGTGTTCCGCCGCCTGGGGTGGGACGCCGACCAGTACACCGACTGGAGCGTCCGGATGATGCGCTCGGGCGAGGCGTTCGTGGTCCCGAGCCGCTACCTGGGCGAGCCCGTCCTGCGCTTCTGCTTCGTCAACCCCCAGACCACGGTCGCCGACGTCGAGCTGATCATCGACGCCCTGCGCTGAGCGGCTCCGGGCGGTGGGGCCGCCGTTCGTCCGCGGAGCCCGGCAGGGGGATCTATGGTGGATCCGCCGACCCGTCGGCACGATCACATGGACGACGAACGGTACTGCCCCTACTTCCACCACACTGTCGAGCTCCTCGGCCGGCGGTGGACCGGCGTCATCCTCCGGGTGCTGGCGGCGGGCCCGGCCCGCTACGGCGACATCCGCAGCAGCATCCCGGGGCTCTCCGACCGGCTGCTCACCCGCCGCCTGGCCGAGCTGGAGTCCGAGGGCATCGTGCGCCGCTGCGAGCGCGAGGGCAGCGCCTGCTGGGGGCTCACCGGCAAGGGGCGCCTGCTCGAGCCGGTCCTCGACGCCATCGCCGACGCAGCCCGGGCCCTGGCCCGGATCGAGGTCCCCGCCGAGCGGCCGGGTCGCATCCGGACCGCCTGACCCGCGGCCTAGACCGCGGGCTCCAGGGCCAGGTCGATGACCTCGCGGACGTCACCGACCAGGTGGATCGTCAGGTCCCCTCGCACCTGGTCGGGCACGTCGTCGAGGTCGACGGCGTTGCGTGCCGGCAGGATCACCTGGGCCAGCCCGGCCCGGTGCGCCGCCAGCAACTTCTGCTTGACGCCGCCGATGGGCAGCACCTTGCCCTGGAGTGTGACCTCGCCGGTCATCCCCACGTCGTGGCGGACCCGGCGCCCGGTGAGCAGGCTCGCCAGCGCGGTGGTCATGGTGATCCCCGCCGACGGGCCGTCCTTGGGGACCGCCCCCGCAGGGAAGTGCACGTGGAACCGTTGGTCGGCGTCGTCGATCCCCAGCTCGGCGGCGTGCGAGCGCAGGTACGAGCGGGCGATCTCGCCGGACTCCTTCATCACCTCGCCCAGCTGACCGGTGAGGGTGAGCCCGGGCTCGCCGGGCATGGCGGTGGCCTCCACGAACAGGACGTCACCGCCGGCGCCGGTGACCGCGAGCCCGGTGGCGACGCCGGGGACAGCGGTGCGGTCCTCCAGCTCCTCGCGCGGGATGGGCTTGCCCAGCAGCTCGGCCAGATCGTCCTCGCCGATCACCACCGGCCGGTCGGCGGGATCGGTGGCCAGCCGGGTGGCGGCCTTGCGCAGCAGGGTGGCCAGCTTCCGCTCCAGCCCCCGGACGCCCGCCTCGCGCGTCCAGTCGGCGGCCACCCGGGCCACCACCTCGTCGGCGATGACCACCTCGTCCTCGGCGAGGCCCATCTGCGAGCGGAGCCGGGGCAGCACGTGGCGCTGGGCGATGACGGTCTTCTCGTCATCGGTGTACCCCTCGATCTCGATCACTTCCACCCGGTCCAGCAGCGGGCCCGGGATGGTGTCGAGCCGGTTGGCGGTGGCGATGAACACCACGTCGGACAGGTCGAGCTCGAACTCGAGGTAGTGGTCCCGGAAGCTGTGGTTCTGGGCCGGGTCGAGGACCTCCAGCAGCGCCGAGGACGGGTCGCCCCGCCAGTCGGCGCCGAGCTTGTCGATCTCGTCGAGCAGGACCACCGGGTTCATGGTCCCCGCCTCGGTGAGGGCCCGCACCAGCCGGCCGGGCCGGGCCCCGACGTAGGTGCGCCGGTGTCCGCGGATCTCGGCCTCGTCGCGGATTCCGCCGAGGGCCATGCGAACGAACGAGCGCCCCAGCGCCTGAGCGATCGACTCGCCCAGGCTGGTCTTGCCCACGCCCGGCGGCCCCACCAGGGTCAGGATGGCTGCGCCCCGCCGGCCCAGGGGCTCGGCGACCTCGCGCTCCACCCGCAGCTTCCGCACCGCCAGGTGCTCCACGATCCGGTCCTTGACGTCGTCGAGCCCCGTGTGGTCGGCGTCGAGCACCCCCCGGGCCCCGTCCAGATCCAGGTTGTCCTCGCTGAGCTCGCCCCACGGCAGCTCGAACACGGTGTCGAGCCAGGTGCGGATCCAGGAGCCCTCCTGGGACTGGTCGCCCACCCGCTCGAAGCGGTCGAGCTCGGTGCCGATGGCCTTCCGGGTGGCCTCGGGCACGGCGTCGGCGAGCTCGTCGAGGCGGGCCCGCAGCTCGCTCACCATGTCGGCCTGACCCTCGCCGAGCTCGGCCTGGATGGCGGCCAGCTGGCGGCGCAACAGCACCTCGCGCTGATCCTGCTCCAGCGAGGAGGCCACCTCCTCGTGGATCTTCTGGCTGACCTCCAGCTCGTCGAGCGCCTCCTGGGCCCACTCGGTGGCCAGCTCGAGGCGCTCGTCCACGTCGGCGGTCTCGAGCAGGCGAACCCGCTGCTCGAGCGCCAGCTCGGGCCAGTAGGCGATGGTGTCGGCCAGCGCGCTGGGGTCGTCGGCGTCGGGCAGCGGGGCCGAGATCCGACCTCCGCTCAGGCGGTCGAGCAGCGCGCTGGCGACGGTGCGGTACCGCTCGGCCAGCGCCGGGGTGCGGCCGGTGGGCACCGCCGGGATGGGGGTGGCCTCGACCCACAGGGTGGTGCCGGTACCGATCACGCCGACGCCGATGCTGGCTCGCTCGATGGCCCGGATCGTCAGCGCCGGCAGGCCGTTGCGGAGGGTGCCCCGGTTCTCGATGCGGGCCAACGCGCCGACGCCGGCGTAGCGCCCGTCGATGAGAGGAACCAGCACGATCAGGTCGTCGGTGGCCGCGGCCGCGGCCGCCTGGGACTCCTCGCTCTCCAGGGCCACGGTCACCACCATCTCGGGGAAGACCACGCCCGAGCGG
>JBFKRY010000073.1:0-17779 GCA_041636995.1 Acidimicrobiales bacterium | reverse complement strand
GGAGGTGGAGGTGGGGGTGGGGGTTCCGGCGCCTCAGGAGCGGACGGGCACCCTCTCGGTCCCTTGGCCGGCGCCGGCGTGGGAGCGCTCGTCGATGCCGGACCGCCGCTGGTCCTGCGGGCTGGGCTGTCCCCGCCGGATGGCGGCGACCGCGTCGTGGGTCGACGCGTGGATGCGGGTCCCGAGCAGGTCCCACAGCCCGGCCCGCTGCAGCACGTCGCGCACCGGGCCCTTGACGTCGGTCACGTGCAGGACCACGCCCCGGTCGTCGAGCTCGGGCAGCAGCTCGTGCAGCATCTCGGCGCCGGTGGCGTCGATGTCGTTGATGCCCGATGCGTCGAGCAGCAGCGCCCGGGGCTCGTGGTCGAGGGCTTCGGCCCGAGCGATCAGGAGCGCCTTGACGTTGCTGGCGTTCACGAAGGACAGGGCGGCGTCGACTCGCACGATCGTGATCCCCTCGTAGGTCTCGGCCTCGGGGAAGCGATCGACGTTCCGGTAGCTGGTGGTGCCCTCCACGTGTCCGAGGACGGCGCTGTGGGGCATCGACATCCGGGCGAAGACGACGAGCATCGAGCCGACGACGGCGACGGCGATGCCCAGCTCGATCCCGAGCACCAGGGTGGCCCCGAAGGCAATCCCGAGTCCGATGAGGTCGCTGCGCTTCACCCTCGCGATGTGGCGCATCTCGGCCACGTCGACCAGCCCGGCGACCGCAACGATGATGATCGCGGCCAGCGCCGCGTTGGGCAGCGACGAGAGCAGGGGCGTGAAGAAGGCGATGGTCGCCAACACGATGAGGGCGGTCACGATCGACGCCAGCGGGGTCCGGGCGCCGGCGTTGTCGTTCACGGCGGTGCGCGAGAAGCCGCCGGTCACCGGATAGCCACCGAACAGGCCGGCGGCCACGTTCGCGGCACCCAGGCCGATCAGCTCCTGGTTGGCGTCGAGCGGGTAGCGATGGCGGCGGGCGTACACCTTGGCCACCGCGATCGACTCCATGAAGCCCACGAGGGTGATCACGAAGGCCGTCGCCGCCAGGTCGGCCACCAGGGAGCCGCTGGCGTCGGGGAGACCGAAGGCCGGGAGCGAGTCGGGGATGTCACCGACCACCTTCACTCCGCGGGACTCGAGATCGAACAGCTCGACGGCGAGGATGGAGCCGACGACGACGGCGAGGGCAGCCGGGACCAGGGGCGCCAGCTTGCGGAGCAGGAACATCGCCGCCAGCGCGGTGCCCGCGAGCGCCAGGGTCGGGGCGTTGGTGTCACCGAGGTTCCGCACCACGTCGAGCACCGTCTCGTGGAAGCGCTCGGTGCGCTCGACGGTGATGCCGAAGACGTGCTTGGCCTGGGAGAAGCCGATGATGAGGGCAGCGGCGGCCGTGAACCCCACGAGCACCGAGTGCGACAGGAAGTTCACGAGGTACCCGAGGCGGAAGGCGCCGAGCACCACGTGGACCACGCCCACCATCAGCGCCAGCAAGGCTGCGGCAGTGAGGTAGCCGGTGGTGCCCTCCTCGACCAGCGGCGCCAGCGCGGAGGCGGTCAGCAGCGACACGATGGCGACCGGGCCCACGGCGAGCTGTCGAGACGTGCCCATGGCCGCGTAGACCAGGACCGGGATCGTCGCCGCGTAGAGCCCCACCTCGGGCGGCAGGCCCGCCAGCAGCGCGTACGCCATGGCCTGGGGGACGAGCATGGCGCCGATCGTGAGCCCGGCGGCCAGGTCGGACCGCAGGTGGCGCCGGTCATAGGCCGGACCCCACTGCAGGATCGGCAGGAGGCGGCGGATCATCGGTCCGTTGGTCACATGACCGATTGTACGTACATTTGGACAACTTGTCAACGGCTGTCGCGGCAGCCTCGCCGTCGGGGCGGGCTGTCGCGGCTGCCGCCCCGTCAGGGCGCGCTCGACCGGCCGGATCCAGGCAAGCCGGCCCGCCGGCGATCAGGCGCGACGTGGCACCGCAGCGATCAGGGCAGCCGGTACGCGGCGGGGGCGGGCTTGAGCGGGCGGGCGTACCAGAGGGGCCGGCGCAGCCCGGAGCCGTTGGTCCCGGCGGGGCGGGTCTTCGACAGCCAGTCCAGGTACGCCTGGCGCGACTCGGCCGTGTCCACCACCACGTCGCCGTAGGCGTCGCCCGGCTCGGCCGGGGTCACCCGGACCCGCTGGTGCCAGCACTGCATGCCCGAGATCGGATCCGGCTGCACGCAGAAGGTGGCGTTCTGGTGCACCCCGGTGTCGTTCCACCAGATGCGCCCGGTGTCGGCGTCGGCCGAGTCGTAGGGCTGGTTGCCGTGCTCGCGGGTCAGCTTCCAGGTGGTGCCGTCCCTCGAGATCGCGGCCTTGCCCGCGGCCCAGTTCCGGGCCTTGTCCTCCTCGAGGCGCCAGCGGCCCATGTGGTGGGAGGCCGCGACCACACCGGGCCGGATGCCCTCGGTGCGCCAGGCCTGGATGACGAAGTGGCCGATGCGGGTGGTGACCCGCACCAGGCCGTTCTCCTCGATGCCGAGCCGCTCGGCGTCGGCAGGGTGGATCCACAGCGGGTGGCGGTGGCTGATCTCGTTGAGCCACTTCGAGTTGGCGGATCGGGTGTGGATCAGGGTGGGGATGCGGAACGTCGGTAGCAGGATGCGTTCGTTGCCCTCCAGGTCGAGGTCCTCCCAATGCACGTGGCTGGGGATCCACCGGGGGGTGGCGTACTCGGGCCAGCCCCAGTCCGCCAGCGTGGTCGAGTAGAGCTCGAGCTTCTTCGACGGCGTCGGGAAGCCCTCCTTCAGCTCACCGTCGACCTCCACCGCCGGTGATCCGTCACCAACCGGCTGCAGGGTGAGGCCGTCGAGAGTCGACAGGTCCCCGTCCCAGGCACCGGGAGTGCCCGGCTTGCGGTACACGCCGTCGGCGTCCTTGACACAGCCCTCCACGGCAGCGGGGTCGACGGTCCGCTCGTGGGGCTCGTAGGGGTCGGTGGGCACGGCGAACGCGGAACGGTCGCGCATGTACTCGAGCGGCGACTGCCCCGCTGCCGCGGCCGCGTCCGCGAGCCCGGGGACGTTCTCGGCGAACATCTTGGCGTAGTACTCGTCGACACCCAGCGGCTCGCCGGGCCGCTCCTCGGACTCGAACCACCGGCGCACCCCCAGCGAGCCGTCGGGATCGATGCGCCACGACAGGTCGATCCAGAACTCGTTCTCCTCCCAGACCTCGCCGGGGTTGTACTCGTGGGACCGGGCGCCGGGTGGGAGCGGGGCCCCGCTGGCGATCTCGGCGTAGCGACGAAGGGTCGGCTGCCGGAAACCGATCCAGCGGCCGGCGTGGGTCTCGTAGGAGTGGACGTCGTGGCGCTCGGTCGACACCCCCATGGGCAGCACGTAGTCCGCGAACCAGGCGGTCTCGGACCAGGTCGGGGTCAGGGCCACGTGGCACCTCACCTTGGACTCGTCGGTGAGGGCCTCCATCCACGAGAACCCGTCGGGGTTGGTCCAGATGGGGTTGTAGACCCGCGAGAAGTAGACGTCGAGGCTGCCTCGGCCCTCGTTGAGGAAGTGCGGCAGCAGGATCGACATCTCGTGGTAGGCGAGCGGGAACTCCACCGGCCACTCGAGCTCGTTCCAGGAGGTGATGGGCGGGGCGCCGATGGGCGCCGCGGGCTTGAACTTGTTCGTGTCGTTGCCCGCGGTGCCCCCCTTGGTGGCCACCGACCCGGTGAGCACGTTCAGGAAGAACAGGCAGCGGGCCACCTGCCAGCCACCCAGGTTACCGGCGCCGGCGGCCCGCCAGTTGTGGGATGCGAACCGGGTGGGATTGGCCCCGATCAGCTCTGCGATCTCCCGGATCGTGGCCGCGTCGACGCCGGTCTTCTGCTGGGCGGCCTCGGGCGTGTACTCCGCGTACTCCTCGAGCAGTGCGGGGCGGACCTGCTCCCATTCCACCGGGCGGCCCGGATGCCGCTCACGCAGGTAGGTCGGCCAGTTGGTCCAGCGACGCACGAAGTCGGCGTGCCAGCTCCCGGACTCGACCAGCAGGCGGGCGATGGCCAGCAGCAGGTAGGGCTCGGTGCCGGGCCAGGTGGGCAGCCAGTAGTCGGCCTTGGCGCCGGTGTTGGACAGACGGGGGTCGACGGCGATGATCCTGGCCCCCGCGGCCTGGGCCTCCATGATCCGCTGGGCGTGGGGGTTGAAGTAGTGGCCGGACTCCAGGTGCGCGGAGATCAGGAGGATGACCCTGGCGTTGGCGAAGTCGGAGCTGGGTCGGTCGTGGCCCATCCAGCTCTGGTAGCCGATCCGGGCGTTCGACGAGCAGATGTTGGTGTGGGAGTTGTGCCCGTCCACGCCCCAGGCCTTCAGCACCCGGTCGGTGTAGCCGTCCTCGCCGGGCCGACCCACGTGGTACATGACCCCGTTGCGGCGGCCCTCGACGAAGGCGGTGCGGATCCGCTCCCCCACCTCGTCGAGCGCCTGGTCCCAGGAGATGCGCTCCCACTGCCCCGACCCCCGCTCCCCCGCCCGCTTCAGCGGGTACAGCACCCGCTCGGGATCGTGGACCTGGTTGAGGGTGGCAGGTCCCTTGGCGCAGTTCCGGCCCCGGCTCCCGGGGTGTTCGGGGTTGCCCTCGAGCTTGGCGATGTCGCCGGTCTCCCGGTCGACGTAGGCGACCAGGCCACAGCCGGCCTCGCAGTTGAAGCAGGTGGTCGGGACCAGGGCGTACCTGCGCTCCTTCCTGGTGGGCCAGGCCTTGGCGTCGAGCTCGCGCCAGTCGTGCCACTGCTCGAAGGGCGGGTACTTGTGGAGGTCGGTCACGATGACTGCTCCCTACGAGAGGGGGACGGATTGGCCGGCACGAACGAAGGCGTCCTCGTAGGCGAACATGCCGACGAGGGCGGCCACGCCGGCCACGGCCAGCGGCGCCGGCGAGGAGGTGTCCGTGGCCAGGGCGACGACCGCGAGCGCCGCCGGGATGACGAGGCCCAGCCCGATCCCCCCGAGCCAGAACTGGCGGCCGTAGGCACCTGCGGTCATCTCGTGGACTGCGAGCTCGACGTGCCGGCTCCCCTGCGAGGTGAGCTCCACGGCGATCAGCGCCGCGGTGGCCGCGACCCCGCCGAGCAGCACCCAGGCGATGGCTCGGGCCTCGGGCACGTCGAGGAACAGATCGAGCACGGCGTAGGCCGCACCGCCGGCGGTGACGGCCTGCGCCAGCAGGGTGGGCAGCAGCAGGGGGGTCTGCCAGAGGTCACGCCCCTCGCACTGGCCGAAGAGGAAGGCGGTGTAGCCCGCGGTGCCGACCGCGCCGATCACCGCGGGGATGGCCAGGACCTCGAGGAGCCCCTCGGACTCGGCTAGCCCACCGATCCACCAGAGCCCGCAGATCAGCGCGAACGCCATCAGGATGTAGGCCCCCTTCACCAGCCACGACGACCAGTTGCCCCGGGTGATCAGGTAGTGGAACCGTGTCGGCTGCTTCAGGTCGCCGATCAGGAGCACCCCGGTGATCCCCAGGAACGCCCCGGCGACCATCGGCGGCACCACCCCGACCGCGGCCTGCTCCCCCGCGTGGCCCAGGAGCACCAGCAGCGCGGCAACCAGCATCACCCCGGCCGCCACCGCCTTGGTCACCAGGTAACCCGACACCTTCTCCTTCCAGGTCATGTGGTGCGCCGTGGTGTAAGCGGTGCGGGCGACCACCCCGGGGAGGTCGGCGGGCCGGGACCCCAGGGTCACCGGGATCGTCGGGTGCGCCGGCGTGGTGTCGGCCCAGATCATGCCGTCGTTGGCGATGGCGGTGCGGGTGGGGTCGAGCGACGCCTGGTCGGCGCCCCGGTAGAACACCTTGGGCCTGGTGTTCTGCTCGGGGGCGCGCACGGCCACGTCGTCGCGGGCGATGATGCGGCTGATCTCGCTGGTGGGGTCGTCGAGGTCGCCGATCTTGATGGCCTCGGTCGGGCACACGATCTGACAGGACGGCTCCAGCCCCACCTCGATGCGGTGGTTGCACATGTTGCACTTGTGCGCGGTGTTGGTCTCGGGGTTGATGTAGAGGGCGTCGTAGGGGCAGGCGTTCATGCAGGACTTGCAGCCGATGCAGTTGTCGTCCTGGAAGTCGACGACGCCGTTGGGCGCCCGGAACAGCGCCGAAGTGGGGCAGATGGCCATGCAGGGGGCGTCGTCGCACTGGTTGCAGCGCATCACCGAGAACTTGCGGGCCACGTCGGGGAAGGTGCCGGTCTCGATGTACTTCACCCAGGTCCGGTTGACCCCGAGGGGCACGTCGTGCTCGCTCTTGCATGCCACGGTGCAGGCGTGGCAGCCGATGCAGCTGTCGCTGTCGAGGAGGAACCCGAGGCGCGTCATGTGATCGTTGCCTCCACCATCGTTGCCTCCAACACGTCCGGTTGGCTGAATGTACGGTCTATTCGGGTGGCGGGTCAAGGGGTCGCTTCCCCGGCGCAGCCAGGCCGGCGGGTCAGCCGGCCGTGGGGCGCAGCCGGGGGCGGGATCCGGTCGACCAGTCGGTCACGAAACGGTAGCGGTCGCCGCGGATGACGGTGGTGCGCCACTCGATCGGCCTGCCGTCCCGGCAGCCCAGCCGCTCCAGGAAGAACGCAGCGTCGTTCTTCCGGAGCCCGAGCTTGGCCCGATCCGCCGCCGAGGGGACGATCGGGGTGAGCCGCTCCCAGCCCTGGTTGGGGACCGGAGCGCCGATCTCGGCGAGCTCGTGGTACAGCGCGGTGTGGGTCCAGTCGACGTCAAGCAGCGGCGCGGCGATGGGCGCCGGCAGCCAGGCCCGGTCGATCGCCAGGGGGACACCGCCGGCGAGGCGCAGCCGGGCCAGCAGCACCAGGGGGGCGTCCTCGTCGAGCTCCAGGTGCGCCGCGGCCTCCGGGTCGGTGACCGTCGCCAGCTCGAGGACCTCGCTGGTCTGCTCGACCCCGGCGGACTCGACGGACTGGAACAGGCTGTACAGCGTTCCCAGCGACTGCTCGAACTCCGCCCGGTTCACGACGGTGCCCCGGCCCCGCTCGCGGCGGAGGACCCCGGTCTCGTTCAGGTGCCGAACCGCCTCCCGGACGGTGTGCCGGCTGACCTCGTAGGCCGCGGTCAGCTCCAGGTCGGTCGGGAACGCCCCGTCGTCGAACTCCCCCGCCTCCAGGCGGCGGCGGAGCTCGCGCTCGAGCTGGGCCCACAGCGGGAGGGGGCTCTGGCGGTCCAGGGGTTGGATCACCGGGTCTCCAGATGACTAGATATCCGGACTTTTGAGCTTACGACCACGAGGGGCGGTGTCAAGGGACCCGCGCGGGGGCTCGGCTCCACGCCGGCCCGGCTCAGGGCCCATCGAGGGCAGCGGCCACCCGGTCCAGGTACCCGAGCTGGTCGGGGGCGTCGAAGACCGGGAGCAGGAACTCCTCCATCTGGTGCTGGTCGCACAGCCGGGCGATCTCGGCGGTGCACTCCCGCGGGCTCCCCGCGACGACGAAGGGCTCGACCCACTCGTCGCGTACGTGCTCGGCCGCAGTGGCCAGACCCCCGGCCAGCGCGGCGCGGATGCGTTCCCGGTGGCGCTCGTCGAGGCCGATCGCCTCGCGCACCGTCGGCGGGGCGTCGACCAGGCGGTAGGTCATGTGGGGCCGCACCACCTCGAGGTCGGCGTCGTCGAGCACGACCGCCGTCGAGTAGCAGACCCGGGCGTCGGCTCGCCCGCTGCGCACGTTGGCCACTGCCTCACCGAGGTCCGGCTTGTGGATGAAGTCGAGCATCACCCCGTCGGCCACCTCTCCCCCGAGGGCCAGGATCCTGGGTCCCCGACCCGCCAGCCAGATCTCGATGTCGGGCCGGCCGTAGCCCATGGTCGCCGAGCGCAGCGCGACCGACGCCCCGTCGTAGTCGACCGGCTCGCCAGCGAACAGCGCCCGGGCCACCTCGATGGCTTCGCGGACCGCAGTCAGGGGCCGGCGCCGCTCCAGCCCGATCGGGTCGAGGGTGAGAGTCCCGCCGGCGCCCACCCCCAGGAACGCCCGGCCCCCGCTCAGCTCGTCGAGGCTGGCCACTGCGGACGCGGTCTGGGCCGGGTGGCGGGTGTAGGGGTTGGTGATGCCCGGCCCCACGACCAGCCGGCTGGTGGCGGTGGCGATGGCGGCCATGGTCACGTAAACGTCCCTGGTGACCAGGCCCTCGTCGTAGACCCAGCACCGGTCGAACCCCAGGGCCTCGGCCCGGGTCGCCAGGGCGACGATCCGATCGAGCGGGCACTCGGGGATGAGGTTGACGCTGCGCCGGATCACACTCGTTCCTCCTCGATCAGCACCACGGGCAGGCCGGGCTCCCGGGCGGCGAGCTCCCCGCAGAGGTCGTCAACGGCCGCGGCGGTGCGGGGCCCCACCTTGGTGACGACGGTGGCGAACCGTGCCTGCGCCGGCAGCTCCTTGCGGGCCCCGCGCTCGTGGAGGAGCACCGTGGCCGCGGCGGCCGGCGACAACCGGGCGTAGGGCTGCACCCCGGCGAGGGCTGCCACCCGCAGCGGCCGGTGGCAGCGGTCGGCGATGACCCGACCCAAGGCGTCGGCGCCGATGACCGAGAGCATGACGGTCACCGACGCGGGCACCACTGGTTCGAACACGGCGGGGGCCTTGAACGGCCGCTGCCGGGACCCGTCGGCCTCGATCACCACGTGGTCGACCGCCGCGAACAGCTGGTCGCAGGTGCCGGGATCGACTCCCATGGCCTTCTGCCTTTCCACTCGTCTCCACACCATCACCGGGCCGCTGCCCAGCGCGGCGCGCACCTCGGCGAGGCTCGGCGACAGGAGCGTCGGCAGCCCCCGGTGTTGGTCGGCCCCCATCTTGGTGGTGCAGGTCAGCACCACGTCACCGCGTAGCTGTCGGCCCAGGGCATGCACCAGGGTGGTCTTGCCGCCACCGCCGACGATGGCCACGTGCTCGCGCCCGCCGAGTCCGACCGCGGCGGCGAGCCGGCTCAGTGGGCTCGGTGAGGCCACGACATCACCGCCTCCAGCACCCCGCCCCCCACGGCCAGGGCCTTGTCGGAGATCTGGTCGCAGCGGGCGTCCTGTCGGGGGTCGAGATCGCCGATCTTGAGCCCGGCCCGAACCTCCCGGCCGTCACGGATCAGCCCCCGCACCAGTCCCTCGATGGCCGACACCACGCGCGTCTCCCCCACGGCACCCAGCGTCTGGCCGGCGGTCACCCGCTCGCCGATCCCCACGGACCACCGGACGGTGCCGTCGACGGGGGCCCGGACGACCCGCTCGGCGTCGACCCCGCCCAGGCGCCCGGGGGTGCTGGTGTCGGGCGCCGCGGCGCCGCCCCAGATGACCCGGCCCAGGCGGGGGCCCCGCATGGTCTCGACCACCGCGTGGCAGTCGAGCCCGGCGGTGAACCCGGGGCCCAGCGCCACCACCAGGGAGGCGTCGTCGATGGTGGTGTCGATGTTCCGCTTCGCCATCCGAGCGTCGACCACCACGTCGGCGCCGATGTCGGGCAGGTCCGGGCACACGACCACGCCCACCTCGCCGGAGAAGGCCACGTGCACCGCCCGCTCGGGGCTGTCGGCCAGGCGCCCGACCATCCCCTCGACGTCGACCATCCCGTCGGCGACCGCGCTCGACAGGGCCACGCTCCGGCGGATGGTCAGCGGGTCCGCCAGCTCGGTGACCACCACCGCCATCCCGGCGCGGGTCAGGCGCCAGGCGACCCCGGTGGCGAGGTCGCCGCCCCCACGCAGCAGGCAGAGGCTGTCAGGACCCACGCTCGTGGCCGATCACCTCGGCCATGATCGACACCGCGATCTCAGCGGGGGTCTCCGCAGCGATCTCGACGCCGACGGGCGAGCGCACCCGCGCCAGATCGGCCTCGTCCACGCCAGCCTCACGCAGCCGGCGCCGGGTGGTCTCCCAGCGCCGGGTGCTCCCCATCACGCCGATGTAGGGCGCCGGCGTGGCCAGCAGAGCCGGCAGGATCTCGGTGTCCAGATCCACGTTGCGGGTGACCATGACGATGCGAGTGCGCTCGTCGACGGGGTGGGCGGCAAGGGCCTCGGCGATGGGGCCGGTGAGGGTGACGGCGGCGCCGTCGACGCTCTCGGCCCGCTGGTCGCGGTCGTCCCAGGCGATGACGTGGTAGCCCAGCCAGCTGGCCAGCTCGACGACGGCCTCGCCGACGTGTCCCACGCCGACGACGAAGATGGTGGTTGCGGGCATGTGCGGCTCCAGGTCGAGCTCGACCTCCCCGCCGCACACGCCGGGGTCGCCGCGGCCGGGGTCGAGGAGCGAGTAGGTGATCCGCCGGGGTCGGCGCTCGGCCAGGGCGTCGAGGGACTCCCGCACCGCCCGGGCCTCCATCTCACCCCCGCCGATGGTCCCCGAGGTCGAGCCGTCGGCGTACACGAGCATCTTCGAGCCGGGTCGGCGGGGCACGGAGCGCCGCGAGTCCACCACCACGGCCAGCACCACCGGCCGCCGCGCGTCCACCGCGGCCACCAGCTCGGCCATGAGCCGGGTGCCGGCGCCGCCGGCGGCGCCGGCTCCGCCACCGATCAGCGAGCCCACAGGCGCTCGGCCTCCTCGTGGGTCCGGGCCCGCAGCCGCTCGAGGTCGGCGCCGAGCAGCTCTCCCCCGACCACCCGCCACTCCCCCGCCACCATGACGTCGCGGACGTGTGAGTGGTTGCGCCACAGCACCAGCTGCTCGGCCAGGTTGTGCGCGGTGGCGGGGGTGGGGAACGCGGCATCGACCAGCTGCAGGTCCGCGGCCCAGCCCGGCTCCAGCCGGCCCACCCCCTCCAGCCCCAGGGCCCGGGCGCCCCCCTCGGTGGCCATGCCCAGCACCGTGGCCGCGGGCATGGCGCCGGGGTCGAGCAGGCGGGCCTTGTGCACCAAGAACGCGCCCCGCATGACCTCGAACATGTCGTTGACGTAGCCGTCGCTGCCCAACCCCACGGTGACACCGGCGTCGATCAGCTCCGGGACGGGGGCGATGCCCCCGCCCACCTCGCAGTTGGCCAGGGGCATGTGGGCCACCTTGACGCCGGTGTCGGCGATGATCTCCCGCTCACGGGGCGACAGCTGCACGCACTGGCTGGCCAGGAAGCCGGGCCCGGCCACGCCCAGGTCGAGGTAGTGCTCGAGGGTGCGCTTGCCGTAGTGCTCCTGGCACCACTCCCCCTCGTGGAGGCCCTCGTTGCAGTGTGCGTGGGTCAGCACCCCCAGGTCCGCCGCCTGGTCGAAGGCCCGGCGGATGTAGTCGGGCGAGCAGGTGAAGGTGGTGTGGTAGCACATCAGCCCCGAGACCAGCGCGTCGTCGCGACAGGCCTCGACCAGGGCCACGTTCTCCGCCAGCGCCAGCTCGGCCACCTCGGGGCCGGCCCGCTCGGTGGCCTCCACGCTCAGCAGTCCCCGCAGGCCCCGGCGGTGCACCACGTCCCGCTCGACGAACAGGGCGTCGGGCAGCGCCTGGGGTGCCTCGAGAATGTCGTAGAACGTGGTGGTCCCCGAGCCCAGCAGCTCGGCGCACACCCAGTCGGCCGCGGCCTCGATCATGCGGTGATCGAGGGCGTTCTCGACCCGGGGCCACCAGAAGTCGTCGAGGAAGCTCCAGAACCCGTCGGGCGCCTCGGCCGTGGGGATGCCGTGGGCCAGCACCCCGTAGAGCTGGACGTGGGCGTTGACGAAGCCGGGGAGCAGCACGTGACCGGCACCGTCGACCACGGCGTCGTCCGGGTGGGCGGCGCGGAGCTCGTCGTTGGGTCCCGCGGCGTCGATGCGGTCGCCGACCACCCGCACCCCCCACTGCCGGCGGGGCTCGGCGGCCGCCGACGGGACCAGCCACTCGGCGAGGACCAGCGTCACCGCGGCTGGCCCTGGAGCGCCCTCCAGACCCGCTCGGGGGTGAACGGCAGGTCGTAGATCCGGGTGCCGGTGGCGTGGAGGATGGCGTTGCGCACCGCCGGAGCCACCCCGTCCTTGGGGATCTCGGCCACCGCCTTGGCCCCGAAGGGGCCCGAGTCCTCCATGGTCTGGACCAGGTACACCTCGGTCTCGGGCACCTCGTCGGCGCGGTAGATCTTGTAGGGGCCCAGCCTGGCGTTGGTCATCCGCCCGGCGTCGTCGAAGGCGAACTCCTCGCAGTGCGCATAGCCGAGGGCCTGGATCATGCCCCCCTCCACCTGGCCCGACGCGGTGACCGGGTTGATGGCAACGCCGCAGTCGACGGCCATGACCAGCTTGACCACCGTCACCTGGCCGGTCTCGACGTCGACCTCGACCTCGGCGAACTGGGCCGCGAACGGCGGCGGGCACTCGGGGGAAACGTACGACGCGGTGCCCATGATCTGCTCCTGGTCCTCGGTGTGGAGCGAGTGGAGGGCGACGTCCTCCAGCGACACCGACGACCCGTCCGGGGCCCAGGCCCGGCGGTCGCGCAGCTCGATGGTGCAGGGCTCGTCGACGCCCAGGAGCCGCGCCGCCCGCTCCTTGATCCGCTCCCGCACCTGCTCGGCGGCCAGCTTGGCGGCGGTCCCCGAGATGTAGGTGGTGGACGACGCGTAGGCACCGGTGTCGAAGGGGGTGACGTCGGTGTCCGAGGAGTAGACCTTGATGTCGTCGAGGGGGACGCCCAGCACCTCGGCGGCGATCTGGCCGATCACGGTGTCGGCGCCGGTGCCCAGGTCGGTGGCCCCGATGAGCATGTTGAACGAGCCGTCGTCGTTGATCTTGATGCTGCAGCCGCCCATGTCGAGGAACGGGATGGCGGTGCCGTGCATGCAGAAGGCGAAGCCCAGACCCCGGCGCACGTGGGGCCGGTCGGCCGGCGTGGTCCAGCCGGGGTCGAGGCGGCGGTGCCAGGCGATGGCCCGCTGGCCCTGGGCCACGCACTCCTCGATGCCCGAGGACATGACCTTCGGGTACTCCTCGAGCTCCTCCTCCTCGACCGAGCGCTCGCCCAGGTGGGGGGCGATGTCCAGCTCGCTGCCGACCACCACCCAGTTCTTGCGCTTGAACTCGACCGGATCCATTCCCAGCTCGTGGGCGATGTCCTCCATGTGGGCCTCGAGCGCGTACTCCGCCTGGGGGGCGCCGTAGCCCCGGTAGGCGCCCGGGACCGGGATGTTGGTGTACACCACGTCGCAGTCGAAGCGCTTGTTGGGGCAGTTGTACGAGGTGAGCCCCCGGAGCCCGCTGACGGTCTGGACGGTGTAGGCGTGGGTGCCGTAGGGGCCGGTGTTGCCGACCAGCCGGAGCTGCTGGGCCACCAGGGTGCCGTCGGCGCTGACCCCGGTGGTGTAGGTCAGGGTCTGGGGGTGGCGGGTGCGCGAGGACATGAACTCCTCCTCGCGGGTCAGCTCCAGCTTGACCGGCCGCCGGGTGGCGATGGCCAGGTGGGCCACGATGTCCTCGATCAGCATCTCCTGCTTGGCCCCGAACCCGCCGCCGATGCGGGGCTTGATGACCCGGACGTCCTTGACGTCCATGCCGATGAGCGGCGCCAGCATCCGGCGGGTGTGGAACGGCACCTGGGTGGCGGTGCGCACCACCATGCGCTCGTCGGAGTCGAGCCAGGCCACCGAGATGTGGTTCTCGATGGGCACCTGCTGGACCTGGTGGACCCGGAAGGTCTGCTCGAACACGTGGTCGGCACCGGCGAGCGCCGCGGCCACGTTGCCCCGCTCGGCCTCGATGTGGTGCACGATGTTGCGTTCGCGATCGTGGATGTCGGTCGTGTCGTCCTCGTCGTGGATCACCGGCGCGGCCTCGGCCATGGCCTCGAGCTCGTCGTACACCGCGGGGAGGACCTCGTACGTCACGTCGATCAGCCGCAGGGCCTCCTCGGCGATCTCGCCGGTGTCGGCCGCCACCGCGGCCACCCGGTCGCCCACGTGGCGCACCTTGGTGTCGAAGCTCACCTGATCGTACGGATGGGGGTTGGGCCAGCTCTGGCCGCCCGAGGCGTACTTGATGCGAGGGGTGTTCTTGTAGTGCAGCACCGCGTGCACCCCCGGCAGCTCCCGGGCGGCCCGGTCGTCGATGTCGAGTATGCGGGCGTGGGCGTGGGGGCTCCGCAGCACCTTGGCCACCAGCTGGCCCCGCTCGTGGAAGTCGTCGGTGAACGCCGGGTTGCCCTTGACCAGACGGATGGCGTCCACCTTGACCTCGGGCTTGCCCACCACCGCCATGTCGGGCACGTCCCGGCTCGGCACCAGCCGAGGCACCGCCGGCGAGGCCGCGGGCGGCGGGTCGTCGGGATCGACCTCCACCGGGTCGCGGCCGTCGGTCATGGGCGGCACCACCAGCGGGCCGAACGGATCGGTGCCCTCACCCCGCATGACCGCCGCGGCCCGCCTGACGGCCTCCACCGGCTTCACGTAAGCGGTCTCCCGGTCGAGGATCCCCGAGAGCATGTCGCGGATGGCTTCCTCCGACGGGTCGGGGTCCTCCTGGAGCAGGGCCCAGGTGCCCAGGATCGTGGCCGGGGTGGAGTAGCCCGACTGCATGGCCCCGGTGGCCATGAACGCGGCCTGGATGGGATGAAGCTCGGCGCGGTTGAGGTGCTCGACGGTGACGACGTCGTGGCCGCCGGCCTGGGCCGCCAGCATGCAGTCGGTGTTGACCAGGCGGCCGTCGACCAGCACCGCCGACGCCCCGGTCTCGCCGGTGTCGGATCCGTACCGGACGCTGATCATCCCCAGCCGGCGCAGCACCCCGAGCAGGGTCTCGTGGGGCTCGCACTCGACGGCGAGCGGCTCGTCGTTGAGGGTGAACTCGACCGTCACGACGTCACCTGGGCCAGCACCCGAGCCGCCAGCGTCGCCGCCAGGTGGAGGCGGTACTCGGGCGATCCGCGGAAGTCGGCCGGCGGCGTCAGGCCCGCAGTGGGGTCGGCGGGGTCGATGAGCACCGGGACCGGGGCCACGCCGGTGAGGGCCAGGCGGATCCCGGTGTCGGTGGCGCGGGCGACGGCCGCCACGATGGGCTCGTCGGCCGGGGTCCGCCCGGTGGCTACGATCGCCCCGAGCCCGCCGGCGGCGATCGACACCGCGGTCACGATGCGGTGCTCGAGCGGACGAGCCAGCGCGCCCAGCGCCACCGTCTCGTCTGGATGCAGCGCCAGCTCGGCGTCGTGGACCAGCAGCCCGGCGAGGAGCACGCTGGCGGATTCGCCCAGGGCCACGGTGCCGCCGACGGTGGCCTGGTTGCGCAACGCCGACGGCAGCTCTCGGCGAGCCAGGTCGCGCAGGAGCTCGGGCACCCGCTCGTCCCGGAGCAGCTCGCCCAGGCGCACCATGGCCCCGATCCGCAGCCCGTCGCCGTCGACCTCGACCCGATCGAGGCCGAGGCCCTGGAGGTCGACCACCTCGGAGCCGTGGTCGTCGGGGCGCCGGGCCTCGGGCACGGCCACGGTGCCGCCGCCGATGGCTCGACGGTGGGGATCGGCCAGCAGCGAGGACGCCTCCTCGAGGCTGTGGGGCCGGTGGTAGGCCAGGACGCTCGGCACGCGCAGAATCTACCGCAGGCCGATCGCGGCGCGTGGAGCGGACTCTACGCTCGGAGCCATGGACGACCGCCTGGCCAGCCTGCTCGCCGAGTACGACCGGGCCCTGGCCCACACCGACGCGCTGTGGCGCGACCTCACCCCCGAGGAGGTGGCCTGGCGACCCCACGAGAACGCCAGCGCCGTCGGGTGGCACCTGGGCCACCAGGCCGCGGTGGCCCACTTCCTGATCCGCAACCTCATCGCCGCCGAGACCAGCCCCGACCCCGAGCTGGACGAGCTGATGGACTCGGCCACCCCCGAGCCCCACCGCGGCGAGCTGCCCCCACCGGACCGGCTCGCCGCCTATCGACAGGGCGTGGCCGAGCGGGTGCGCCGGCGGGTGGAGGACATCCGGGCCGGTGATGTCGGGGCCCCTGACCAGATGCGGCTGGTCGCCGAGGGGGTCCTGACCGCGATCGTCAACCACGAGTACCAGCACAGCCAGTGGATCGGCGAGGTCCGCGAGCGTGACCTCGGCAAGCCGCTCCCGCCCCGGCCCACGTCGCCGCTGCTGCGCGACATCGACGGCTACCTCGTGCTGGCCTCCACCTCTGCGAGCTGATCGCGCCGGCGCAGGGTGACCGCGGCCAGGAGGCAGCCGGCCGCGAGCACCATCGACACCAGCACCACCCACACCAGGCCGGCCTCGACCGCATCGCGGGTGGCCCCGCCGATGGCCACGTCCTCGCCGGCGAGCACGTTGCGCACCACCTCCACGTCGCCGATGCGCCGGTCCACCACCAACAGCAGGACCGCCCCGCCCAGGGCCACGCCGTAGGTGATCGAGAGGGTCCGCAGGAACTGGTGCGCGGCGTTGACCCGGCCCATCTCGGTGTCGGCGCTCACCCGCTGGATCAGGGTGAGCCCGGCCGTGGACACGAAGCCGATGGCCAGCCCCACCCCGAAGAAAGCGGCGAAGATCAGCCACAGGGACGCGCCCAGCCCGATCGTGACCGCGGTGGCACCGAGGGCCCGGAGCAGCAGCCGGGCGCCCAGCAGGACCACCCGGGCCTCGCTCCAGCCCGACAGGGCGCGGGCATAGACGAAGGACGCGGTGGTCCAGCCCACGGTGAGGAACACGACCGAGAAGGCGGCGAAGCCCTCCGAGCGACCCCGGGTGACCTGCACGTAGAGCGGCAGGTAGTTGTCGGCGGCCAGCCCGGCTGCCAGGACCAGGCCCGACGACAGGTGCACCCAGCGCAGCGGAGCTCTCAGGACGTGCTGGCGCTCGAGCACCGGCGAGCGGTGGGTGCCGCTGTGGCGCCAGTAGCCGGCGACGAGCAGGGCCACCGCCGCACCGCACGCCCCAGCCAGCCACCAGTGGACCCCGATCTGGGTCAGCCCGACCAGCGACAGGACCGTGACCAGCGCGAGCAGACCGACACCGACAGCGTCGACCCGGATGCGCTCGGGATGCGCCCGGGTGCTTGGCAGCGCGTTCCACCCGAACGCCAGGGCCAGGGCGGTGAGCGGCAGCTGGACGATGAAGATCAGCCGCCACCCCGACAGCGCCAGCATGCCGGCCGCCAGGGCGGGGCCGCCGAAGCCCATCACCCCCCACACCGCCGAGTTGGCCGCGAAGGCCCGGGGCCGCAGCCGGTGCGGGTAGGCCAGCCCCACCGCGGCGATCGCCACCGCGATGACCAGACCGCCCCCGAGGCCCTGGGCCACCCGGGCCACCAGCAGCACCTCCAGGGTGGGCGCCAGGGCCACGGCCAGGGAGGTGAGCAGGAACCAGATGCCGGTGACCCGGAAGGTGCGCCGCACCCCCACGGCGTCGATGACCGGCCCGGCCACGATGACGGCGATCGCGCTGGCCCCCAGATACGCGGTGGCCACCCAGGGCAGCAGAGCCACCTCGCCGAGGTCCTCGGCGATCGAGGGCAACGCCGCGATCACCGCCAGCCCGTCGAACGCGGCGATGGCCACGATGGTGAGGTTGGCGACGGTGACCGGCAGGTAGGCGCCCGACCAGATGCCGCCGGTCTGTTGGGGGTCGTGTGGGGTCATCGGGGCCCCGACGCTAGCTCTCCAGTTCCGCAGCCGGACGCTGCGCCGGCGACACCGGCGCCCGGCTGCGGATTGCCGATGGCCCCGGTCGGTCGCTGCGCTGGCTCCGCCGGCGGGCGCAGCCGGCTGCCTCGCAGAGCGCCTCCGGCGCAGCCGCCGGATGGGCCTCGACCCCCACCTCCGGTCCCAGCGAAGCTACGGCAACGGAGGAGGCGCGACCCCCGAACCG
>JBFKRY010000072.1:0-17931 GCA_041636995.1 Acidimicrobiales bacterium | reverse complement strand
TGAGGCCACGAAGTCCTCGTAGCGAAGCAGCCGGTAGCGATCCGGGTGCCTGTCGCCGAACTCGTGATGGTCGCGGTTGAGCAGCACCCACGAGGCCGTCGTCCGCATCGGTCCGCCGTGCCACATCGACTCGCCGGACCTGTCGCCACGGTCGGGCTTGGGGCGGCTCCACGAGAAAGCGGACGCGCGCGGATCCCGGATCATGTGCAGCACCCGCATGTCGACACCGGGACGGCTGCGGGCAATAGCCCCGAACGTCGGATGCTTCGACGCGTCGACCACCAGCCGGCACCCCGTCACCTGACGGATGGCATCGTAGAGCGCCTCCGCCTGTCGGGCCAGGTCGTCCATCAGGTCGAGGAAGCTCGGCCATCGCGCACCCATCGTTCGCGGGAGGTGGGGGTCCGCAGGAGCCGCTCGCTGGCTTCGTTTCCGGCGGCGGCCTCGAGCGCAGCAGCCACGGACCCGTAGACCTGTTCGAGGATCTGGCCCCACACCGGGCACTCGATCAGCGCGGCACCGCAGCCGCACGGGCCGCGCCCGCGCAGGCCGAACTCCCAGAGGCGGTTGAGCTCACCCGCGGCGAAGACCGCCGGGTGCTGGCCGAGGATCCGGTCGAGCAGTCTCGAGCCGCATCGGCGGGTGGCCCCGATGATCAGCACCGGGGTGGCGTCCTCGCGCCGGGCAGGATGCTCGTCGAACCGGCTGGGCATGCTGCTCACGACGTCTGCTGGCGCGGCTGGAGGGGCTCGGTCACCGCGCCCCGCCACACCGACCGCAGGTAGAGGCCGGACACCACTCCGGCGACGATGTGACCGACCAGCCAGCTCGAGGCCGCGCCGCCTGCACCCGAGCTCGGGGTCCGCACCGCAGTCGGGACGACCACCGCCAGGGCGAGCACTGCCGACAGCAGCAGGGTGGCCCCGGTCTCGCTGCGGATGCGCGCCAGGCTGATGGCGTTGGCCGTGAGAGCGAACGGCAGGAGGGCGAAGAGCAGGACGACCAGGTAGCCCGTCGACCGGTCGTAGGCCTCGCCGTAGAGCCACGGCAGCGCGAGCGAGGCAGGCAGGGCCGCGGCCAGCAGGACCAGGGCCACGCCCAGCGAGACCAACACCGAGGCCCGAGCCTGCCGCACGACGAGATCCATGGCCTCGCTGGCCCGGATGAGCAATGCCCGGCTGACGATCGCCGGGACGAGGAAGGCGATGGTGGCGATGCTCCACGCCACGTGGAAGGCGGCGTTGGTCGCGGCGTCGACCTGCGCGAAGACGATGAGGGGCAGGATCACGAAGGGAGCCATCGCCAGGAGCGCGCTCACGAAGTTGGCAGCACCGAACCGGACGACGCGCTGCCATCCGGGCACGTGGACGATCCGGTACGGCCCGAGGCTGCGCCGCTGGACGGCGAGCGCGACCACGATCGCCACCAGGGCGCCGAAGGTCGTGGCCAGCCACACCCAGAGCGGGTCCGGACCGACCAGCGCCACGGTGACCAGAGCCAGGCGGGCGAACCCGACGACGGTGTGCCGGACCAGGAAGCTGGTTCCCAGGCCCAGCCCGATGAGGCGGTTGTCGACGATCTGCGTGAAGCTGAGGCCGTTGACCGCGACGAAGAAGAGCACGCCGCCGACGAGCCGGCCGTGCGCCAGCAGCGGCGCCGCGAAGTCCTCGGATGCCACGAGCGAGACGACGATCGCCGCCGCCGCGGAGCTGATGGTGGCCAGCAACAGCGAAGCAGTGAAGATCGATCCGGCTCGGGGGCCCGGGCTCGTCGCGTGTCGGGCGATGACGATCGGGAGCCCGAGCGACGTCGCGTAGTTGCCGACGATGGTGAGCGTGACCAGCCCGCCGGCCTGGCCGACCGCCTCGGCGGAATAGTGTCGCGCCGCGAGGAGCCAGAACACCGCGCCCGTGGCCGCCATGACCGCCGACTGGACGGTGAGGACCGAGCTGCTCGCGACGAGGTCGCGGTATGGCCCGAACACGTGCGAGAGCCGCCCGGGCAGGCGACGGTCCCGGAGCGCTGCGGCCGGTGCGGCGGCACCGCGACTAGCCATCGGCGAGGATGGCGTCGAGGGCCGCCCGGAGCTTCAGTGCCTGGCTCGTGGTGTCGTACCGCTCGACGGCGACGAGCCGGTTGCGGCATCCCCAATCGTCGCCATCGGGTCCGAGTGCCTCCACCAGCCCGGCCGCCATCGCGCTCACGTCGCCCTCGCCGACGAGAGGGTTCCAGCCGGGCACCACCTCGGGGATGGCCCCGCTGGTGGTCGAGACCACGGAGAACAGCTCCAACGTCACGGCGCAGGCGACGCCGCCGAGCTCGAGCTCGTTCATGCCACGGAGCCACCGCTGGCTCGCCGTCCACCCGTCGAAGCGGCCGAGGAGGGGGATGCCACGGGACCCGAGGACCTCGGTCTCGGTGCCCCAGCCGTCGCGATCGCTGACGACCGTCAGCTCGTAGCCGGGGATGGCACGCCACAGCTCGTACTCGTTCGAGGTGCGAGCCGGCGGCTCGATCAACACCAGCTTCGTCATCGGCAACGGGCGTCGGCGTCGGTCCCCTCGAATGCCAGCACGCAGTTCCACGTCGCGACCTCGCGTAGCCCCGGCACCCGCAGGATCCACCGCTGCGACGGGTAGTAGCGGGGACGGGCATCGACGAGGCGGAGACCTGCGGTGGCCTCGGCCGTGCGCAACATCGAGCCGATCCGGGTCGGCCACAGGCCGTCGTAGGGTCGGTTGACCGTGGGTTCCCCGAAGAGGCGCTGCCACAGCAGCACCCCCCATCGGGGCCCCAGGTAGTTGAGTCCGATGATCTCGTGGCCGCCCACCGGCGAATACCAGTTGGTCCAGCTCACCCAGGCCCAGCCCCCCGGCCTCAAGACCCGCCCGATCTCGGTGAGGAGCGCTTCCGGGTCCGGCGTGTGTTCGATGACGTTCGAACAGTACACGCCGTCGAAGGATGCGGAGGGGAAGGGGAGCTGGCCGCCGTCGGCGCGGACGAGGCGCGTCGGGTCGGCGATGGTGGCCAGGGCCCCGGCATCGCGGTCCAGCCCGACTGCCTCGGCGCCCGCGGCTCGGAGCCGGGCCTGGTCGGCGCCGCGGCCGCAGCCGAGGTCGAGCACGAGCGCGCCCGCCACCTCGTGGTCGAGGTCGGCCACGGCTCGCTGGGCCATGGCCTCGAGGAACGGCTCGGGGTCGGTCCGGTGCCGCAGGAAGAGCCGGAAGAGCAGGGTATTCGACGGGCGAGGCGGCCCGGCCCCGGTGCTCGTCGACCGGACCGCATCGGCGACTGACACAGAGGCAAGGTATAGGGTCGCCGGAGGGGCCCGCAAAGGCCGAACCGGGTGCTGGAGCTAAGAGGGAGATCGGCTCGACGGAGTCGAACCGCGTGCCACTCTGCCCGGTGGGTGCGTAGGTGACGGGGGCCCGTCGGGCACGGAACCGGCCCGGAGTGCTGATCTTCGCGGTGCTCCGTTCGGCCCTTGGCCCGGCGTCGCCGGGCCGCGTCCTGCTCGACGGAGCGGAGGTGGCGTCCTTCGAGCGGGCAGGCGATGACCAAGGCCCGACCCGTCGACACAGCCCCGGCAATCCACCCCCCGGAGCCGGTCGAGGACGACGAGGTTCGGGCTGGCCGACGGCCGCCCCCACGAGGAGGAGATCGGCAACCCGCCCGGGGGGATCCGATGGCCGCCGGTCGGAGGGGCCCAGCTGAATCGCCACGGTCCTAAGCTCGGGTCCGATCGTCCCCGGCGCCCGACGCGGGCGACGGCGGACGCAGCCGAGAGAGCACCAGGGAGGCGGCCCCGAACCATCGAGCCGCGCCCGATTCGCGGTTCGACATGTTTGTGGCCCCTCGGGCGGGTCAACGCTCTGCGCAACCCCTCGACGACCCGAATGGAGGTCAACCCCCGATGCGATCCCCCGTCCTGCGGCTCCTGGCCGCTGTGTTCGCCCTGTCGCTGCTCGCTGCCGCCTGCGGCGACGACGACCCCGCCCCGGTCGCCACCGGCGATCCCGCCGAGGAGATGGCCGAGGACCCCGGCACCATCGTCGACATCGCGGTCGGCGCCGGCAGCTTCGACACCCTCGTGGCTGCGGTCGAGGCCGCAGACCTGGTCGGCACCCTCAGCGGCGATGGCCCCTTCACGGTGTTCGCCCCCACCGACGAGGCCTTCGCCGAAGCACTCGAGGCCCTGAACCTCACGGCCGAGGAGCTGCTGGCCGACACCGAGCTGCTGACGTCGGTGCTCACCTATCACGTGGTGCCCGGCGAGGTGCCGTCGTCGCAGGTCGTCACCCTGGACGGCCAGTCCGTCGCCACCGTCAACGGCGCCGAGATCGCGATCTCGGTCGACGGTGAGAGCGTGGAGGTCAACGACGCCGCGGTCACAGAGGTCGACGTGGCTGCGTCCAACGGCCTGATCCACGTCATCGACACCGTGCTCCTCCCGCCGAGCTGATCCGCCAGCCGAATCCACGGGCGGGAGGGCGGCCCCTCCCAGGTCCTCCCGCCCGAAGACCGTTTCACACGGAGCGCCCGAGCCGCCGGAGCACCCGGCCGGGTCGGGCGCCGGTCACCGCGCCGTCCTGGACGACCGTCGCGCCGTTGACCATCACCATCCGGATCCCGGCCGGGACCGTCGTCGGAGCGCGATAGGTGCCGGTGTCGACGATGGCATCGGCGTCGAACAGCACCAGATCGGCGTGAGCTCCGGCGCGGATCTCGCCCCGGTCGCTCAGCCCGAACCCCGCCGCCGCCATCCCCGTCATCCGGTGCACTGCGGTCGCCAGGTCGAACAGGCCGACTTCGCGGGCGTACTCGCCCAGCACCCGGGGGAAGGTGTGGTGCAGGCGGGGGTGCGGCCTGGTGCCGGTCGGCAGCCCATCGGAGCCGATCATCACCCACGGATGGGCCAGCACCCGCCGGACGTCGTCCTCGTCCATGGTGTCGAGGATCACGAGGCACTCGCGCCCGGCGTCGCCGACCATCTGGTCGGCGAAGCGCCGCCAGTCGGTGCCACGGTCGGCGGCCAGCTCGGCCAGGGTGCGTCCCTCCCACTCCGGGTGCCGGGGGGCCCCGGCCACCAGCACCTGCTCTGGTTCGAGGTGACCGAACGCCGAGGGACCGTCGAGCGCCCCCGCACGCACGATCTGTTCGAGCCACGTGCTCCCACGGGTGTACGGGTACGCGTCGGCGGTCACGGCGAGCCCACCGGCCCGGGCCTCGTCGATCCGGGTCAGCGCCCCGGTCACCGAGCCCCAGTTCCGCCGCCCGGCCGACTTCAGGTGCGAGATCTGGAGCCGCACGCCGGTGGCGGCCGCGACCGCGAGCGCCTCGTCGACGCTGGCCAGGAGGTCGTCGGCCTCGTCCCGCATGTGGGTCGCGTAGACCCCGCCGGCCTCGGCGACGATCCCCACCAGCTCGACGATCTCCTCCTGCGGCGCGTAGCGGCCCGGCTCGTAGGCCAATCCGGTCGACAGCCCGATCACCCCGCTCTCGAGCGCGTCGACGAGGTGCTGCACGAGCTCGGAGCGCTCGCGGGCGTCGCCAGGACGATCGGCCTGCAGCCCGATGACCGCCGCCCGGATGCTGCCGTGGCCCACCAGGGCGGCCACGTTCACCGCGGGTGGGAACTCGGCGACCTCGGCCAGGTAGTCGCCCATGCCGGCGAAGGTCGTCCCGGTCGTCAGCTCGCTCGCGGGGGCCGGCGACACCCCGCAGTTGCCGACCACGACCGAGGTGACGCCCTGGAGGGTCTTGAAGCCGAGGTCGGGGTCGGCCAACAGGGCCCAGTCGTCGTGGGTGTGCACGTCGATGAACCCCGGGGCCAGCGTCAGCCCCCGGGCGTCGATCGTCTCCCGAGCATCGTGATCGGCGAGCTCACCCACTGCGCTGATCCGGTCACCGACCACCGCCACGTCGGCCGGGACCGTCGGACCACCGGTGCCGTCGACCACGACGGCACCCCGGATGAGCAGGTCGGCGGTGGGCGAGTGGCGTTGGTCGGCCATCGGTGGTGACGCTACTGCGGGCGCCGGCCCCCGACGGGTGCCAGCCTGTGGAGATGCGGAAGGACTGGACGGGTGACGCCTGGAAGCGGCTGTCGGAGACACCCGGTATCCCGGCGGAGCACTTCGACCCCGCGACCTCGACCGATCTGCCCGGACCGGCGAGCCGGCTGCTCCGCCACAGCGTGCCCGCGGGGGCGGCCCTGACGATGGCGGTCGGGATCGAGATGACGGGCGAGATCAGGATCGGGGGACGGTGGCGCCGCTTCCGGGCCGAGCAGGTGCTGCGGGCCGGGATGGGCTTCGTCTGGCGGGCCGTCGTGGGAGGACCCGTGCTGCGCTTCACCGGCGCCGACATCCTCACCCCCGACGAGGCTCGCATGGACTTCCGGCTCCACGGACTCGTCCCCGTGGCCCGGTCGGCCGGTGCCGACACCGCCCGCAGCGCCGCGGGGAGGCTGGCGGCCGAGACCGTCGCCTGGCTGCCCCAGGCGCTGACGCCCCAGGCGGGCGCCCGCTGGTCGGCGATCGACGACGACCGGGCCCGCGTCGCGCTGCGGGCGAGCTCGGAGACCGTGACCGTCGAGGTCGGCGTCGACCCGAGCGGCCAGCTGCGGTCGCTGGAGCTGGAACGGTGGAACGCGGCTGCCGAGCCGCCGGCCTTCGAGCCCTTCGGCGGCGAGGTGACCGCGGGGCTCCTCACCACCGACGGGGTCCGCGTCGCCGGCGCCGGGCGGGTCGGATGGGGCTGGGGGACGGCGCAGGCGGCCGAAGGCGAGTTCTTCCGCTACACCATCACCGCGGCGCGCCCGGTGCCGTGAGGGGCCAGGGCTGCTCGCGCTCGACCCGTCACCGCGAGGTCGAGCATCATCGAGGTGGGACAGCCCACAGGAAAGCTCGACGTGTGGGGAATCGCCGACGATCAGCGACGAGGATGCGATCGGCGTCAGCCGGCCGGGGCGGGATGCGGACTCGCCCTGCCGTCGAGGACGCTCGTCGCGACCCGACAGCCCGCCCGGACCAGCTCGGGCGCGGCTTCGGCCCGAATGACGGCCGCGACGCCGATGAGCGCCATGGTGAAGAACGAAGCGAGCTGGTCGAGGTCGGCCTCGGGCTCGAGGTCACCGTTCTGGCGAGCGTTGCCGAGCGCGTGGCGGAACGCGCCGGTGAGCCGATCGAGGTAGGCATCGACGTGGCGTCGCGCTCCGGGGTCCAGCGCCGCACGCTCGACCGCGGTGTTGCACAGCAGGCAGCCGCGCCCGCTGGCCCAACCCTCGGCCGCAGCTGCGTAGTCCGCAAAGGCCTCGCGGATCGCATCGGCTCCGGCTTCGGGCGCTTCGATCGGTGCGAGCACGCCCGACAGATGGTGGTCGTCGTAGCGTTCGAGCGCCGCCTCGAACAGCCCCTGCTTGGAGCCGAACTCGGCGTACATGCTCTTGCGGTTGACGCCGAGCTCGTCGACCAGGTCGGCCGTGCTGGTCGCCGTGAAGCCCTGGCGGCGGAACAACTCGACGGCGCGGTCGAGGAGCTCGGTTCGGTCGTACCGCTTCACACCACCCACTCGTCTCTCCCTATCCCGATGCGTCAGCGAGCCGGTTGACACCAGGGTAACTGTTCAGTTACCTTGACTCAAGTAAACGATCGGTTACCCAGGGTGGGTGATCAGTCAGAGGGGAGACAGCAATGGACAGCAACCACGTCACCGTCGTGTACAAGTGGACTGCCCAGCCGGGGAAGCTCGACGAGCTCGCCGGGATCTACCGCGAGGTCACCGACGCCATGGAGCAGAACGAGCCCGGCGCCGAAGCGGTCCACGTCTACGTCTCGGAGGTCGACAACGCGCTCTACGTGCGAGACGAGTTCGCCGACGCCGGCGCCGTCGGTTTCCACCTCCAGAGCACGGCCGCCGCCCACTTCCCCGCGCTCCTGGCCGTGGCGACCCCCGGCCCGTTCTTCTTCATGGGCGAGGTCCCCGACGAGATGAAGGAGGCCACCGAGCAGATGCAGCTCGGCGCCCAGTTCTCGTCCCACCTGGCCGGGTTCGACCGCTAACGCCTCGGCCCCGCACGGTCCAGGCCTGCCCCTTGCCCCGCGGTGGGGAGCGGGCTAGACGGGCCCGACCGCGTGGTTGGAGTTCACCACCAGCGTGTTGCCCTCGGGGTCGGTCGCGGTGAAGCGGTCGTGCGGGTTACCCCGCTGGATTGGGCTGGGATCGGCCCCGGCGTCCTCGAGGATCGCTCGGGTGCCGTCGATGTCGTCGACGATGAGATCGAGCGTCGCGGTGCCGGCGTCGCCCGATCCGAGGATGAGGTGAGTGCCGCCGCGTAGCTCGAGGATCGCCATGCGGCCCATGTTGACGACCAGCCGCATCCCGATCTCCTCGTAGAACGCGGCCAGACGATCGATGTCGGTGGCCGTCATCGAGACGTGGCCGATCCCGAATCGGGGCCGGTTTTCGCCAGGGTCCTCCGGGGGCGATTCGGGGTCGGACTGGGCGGCGAACATGGCATGCCTCCTGCGGGGTTGTTAGGTGCACCTAACATCCGTGAAGGGTCGCCTATTCCCGGGCGACGCGGCCGGCGTCTCGAGTGGTCCAGCGGAGAAGGCGTCGCGGCGATCCACGATCGGCCGCCGGGTCGAGCTCCACGACGAGATGTTGGAGGTGCTCGCCGGCCCCGGCGGCAAGGTCGTGGTGCTGCTCGAGAACGGCCGCTAGGCCGCGGTCGATCTCGAGATCGGCGACGTCCTGCACGTCGGCGGGACCGACGTCGAGGTGGCGCTCACCCACGGTGCGACCGGGAAGGGCCGACGCGATCAGTGTCCCCGACGCCGCGCTGCACGCTCCCGCCGAGGATGGTGCGGTACCTCCCCGACGGGCACACGGCCGTCATCGCCGGGTTGGGACACGAGGCTCGAACGCTGGATCGACTTCGCGTGCACCGTCGCCGGCTCTCGGTCCGGGGCCCCACCCAGCGGCCGGTCCGGATTTCCGGCCATCGGGACGTGATCTGACCGCCGACGCGTGGAAGTCGCCGCTCCCCGAACGCCCGCACCGCCCCACCTGCGAGCCCTGACGCCCGGCCGCGAGCTCCGCTGGGTCCGTCAACGGGTCGAGGGGCGTGGCCGGGAGTCTCTCACCGCGGCGCTCAGTAGTCCGGACGCGAGGGCCAGCACGGCACCTGCTGTCGTGAGCGCGACGGTGAGCCAGCGGCTCACGCCGTCGAGCTCGGCCGCCAGGCCCAGCACCCCGAGGGCCAGCACCGCCAGACCGGCCAGGAGCCTCCCCGGCCGGAACCGCCGGTCCGGGTCGGTCGGGCGCTCAGCCACCCTGCACCACTCCGTTGCCCATGCCCTGGGTCAGCTCGATGACCAGCGTGGTCTGGGCGGCGGTGTCCCGAGCCGCGGTGAGCTCGTTGCGGATGCCCTCCTGGCTCTCGTCGAGCACGACCAGGCGTCCGACGCCGACCTCACCGTCGACCTCGAGATCGACGCCGTCGGGCACCCGGACCAGGGCCTCGCCGATCCCGAGCTCCACCCGCACCTCCACCCGCTCACCCTCGGGGATCACCAGCCGTCGCAGATCGAGCTCCAGCCTGCCGATCCCGAGCTCGTAGCTCGGCGCGACCGACTCGATCGTCGTCGGGGCGAACAGCCGCTCGCCGACGCCGTGTTCGATGGCGGGTTCCACGGCCAGCGAGACCGCGAACACCAGGCTCAACACGATGCCCGCGAGCGCGAGCCCCCTGCCGTGGCCGACGACCGCGGTCACCACTGCGGCCGCGCCGATGATCACCAGGCCGATGGCGATCACCGTCGACGGGTCGCTGTCGACCCAGCCGAGCTGGCCGGCACCGAGGGCCGCGGCGAAGAGCAGCCCCACCAGGGCCAGGGCCACCCGGGTGACGGTGGCGGGCTCCCGGCGGTGCGGCGGCGGTGCCGGCGGGGGCGGCGCCACCCCCGGCTCGCCGGCCAGCGGCGCGACGTCGATCGCGGGGAGGGTGGTCTCGATGACCAGGGAGCTGTCGTCCTCGGCCGGCACCTCGACGATCTCCCCCGGTGGGGTCGGGGGCGAGCCCCCCTGGTGGAGCACGTAGATCCCGAAGCCCACCAGCGCCACCGCGACCACGATGGCGCCCCCGAGGTCGCCGCCGGAGAGGACCACGATGGTGGCCACGACCAGCAAGATCACCGCGAGCACGGTGGTGCCGTCCATGGTCCCGACCCGTCCGATGGCGTGGCGCACCCCGCCCCGGGAGCGGTCGGCGGCCACGTCCTCGTCGGGCTCGGCTGCCGGGAGGACGATCCAGGCGATGGCGTAGGCGATCACGCCGGTGCCCGCGGCGAACACGGCGAGGACGAACGCCAGCCGCACCAGGACCGGGTCGATGCCGAAGTAGTTCGCGATGCCGCCCGCGACCCCGGCGATCTTGCGGTCGCGACGGCTGCGGGTCACCCGGCGGGGGCGGTCCCGTGGGGGCAGCCCGCCCGGGTCGTGGCTGGGCTCGTGATTCGAGGGCATGGGCTGCGTGTCGCCAGGTGCCGGGTGGTCGGCGCTCATGCTCCCATGTTCGCCGGATCGGGGCCGACGCACCATCGGTGAGACCCCCGATCGGGCCCCCACCCGGGGCCGGCCGACGTCGGGGTCCGATGGGGGTTGGCCCCGAGGTCGGCGCCGGACCGGCCGTGTCATCATGGACCGGTGACGACCGACCCGACCCGTGCCCCCGGGCCGCGCTGGCAGTTCCCGACGCCCTCGGTCGAGCATCGGCTCATCGGCGGGGTGGCCTCGGCCCTGGCCGCCGAGATCGGCGTCGATCCCTTCGTCGTGCGTGTCGCCTTCCTCCTGCTGCTCGTGGCCGGGGGCTGGGGGGTGCTGGTCTACCTGGTCCTGTGGGCGCTGATGCAGGCGCTGGGGACCGAGCCCGATCGGGCCCGCCACCAGCCGAAGGCCACCAGCGAGGGCAACCGCCTGCTCGGTCTCGGCCTGGTGGTGATGGGGCTGCTGGTGTTCTTCCGGGAGGTCGGCGGTCTGTTCCTGGACTCGCTGGTGTGGCCGCTCGCCCTGGCCGCCGCGGGGCTGGCGGTGGCCCGGGAGCGGGGCGTGGAGCTGGCCTGGCGATCCGATGCCGAAGGCGCGGACCGGCAGGCGCCGGCCAGGGCGCTGCCCATGGCCGCGGCTGCGTTCCTGCTCGTGGCTGCCATCGTGGCCGCGGTGTGGCTGAACAGCGGCCTGGCCACCGCCCGCGAGACCCTGATCGTGGTGTCCGTGATGATCGCGGTGGCCCTGCTGACCGGCCCGTGGATCGTGGGACTGATCAACGACCTCGCCGAGGAGCGCCGGGCCCGCATCCGCTCCGACGAGCGGGCCCAGGTGGCGGCGCACCTGCACGACTCGGTGCTGCAGACGCTCTCGCTCATCCAGCGCCGCGCCGACGACCCCGGCGTGGTCACCCTGGCCCGCAAACAGGAGCGGGAGCTGCGGGCCTGGCTCTACGGCCGGGGGTCCGGCACCGGACCCGGTTCGTTCCGGGACCGGCTGGAGCAGGAGCTCGCCGAGATCGAGGACCTCCACCAGGTCCCGATCGAGGTGGTGATCGTCGGCGACGCCCCGGTCGACGAGGCCCTGTCGGCGCTGCTCGCCGCCACCCGCGAGGCCGCCGCCAACGCCGCGGTCCACTCCGGCGCGGCCACGGTCGACGTCTTCGCCGAGGTCGGAGCCGGCGGGGTCGACGTCTTCGTGCGGGACACCGGCCGCGGCTTCGAGCCGGACCGGGTGCCCGGGGACCGCCGGGGGCTGGCGGACTCGATCGTGGGTCGAGTGGAGCGAGCCGGCGGGCGGGTCGAGGTGATGAGCCGGCCAGGATCGGGGACCGAGATCGAGATGCACGTCGAGCTGGCCTCGCCGCGGGGCCGCACCCGGGAGCAACGGTGAGCCGGCGGCTGCGGGTGGTGGTGGTCGACGACCACGCCCTGGTGCGATCCGGGGTCAAGAGCGAGATCGCCGATGCCGTCGACGTGGTAGGCGAAGCCGACGACGTGGAGGGCGCGGTCGACGTCATCGCCGGCACCCGCCCCGATGTCGTCCTGCTCGACGTGCACATCCCCGGTGGCAACGCGCCCGCGGTCATCGCCGGTGTCCGCGAGGCCGGCGTCGACACCACGTTCCTGGCGCTGTCGGTGTCCGACGCCGCCGCCGACGTCATCGCCGTCATCCGGGCCGGCGCGAGGGGCTACGTGACCAAGGCCATCTCGGGTCCGGACCTGGTGGCCGCCATCTCGCGGGTCGCCGATGGTGACGCAGTGTTCTCGCCCCGACTGGCGGGCTTCGTGCTCGACGCCTTCGCGGGCGAGATCCCCGCCGGCCAGGTCGACAGCGAGCTCGACCGGCTGACCTCCCGCGAGCAGGAGGTGCTGCGGCTGCTGGCCCGGGGCTATGCCTACAAGGAGATCGCCCGCCGGCTCACCATCTCGGTCAAGACCGTCGAGTCCCACGCCTCGGCGGTGCTGCGCAAGCTCCAGCTGTCCAACCGCCACGAGCTGACCCGCTGGGCCGCCGATCGGCGGATCGTGTGACTCCGATGGTTCGGGTCGGGCCGGAAATGCTTGTATTGGCGCGCGCCGTCGGCAACGCTCGTTGTCGTGCCACTGAGCGAGCGCCAGCGGGCGATCCTGGACTTCGAGCGCACCTGGTGGCAGCTCGAAGGGTCGAAGGAGGCCGCCATCCGTGAGCGGTTCGCCCTGTCGACCACCCGCTACTACCAACTGCTCAACGAGCTTCTAGACTTGTCCGACGCCGCGGCCTACGACCCCCTGGTGGTTCGGCGGCTGCAGCGCCTCCGGGCGCGGCGGCGCAGGGCCAGGTTCGAGACGTCGGCCGGTCAGCCGCCATCTCGTTGACCCAGGACAGGAGCGCACTCGACATGACCAGACCCAGGTGCCGGGAGATGCTCGGATGAACGCCGCCACCCGTGGCGTGGTGCTGGCGATCGCCGCCGTCATCCTCGGGGTGATCATCCTCGGGCAGGGCTTCGGCGACGACTCGCCCTCCCTCCAGAGCGTCGGGTCCAGCGACGGCACCAGCGACGACGACGGCGCGGCCGACGACGGCACCAGCGACGACGGCGCGGCCGACGACGGCACCAGCGACGACGATGGCGCGGCTGACGACGGCACCAGCGACGACGGCGCGGCCGACGACACCGGGGCCGACGATGGCGCGGCATCCGACGATGCCGGCGGCGACGACATCATCGACCCCGACGACACCAGCGACGACGGTGCGCCCGACATCCTGCACCCCACCGCGGAGGTGCGGGTCCTGGTGGCCAACGGCACGACGGTCGCCGGTGCGGCCGGCGCCACCCGCGAGCAGCTCGTGACCTCGCAGGGCTACAACGGGCTGGCTCCCACCAACACCACCAGCGCCGTCGACGAATCGGCGATCTACTACGTGCCGGGCTACGAGCTCGACGCCCGCCAGATCGCCCAGCTCCTCAACGCCTCGCCCCAGTCGGTGCAGGCCATGCCGGCCGATCCGCCGGTGGAGGATCTCGCCGAGGCCCACGTGCTGGTGGTGCTCGGTCCGGACCTGGTCCAGAGCAGCTGACCGAGCCTCGCTCGGCCCGAGCGACCCTCGCATGCGCGTGCTCGTCGCTCCCGACAAGTTCAAGGGTACGGCCAGCGGAGCTGCCATCGCGGAGGCCATCGCGGCCGCCTGCCGAGCCCACGGCCACGAGGTCGCGGTGCAGCCCCTGGCCGACGGCGGCGAGGGCACCTTGGAGGCCTTCGGCGGCGCCAACCGCATCTCCACGGTGAGTGGTCCCCTCGGCGATCCCGTCGAGGCCGCCTGGAGGATGGGCCCCGGACGGACCGCGGTCATCGAGATGGCCCGGGCCTCGGGGCTGCAGCTGGTCGGCGGGCCCCAGGGCAACGACCCGGTCGCGGCCAACACCTACGGCACCGGTGAGCTCATCGACATCGCGGTGCAGCGAGGGGCCCGCCGGGTCATCGTGGGCGTGGGCGGCTCGGCCACCACCGACGGAGGCTGGGGGGCAGTGCAGGCGCTGCAGCCCGTCGGCCGGCTGCGCGGCGTCGAGCTCATCGTTGCCTGCGACGTCCGCACCGGCTTCGTCGATGCGGCCGAGGTGTACGGCCCCCAGAAGGGGGCGACCCCGGCTCAGGTGGAGCTGCTGCGGCGCCGGCTGGTGCGCCTGGCCCAGGTGTACCGCGACGAGCGGGGCGTCGACGTCGAGGCCCTGCCGGGCGCGGGTGCCGCCGGCGGGCTGGCGGGCGGCCTGGCGTCGATCGGGGCCCGGCTGATCGGGGGCTTCGAGGTGATCGCCGACGCCTGCGGGCTCGACCACCAGGTGGAGGGGGCCGATCTGGTCCTCACCGGCGAGGGCCGGCTCGACACCACCAGCTTCGAGGGGAAGGTGGTCGGCGGGGTCGTCGCCGTGGCCCAGGCGGCCCAGGTGCCCGTGGTCGTGATCGCCGGCTCGGTGGCCGAGGGGTTCACGCCGCCCGTGCCCACGCGCACCCTGGTCGAGGTGGTGGGGCCGGCGATGGCGATGGCCGACGCCACCGCAGCCGCGGCGGCCACCGCCGAGGCCGTGCTCGCCGAGGGGCGGGGACCCCCGAGCCGTTAGAGTCCAGCGGCGGCGGCATCGAGGAGTGGGCATGCCCGATCAGATCGAGATCCGGGGGATCCGGGCCATGGGCGTCATCGGCGTCCTGCAGGAGGAGAAGGAGCGCGCCCAGCCCTTCGAGGTGGATCTGGTCATCGAAGCCGACCTCTCGGCGGCCGGCGCCTCCGACGATCTGCGCGAGACCGTGCACTACGGCCTGGCCACCGACCGGGTCGTGCAGGTGGTGAGCACCGAACGCCACGAGCTGCTCGAGCGGGTGGCCGAGCGCATCGCGGCCGAAGTGCTGGCCATGGACCGGGTCGACGGGGTGGAGGTCACGATCCGCAAGCTCCGGCCCCCGCTGCCGCACCACGTCGACTACAGCGCGGTCCGCATCCACCGTCGGCGCTGACCCGGGGGGCGGCGCAGTACGGTGCCCCGATGAGCACCCTGGTCCTGGAGCCCGTCGCCCGGTCCCGGCGGCAGCTGGTGCTGCGCTACCGGGTCGACGACCTCCGGTTCTCCTCCACCTACTGGTACGACACCGTCGACTTCCACGAGCTCGCGGCCCGCCACGGCGAGGCCCTCCTGCGGTCGCTCGAGCTCCACCTGCTCGCGTTCGAGGCGAACAAGGCTGCCAGCCTGGCGCCCGACACCATCGATGTCGGGCCCTACGCCGATCTGTGGACCGACGACCTCTGGCGCCTCTGGGAGACGATCTTCCACAACGTCTGGGCGGTGTGGCGGTACGAGAACGACCGGCCCGACTACCGGCTCCCCAGGCCGCCCGGCCCCGCTGGGCGAGGCCCGGACCCCGTCACGGTCGGGCCCGGCGAGGTCGACACCTTGATGATGTGCGGGGGCGGCAAGGACAGCCTGGCGGCCATGACCCTGCTCGAGGGCGGCGGCGTTCCCTACGACGCCTTCGTGTACAGCCACTCCACCTACGGTCGGGGCGACCACCAGCACCACCTCGTCGACGGGGTGCTGACGCACTGTCGCCACCGGCGGCTCCACCGGGGTTGGGTGATCGACACCGCAGTCGACTCCCCGGTGACCGAGGTGCACCCCGAGCTCGGGATCGCCCGGCTGCTCGCCGCCGAGACCGTCAGCTCCTGCTGGACCGCCCTGCCGGTCGCGCTCCAGCACGGCTACACCAACCTGGCTCTCGGGATCACCGCCAGCACCGACGAGCACAACCTCACCTGGGACCGCACCGGCGAGGACGTCAACTACCTGTGGGGAATGAGCAGGCGCGCCGAGGAGCTGCTGCACGACTACGTGCGGACCCATCTGGTGTCGGACCTGGCGATGTTCCACCTGCTGCGTCCGGTTCACGACGTCAACGTCTTCGCCCTGCTGAACGGCAACCTCGGCGCAGTGCCGGCCACGCACTCGTGCGCCCGGCTCAAGCCGTGGTGCTGCCGCTGCGCCAAGTGCCTGTACGTCTGGATGAGCTATGTCGCCTGGCTGCCCGAGCCGGTCGTGGCCGACACCTTCCGGCACTCGGCCGGCGCCGGGTCCGGCATCCCGGACCGCTACGGCGGCGTCAACCTGTTCGAGCTGGCCGAGAACCGGGCCACGCTGCGCAGGATGCTCGGCCTCGAGAGCTACAAGCCCACCGACTGTGTCGGGACCGTCGGCGAGGCCCGACTGGCGTTCCTGATGTGTCGGCGCCGGGGCGTGAGCGGCGTGATCGCCGACGACATCGACCTCGGACCGTTCGAGTCCGAGGCTCGGGCGACCCTCGACCGGTACGCCACTGCGGGGACGCCGGCGCGGGTGTTCCCGAGCGAGCTGGCGGCCGCGATCGGACCGCAGCTGGCGTCGAGCGAGGGCGAGGCCCGCCGGATCGCGGGCGAGGTCCTGGGCGAGCTGATCTGACGGTCCGAGCCCCGCCCCGGGTCAGGCGTGGCGGGCCAGCTCGGCTGCCGCCAGGACCTGGTCGGGGAAGTGGGTGCGCCCGTAGTCGAAGCCCACCTGCAACAAGATGTCGAGCAGCTCGCGCCGCCCGCCGTCGAGCTTCCACGGCAGCGCCATGTAGACGGGCAGCCCGAAGATCCGCAGTCGGTCGAGCTGGGAGTACACCTGCCGCTGGTAGCGGTAGCGGTCCTCCCAGGCCCAGCCCGCGGGCCCGAACCCGGTGCCGGGGTCGAGGATCAGCTGGGACTCGGCGACGCCTGCCGCGGTGACCCGGGCGATGGCGCCGTCGAACCAGGGCAGGATGGTGTCGTAGGGGTCGCCCTCGACGAACGCCATGGCCTTCGGGTCGGCGCCCGAGACGAAGGGCATGACGACGGGGCAACCCCGATCCGCGGCCAGCGCCACCATCGCCGGGTCCTGCAGGCCGTCGGCGGCGTTCATGATCGTGGCCCCGGCGTCGAGGGCCCGGGCCATGACCTCGGGCTTCCACGTGTCCACCGACAGGTCGACGCCGAGCCCGGCGACGGCCTGGACCTTGCCGTCGAGGCGGCTCCACTCCTCTTCGACGTCCACCCGGTCGGCGTGCTCGGTGGATCCGGCACCACCGAGGTCGATGCCCACGCAGCCCTGGTTGATCAGCATCTTCGCCCGGGCCACGGCATCGTCGACCGTGCGGACCACCGAGAACGCGGCCAGTGAGTCGGGCGAGGCGTTCACCACCCCGTGCAGCTCCACGCCGCCACCGTATCGGCAGCGCCGGTACGGCGGCGCCGACTCGGTATCGGCGCCGCCCCGGATAGAATCTCGACCATGGCAGTCACCATTCGCGTCCCCACCACCCTGCGCTCCCTCACCGCGGGTGAGTCCGAGGTCCACGTCGAGGCCGGCACCGTCAGCAGCGTCCTCGAGGCGCTCGACCAGAAGCACCCCGGCTTCTCGGAGCGTCTCCTCGACGAGAGCGGCGAGCTGCGCCGGTTCGTGAACGTCTTCGTGTCCGACGACGACGTGCGGTTCATGGACGGCCTCGACACCGAGGTCCCCGAGGGCGAGACCCTCTCGATCGTGCCCGCGGTGGCCGGCGGCTGATCTTCCGCGCCGAGGCCTCAACTCTGCGCCGGAGCTGCCGATGGGGCGGGGTCTCCCCCCTTAGGCGGCATCCGGGTTCACCCGGGTGGACACATGGCCGGTTCCTCGGAGCCGGCCATCCGCCGTTCTCGGGCAGAACCGCCTGGAAATGCGTCCAGGGTCTTTGAAAGCGGGCCGTCGGTCAGTACGATTTAGCAGTCTCCAAGGGAGAGTGCCAACCGCTCGCACGGTCGGCCTCGCCCGCTTCTGCCAACCACATCACCGACGTCACCCCAGGGAGGGACGAC
>JBFKRY010000071.1:0-17966 GCA_041636995.1 Acidimicrobiales bacterium | reverse complement strand
CTTGCCCGCCAGCTGGGCCACGTCGGCGGTGTAGACGTGGACGTGGGCGTCGATCATCCCGGGCATCAGGGTGCGGCCCGTACAGTCGATCCGGTGGTCTGCGCCCCCACGTATCGCCGACTCGCTCACCTCGACGATGTGGGTGTCGTCGGTGAGGACCGACATGCCCTCCAGCAGCTCGTCGCCGACCCCGTCGAAGACGTCGGCGTTCTCGAAGTGCACCCGGCCCATGCGCAGGAGCCTAGAAGAGGCCCGCTCGGGACGCCGTCGCCGAGCCGGGGCCGGTGACCGCTACGCCGCCACGAAGGCGTCGGCGCTGGCGTCGGCCTCGCGGGCCCGCTCGACCAGCTCCTTGCCCACCCAGAACGGCACCAGCTGGCCGACGGCGACCGCCAGCCCCACGATCACGAGCAGGATGCGGGTGGTGGTCACGTCCCGGTCCAGGTCGTCGTCCGCCCGGCCGGTGATGGTCACGGCCCGATCAGCCCGGGCCCGGTACGCCTCCAGCAGCGCCTCGCTCTGGTCGAGGTCCCGGTTGACCTGGCCCACTGCGTCGGCCAGCGCACCCACCCGGGTCGCCAGCTCGTCGGACGAGTCGGCGAACAGCGACAGGTCCCCGTCGCCCTGCTCGAGGGCATCGGCCACCGGCGCCAGATCCCTGCTCAGCTGGTCGAACTGCTCCCCGAGAGGCACCGGCGGGCGGTAGTCCGGCCCGAAGGGGATGTCGTTGAGCTGGCTCAGCACGTCGTCGATGGTGGCCCCCACCCGGGCCACGTTCTCCAGGGTGGCGACCGCGCTCCTCACGCTGGGGGCGGCCACGCCCAGCAGGTCGTCGACCCGACCCACGACGGCCGAGGAACCCTCGACGGAGACCACCACCGCGCGCAGGGTCTCCTCGGCAGAGGCCAGAGCATCGTCGACCGAGGCGGTCACGTCCTCGGCCACGGTGAGGCTCTCGTCCAGCGTGACCAGGGTCTCGGCGGTGAGGTCCAAGCTGTCGCCCACGGTCCGCTCGAAGCTGCCGATCAGCCGCCATGCGGCGACGGTGCCGACGATGGTGGCCACCAGCCCGACATAGGCGACTGCCTGCATCAGCAGCCCGGCCCGGCGCCTGGCGCTCGGCCGCCGCACCAGGGGCGGGCGCGCCGGTCTGGCCAGGGTGGTGGCGCTCACCTCAACGCACCGCCAGCTGACGCCCGAAGGCGGCCCAGGCCACGGCGCCGTAGACGAGGGAAAGGGAGACGAGGCCCACCAGATCGGCGATCGCCGGGGTGTCGCCGCGCAGCATCACGTCCTGCAACCACCGGATCCCGTAGGTGACCGGGAGGATCCACGAGATCAGACGGATGGGGAAGCGGAACGAGTCGAGCGAGAGGAAGAAGCCGCCGAAGAACATGCCGGCGAGCAGCGCCAGCATGGCGTACTGGACGGCCTGGGTGTCGCTGCGAGCCAGCGCCGACAGCAGCATGCCGAGCCCGGCCGACGCCAGCAGCAGCAGCCCCAGCCCGAGCGCCACCCAGCCGACATCGCCGCGGAGGGGGACGTCGATGCCGAGCACGACCGAGGCCACCAGGGCCGCGGCCGCCAGGCCTCCGATGGCCAGGAAGGCGAGGTACTTGCCGGCCAGCACCTGACCGGCACCGACGGGCGCCACCCGGAAGATCTCGAAGAGCCCCACCCGCTCGTCACGCACCAGCGTGAGCGCCGCCAGGGTGATGGCCAGGTGCTGGAGCAGCAGTGAGATCGCCGACGGGGCGAAGAAGTCGTTCACCTTCGGCGGTTCCCGGAGCAGGTTCTCGGTGTCGGACACGAAGGGCCGGACGGCCACGCCGGGCTCGATGGCGACGAGCTGGTCGGCGTCGTCGCCGAGCCGGTTCGCCAGGTCGGCCACGATTCGCGCCGACTCCTGCACGTCCCGGTCGTCGGACGAGGCCTCCAGGGTGGTGATTGCCGCGTCGAGCTCGCGCAGGGTGGTATCGAAGCGCTCGATCGCCTCGCGCTCGCTGGCGTTGGCCTCGCCGCGCAGGCTGTCGAGCACGCCCGACGACAGGGCGGTGGTGCGCTGCAGGGAGTCGAGCGACGCCCGGAGGTCGGCGGCGGTGACGTCGACGTCGCCGGATGCGCCGGTGGCGGCGACGGCCTCGAGCTCCTCGGCCAGGGTCACCGTCCGCTCGAGGCTGACGTCGACGGGCTCCAGGGCCTCCTGGGCCTCGCCCACCAGCGCTTCGAGCACCTCGGCGTTGAGCTCCTGGACCGCCACCTGGGCGGAGATCTCGACTGCGGTCTGCTGCAGCGGGTCGAGCTTGTCGTGGATCACGGTGATGACCGCCTGGGTTCCTCCCATGACGGTGTCGACCGGGTCGTCGGGGAAGACCACGATCAGGTCGGCCTCGCCCTCGGTCAGCCGGTCGCCGGCCTCGACCACGTCGGAGGTGTAGCCGATGATCTCCACGTAGCGGTCCACCTCGTCGGTGTACGACTGGATCGCCTCCTCGTAGAAGCTGTCCTCGGGGCCCACGAACACCGTTCGCAGCCGGGTGGACTCCTGGTCGTAGCCGGCGGCGAACAGGAGCATGATCAGGAAGGGCCCGGCCACCAGCACCACCAGCAGCCGGGGCTGGCGGACCAGGTCGAACAGCTCCTTGCGCAGGAAGCCGACCACGTGGATGACGGGCCGCATCCTGGGGGGCTGGAGGGGGGGTCGCCGGCTCATGTCTGCACCACCGCGGCGGGGGCGGTCTCGGTCCGGGGATCGCTCGCGAGGCCGTGGCCCCCGTCGGCGACCGCGTCGGCGCCTCCGTCATCGTCGTCGGCGGCGGCCGCCTGCTCGACGAGCAGCACGAACACCTCCTCGTAGTCCACCCCCACCTCCTCGCTGTCCTCGACGCCGATGTCGTGCTCGCCCAGCCACGCCAGCAGCGCCGGGATCGCCCGGCCGGCATCGGTCACCACGCCGACCATCTGGGCGGGGCGCTCGCCGCGCTCGAGGGTGCAGGCGACCTCGGGCAGGCGTCCGGCGGCCGCCAGCTCGTCGTCGGTGAGGGGCCGGCTGGTGGTCACCACCAGCTGCTCGCCACCGACCGCCGCTCGTCGCAGCCCGGCGGGGGTGGCGTAGTGCAGCAGGCCGCCGTCGGCCAGCAGGCCCACGTGGTCGCAGTGGGCGGCCTCGGCCACGTACTGGGTGGTGACGATCAGGGTGGTGCCGCCCGCGGCCAGCTCGCGGAAGTGGTCCCAGAAGCGAGCCCGGAGGATGGGGTCGATGCCCGCGGTGGGCTCGTCGAGGACCACCAGGGCGGGGCGGTGCAGCAGGGTCGCGGCGATGGCGAGGCGACGCTGCATGCCCCCCGAGCACTCCTTGACCAGCTTCTTCTCGTGCCCGGACAGTTCGACCAGCTCGAGCAGCTCCTGCAGCCGAGCCCGCCGGCGGAACCGCACCCCGTTGAGCGACGCGTGGAAGTGGAGGTTCTCCCAGAGGCTCAGCGAGTCGAACAGGACCGGCTGTTGAGGCAGGTATCCCAGCCGCTGGCGCTGCTGGCGGGTCAGCTTCCACGGGGCCCGGCCCAGGGTCGACACCTCACCCGCGTCGGGCCGGTAGGTCCCGTTGATCATCCGGACCGTGGTGGTCTTGCCGCACCCCGACGGTCCGATGAGACCGACGATCTCGCCCCGGGGGACCTCGATGTCGAGGTCACGCAGCACCCACTGGTCGCCGAAGCGCTTGCCGGCGCCCCGTAACGAGACCGCAGCGTCGGGGGGAGACGCTGCGGTCTCGCGGGCGGGAGCCGTGGCGGTGGCTGTCATCTCGACTCGCTCCGGGTCGATCCGTCGATCCGTCGACTCGGCCAACTCAGCTGGCCAGGATCAGGCTGTCGATCACGTGGACCACGCCGCTGCCGGCGTCGGTGTCCGCGTCGACCACCTCGGCGCCGCCGACCATCACGGTGTCGCCCTCGGTGACCACGTCGAGGGTGCTGCCGCTCGCAGTGGTGACAGTGTCACGTCCGGCCAGCGAGGCGCTGTCGAGGCGCTCCTCGATCACGTGATTTCGGAGGGTGTCGGCGAGCCGTTCGGGATCCGACAGCAGGTCGGCCAGCTGGTCTGCGCCCAGCGCGGTGAACGCCCGGTCGTCCGGGGCCAGGAAGGTGAAGCCATCGGAGCCGGTGACGTCGGTCAGGTCCACCTCGGCGACCGCGGTGGCGAGGCTCGACAGCCCCAGGGACTCGATGGCGTCGACGAGGCTCTGCTGGGCTGTGTCGACGTCGCTCTGGTCGACGCCCTGCTGGGCGTCACCCACGGTGATGCCGTCGTCGTCGTTGCCACACGAGGCCAGGACCAGCACCGACACGAGGGCGGCCGCAGCCAGTGAGAAGACTCGGGAGCGGGGGCGGGGGGTCGGGGTTGACATCGGCTTCCTTTCGATGCGATCGGGGTGATCACGGGTGCGCCATGGGTACCCGGCGCCGGGGCAGGCGAAACCTCGCACCGGCGCGCCGAGGGGTTTCCAGCCCGACGGCCGCGGGTAGCGTCGCCGGGTGCGAGGGACGCGCCCTCGCGGACCCTCGCAGAGGAGGACATCGTGAAGCAGGTCCTGTGGAGTGCCGCCAGCGCAGTGAGCGCCATGGTCGCCGCGGTCTTCGTGCGCAAGCTCGTGGCTGCGGTCTGGCCCGGCGAGGAGACCCCGCCGCTCAATCCCGCCGACCGCAGCATCGGCTGGCAGCAGGCGCTCGGGTGGGCGGCGCTCTCGGGCCTGGGAGCCGGAGTGGCTCGCACCATGTCCCGCCGGGCCGCCGCCGCCGGCTGGCAGCGGGCCTTCGGCGAGGCCCCGCCCGGCGTCGAAGCGGCCTGACCGCCCGCCAGCTCCTGCTCAGCCCCGGGTACGCAGGGCCCGCACCCACAGGGCGGCGCGCTGGGCCGACGCGCACAGCGCGGTCAGCAGCGGCGAGCCCTCGCTGAAGTCGGACTCCACCAGGCTCACCACCTGGCGGCCGTCGCGCATCGAGTCCCGCGACTCCCAGCTCGACTCCTCCTCCGCCTGGCGCACCGCGATCGCCACCCCACCGCGACTCTCCATCAGATCGAACGACGGCATGTCGCTGTCGCCGTCGCCGACGAACACCATCTGCTCGAACGACACGTGCCACTCGGTCTCGTCGATGTCGGCGTTCACGTCGTCGGCCCGGTCGGACTGGATGGACGGCAGCCCCTTCGCCAGCGCCAGCAGGTGGCGCACCTTGTCGTAGTGGCCGACGGTGCTCTTCGGGGTGAGGATGCAGCCCCGGTCGTCGAAGGCCCAGCGACCCCCGATGATGCTGTCGAACCGATCGGCGATGCCGGTGGCCTCGGGGACCTCCACGAACCCCGCAGTGATCACGTGGAACTCGACGTCGAGGTCGTCCTCGATCTCGTGGACCGCGTCGGTGACCGCGTCGAACATGTCCTCGACGCCTGGGTACAGCTCCAGCGCCTCGGCCACCTCGGCGAAGGTCTCGGCGGTGATGGGCCGGCCGGACTCGGACAGCTCCACGAGCCCCTGGGCTTCGGCCAGGCGTTCCTCCCAGCCGTCGTCGACCCGGGGCCGGACCACCTCCTCCTCGAACTCGTCGGGATCGACGCCGAGATGCTCCAGCAGGACGTCGGTGGTGCGCGGCGCCAGGGTCTCGTCGAAGTCGAAGACGACCGCGACCCGCGGATGGATCGCCCGGAAGACCTCTTCGGCAGCCACGGTTCAGGGACCCAGCAGGCGCCGGTGGCGGGCGCTCACGACGGCGAAGGCCCCGTAGGCGATCAGGCCGACGGCGGCCACCGCGACGAGGATCGCGCCCCAGGTGGTGTCGGCGGTCTCCCGTAGGGCGGCGTCGAGACCCCGAGCCTCGCTGGGATCGGCGGTCCAGGCGGCCTGGACCACGAAGATGCCGATCAGGGCCACGGTGATGGCGCGTCCGATCCAGCCGACCATCCCGGTGTGCTCGATGACGGTGCGCTCCCCCGACGAGGCGTCGTCCAGATCGATGCGCTCGAGGAACTTCTTGTCGACGGCTTTGTAGAAGAAGTAGCCGGCCCCGGCCACGATGCCGGCGCCGACGACGCCCAGCAGCCACTGGCCGCCGGTGCTCTCGAGCAGGGTCCGGCTGACCTTGCTCAACAGGCTCTGATCGCCCGAGCCCTGCCCCTGCCCGTTGCCCCTGCCCGACAGGACGAAGCTGAGCGCAGTCCAGCCGAGGAACCCGTACAGCATCGCCGAGAAGAAGTACGCCACCCGGTGGGCCCAGGTCTCGACGTCGTCGTCACCCGGCAGCAGCGCGGTGGTCAGGCGCCAGGCCGCGTACAACCACAGGCCGACGGCGGTGGCCACCAGCAGCACCCCGCCCCAGCTCTGCTCGGCGATCTTGCCGAGCGCTCCGGACCGGCTGGCCTCACCGCTCTGGCCGGAGTCGCCGAGGGCCACGGACAGGGCGATGACGCCCATCAGGCCGTACACGACCCCTTTGGCCACCCAGCCGGCGCGGCCGACCTGCTCGAGCCTCCCGGCCCCGAGCGTCCGCGCCTGGATGCTCGACGATGCCCGCCCGGGTGAGTGGGTCGAGGTGACGGTCGTGTCCATGACGTGTGCCTTTCGGTGTTCGGAAACTGCGACCGCCGCTACCCGATCGGCGTCCGCACGAAACCGGCGGTGCGTTTCGCTGCGATCGGTGTCGGGTACCGCGACCACGACCCGTGAACCCGTCCCGAGACGGCGCGCCCGCATCCCAAGGGGGAGGAGCGACGAGAGAGCCATGAGCACCGACCCCGAATCCGGACCGCTGCGGCTGTCGCTCACCCTGCCCGGGTCGGCGTCGCTGGGCGCCTACCAGGCCGGGGCCATGGGCGCTCTCGGCGAGACCTTCCACGAGCTCCGGCGTCAGGGCCGGCAAGTCCACGTCGACGCCATCGGCGGGGCATCGGCGGGAGCCATCGTGTCGGTCTTCTTCGTCCACTGCCTCCTCGAGGGGCTCGACGTGGCCCGGGTCATGCACGACGCCTGGGTCGAGCGGGTCGACGTGGACCTGCTCCGGGCCACCGAGCACGACGCGCCGCTGGGCTTCGACGAGCTCCGGGCCCGGATCCCACGGTTCCTCGACGTCGAGGGCGACCCGGCGCGACGCTACGACGAGCCGGTCCTGCTCCACATCGGGCTCACCAACCTGTTGGGGCTCACCTACCCGATCGAGACCGCCGGCAGCGCCGTCGAGGGCATCACCTACGTGGACTGGGGCCAGTTCGAGCTGCGACCCGGCTGCGGCATCGGCCAGCTCATCGAGCCCGAAGGGCGCTCCCCGATGGACTACGCGCTGGCCTCGGCGTCGCACCCGGGCGCCTTCGTGCCCGCGGCGATCGATCGGAGCGACGCCCGCGCCGGCTACGAGGAGAACGGGATCTCCAACTTCCCCGACTCCGGGACCTTCTGGTACACCGACGGCGGGCTGGTCGAGTCCGAGCCGATCGGTCGGGTGATCGCGGCTGCCCGCCGCCGGTTCGGGCGAACGGCGGGCATGCGGCTGCACCTGGTCGTGGACCCCCGGTCGTCGGGGCCGTCGGGATCGAAGCGATGGTGCCGCCCCGACCAGCCCCCCTCGTGGCTGTCCGGGCTCCGGCGAGCGCTCTCGATCCTGCCCAGCCAGGCGCTCCAGGACGATCTGCGCAGGCTGGCGGCAACCAACGACCGCCTGGCCCGCATCGACGAGGTCGTCGACGAGCTGGGGCCCGCCCTCGCCGACCAAGCCCCGGCAGTCGCCGACCTGGCCCGACGCCTCGGGGCCGACATCGAGCCCGGCGACGTGGATGCGGCGCTGCGGGCCCTCCTGCGCGAGCTGTGCGGTGTCGCCGGCAAGGAACGTGTCGACGTGGAGCAGATCACGCCGCTCGAGCTCGCTCGGAGACGGGACGACGGCGTCTCCGAGTTGCTGGCCGGCGATTTCATCGGCGCATTCGGCGGCTTCCTCAGCCGAGATCTGCGGGCCAGCGACTTCTCGCTGGGCTGGGCCTCGGCCCGGTCGTGGCTCCCGGCCGGTCTGGCGCGCCACGGCCTGCCCGAGGACCAGATCGAGGAAGTGTGCGACCGCCTGGACTCGCATCCGCTGGCCTGCGACCAGGCCTTCGACGGCGCCGAGGCCGGGGTCGGCGCGCTCTCCATGTCTGCCCGGTTCGACCTGGCCCGTCTCGGCGGCCGGATCGGCCGGATTCTCGTCGGCGCTTCGTTGCCCGACGTCAACCCGTTCAGCCGAGCCGAGGAGGACCGCACATGAGCGCCCCCACCCATCAGATCGAGCCCCGGCCCTACCTGGCCCTGGGGCACGCCAACGCCCTCGCCCATCGGGGCGACCGGGCCGGCTTCCCGCCCGGCAACCGGGCGTCGGCGATCCAATCGGCGGTCGACCTGGGCTTCGACCACATCGAGACCGACGTCCGTCTCTCCGCCGACGGCGAGCTGGTGCTGTTCCACGACGACCACCTCGACGACCAGACCACGGGCTCGGGGCGGGTGCAGGACCAGCGGTGGACCGAGCTCGAGCAGCTGCGGTACCGCCACCAGGGGGAGGTGCTCGACGAAGGACTGCTCCGGCTGTCGGATGCGCTCGAGCGCTGGCCCCAGCTGCACTGGAACATCGACGCCAAGACCGGAGACGTCATCGAGCCGCTGATCGAGACCGTGCTGCGGGCCCGAGCCGCCACTCGGGTGCTGATCACCTCGTTCTCGCTCCGCAACGTGCGGCGGATCCGCCGGCTGGCCCCCTCGGGGGTCTGTACCGGGCTCTCGCGCACCGAGATCGCCCTGGTCCGGCTGGCGGCCTGGCTGCGGCTGCCGGTCCCGCGACTCGGCGACGCCGCCCAGGTGCCCGTCCGCCATCGGAACGTCACCGTGGTCGACCGCCGCTTCGTCGACACCTGCCACCGGGCCGGCATCGCGGTGCACGTGTGGACCGTGGACGACCCCGCGGAGATGCACCGCCTCCTCGACCTCGGGGTCGACGCCCTCATCACGGACCATCCCGCCGCGCTGCGCGACGTGCTGGAGGCCCGGTCCGCCTGGTGATCCGCCGAGGGTTTCCGGCTGCCGCGGCCCGGGTAGACCACCGGCCATGAGTCTGCACCCGATGCCCGGGCCCGACGGGCCCCAGCGCCCGCCGGCGCCTCCCGCGCCGCCGCGGCCGGACCCGCTCCCGCCCGACCAGCCCGAGGTGCCCCGCCCGCCGTCGGTGTGAGCCCGACAATGATCCACGCGGAGGAGACCAGATGCCCGATGAGAGGACCGACGCCACCACCGGCGCGCCGGCCACGACGGTACGAGGCCAGTTCGTGGCCCGGCCGACCGGCCATGTCGACTGCTGCAGCTGCTTCGAATCCCTGAATCCCTCGAAGCTCCGCGTCGAGCGCACCCGCCGGATGCTGGCCAGCGGTGACGGCGAGCACGAGATCGTCGCGGCCTGGATGGTCTGCCCCAGCTGCAACCGGCGCGGGGTGCTCAAAGTCGGTTCGGGCGACTACCTGACCGACGGGGACCTGGCGGTCCTGCCCCACCTCGAAATCTCCCTCAACTGATCCTCCCCCGAGGACGAGCGCCCTCCGGGCTCGCGGCGATCACAGGTGGAGGGTGGCGGTGACCGCCAGCCACCCGCCCTCGATTGCGCTGACCGTCACCCGATCGGCCAGGGCTTCGACGATCGACAGCCCCCGGCCCCTTGCTGCCAAGACGTCCTCCAGCTTCCACCGGCCCTCGGCAGGCAGGTCCTCGACGTCGCCGCGATTGCGCACCTCGACCACCAGCACGTCCTGGTCGACCGACGCGGTCAGCTGGTAGGGCTCGTCGGGCGCCGCCTGCACCGCGTTGCTCGTGAGCTCGCTCACCAGCAGCCGGGCCCGTTCGACCGTCTCGCTGCCCGCGCCGACGGCCGCGACCAGGCCTGCGACCGCCCCGCGGGCATCGTTCAGGGACGCCGACCCGCCGGCGTAGGTGATGTCGAGACCCGATGCGCCGGTGGCATCGGACCCAGTCACCGGACGGCTCCTTCAACCGATGTGGAGGTGGTCCCGCAGGCCGGTGATCTCGAACAGGCGGGCCACGGGCTCGCTGAGCCCGGAGATGACGAGCTGGTGCCCGGCGCCCTCCAGATCCTGATGCGAGAGCACCAGGGTCCGCAGCCCCGACGAGTCGATGAAGTCGACCCCACTGAGATCGATCGCCACGTCGTCATCGTTGCCGAGACCCTTCAGGACCCGAAGCAGATCGTCCGCGGTGTGGGCGTCGATGGTCCCGACGACCGAGAGCGATCGGTCCTCGGGCGTCTCCACGTGCAGTCGCGATGGCTCCGGCGGTGTCATGGCACCGCCGATTGTACCGACCCCGCCTGGTGCGGCGAGCACCGCCTTCCCGCAGCGGGCCGGGGGTGGCCACGGGATCAGGCCGCGAGCGAGCCGCCGGGGGTGACCTCGGCCTCGCCCTGGATCGCGGCCTTGAAGCTGTCGGTCCCCTGCAGGGCGACGATGTCGCACGGCAGCTCGATGCCTGCCTCCTCCAGGGTGCGCTTGACGGCCTTGATGGCCTCGCTCCGCACCGTCACCACGTTGTGCTGGGGGGAGCCGGTCCAGTACCGAGCGGCCACGTTGACCGTGGACGCGCCGAGCTCGGTGACGAGGGCCTCGGGCTCCTTCTCGTCCGAGACCCCGTCGACCGACGCCAGCGCCTCGACGATGAGATCGCACGCCTCGTCGGTGTCGGCCTCGTAGGCGATGCCCACTACGAACTCGTCACGGCGCAGCTCGTTGGCGGTGCCAACCACGATGGCGTTCTTGTAGACGTCGGCGTTCGGAACCACGATCGACCGGCCGTCGAAGGTGGAGATCCGGGTCTCCCGGATGGTGATGCCCTCCACGGTGCCGGTGGCTCCTTCGACATCGATCTGATCGCCGGCCTGGAAGGGCTCCCGGAACAGCAGGAGGACCCCCGACAGCGCGTTCTCGAGGATGTCCTGGAAGGCGAAGCCGATGGCGATCGAGAAGAAGCCCAGACCGGCCAGGAGATCGACCGGCTTCACCGACGGGAAGGTCACGGTGATCGCCGCCAGCGCGAAGGCGCCGAGCACGATGTAGGACACCAGCTTGCTCATCACCCGGGCGAAGCTCTCGCTGTGGTCACGGCGCCGCCAGTAGCCGGCCAGCAGCCGGCGGAGGGCGTAGGCGACCAGCGCCCCGGCGATGACGAACGTGACCGCGATGCCGATGCGTGGGATCGCCTCCAGGAACGCCTCCCAGAGCCGGAGCGCCCCTTCCTCGACCTCTCCGGTGGGGCTCTCGACGCTCGGGTCGTCCTGGGCCTGTGCGAACATCTCTTCACTCCTCGGTTGGCTCTCGTCATGCAGGACTGCTCGAACGCGGCCCATCGCTTCGACGAGCTACCCGCGCCCCGGAGTCGGCAAACGCCCGGGGGGTCCGCGCCGGCGTCGAGGTCGGGGTCGGTGCACGGGTACAGTGGCGGCGCGCTCCACGTCCAGGGTGACCGATGACCGACACATCCAAGCCGCCACAGGCCCGCGCCTCCGCACGGACCAGACGTCAGCGCCGCCGGGGCCCGGGTGGCGGCGAGGCGTCGATCGGGGTGGGCGCCGACGGCATCATCGCCGAGGTGTCGGACGGGATCTCCAAGGTGCTCGGCTGGGACCACGACGAGCTCGTCGGCGAGCCCCTCACCCGCATCATCCCCGAGCGCTTCCTCGAGGCCCACGCCGAGGGCTTCGGCAGGTTCGTGCACACCGGCGAGCTCACCCGTGCCGACGAGACCCTGCATCTGCCGGCGGTCGACCCCGACGGGACCGAGACCGAGATCGAGCTGGTCCTGTCCGTCCCCGACGACGGCGGCCAGATCGCGGTCGTGGGCACGATGCGCTCCGCCCGCGACGACGCCTGCGCCGATCGGGCGCTGCTCACCGCGCTGCAAACCGCGCTGGCGAGCGACGCGCCGGTGCCGGACATCCTCGAACGGTGCCTGCAGCTCATGGGCGAACGTCTCGGCTGGCGGCGCGGGACCATGTGGATCGTGGTGCCGTGGCTCGATCGGCTGCGCCCGGCGGCCTTCTGGACCGCCGAAGGCGACCATCCGGCGTACGTGAACAGCCGCAGGGGCGCCCAGCTGGCTCGTGGCGAGTCCATCCCGGGCCAGGTGTGGGAGAGCGGGGCCCCGGTCTGGACTACCGACCTCGCGGACAGCGAGATCGAGGGCGCGGTGGCCGGGCTCTTCTTCCCGCTGCTGGCCGACGGCCACGCGGTGGGGGTCGTGGAGCTGGTCGACACCACGCCGCATCCCTTCACGATCGATGCCCACGAGGCGGTGTGGCTGGTCGCCGACGAGCTCGGGGCGCTCCTCGCCGAGAGCATGCAGCGAGACGTCGAGGAGGCGCAGCGGGAGCGGCTCCACCTCGCCCTGTCGGCTCGGGGAATGGGGATATGGACGTTCCGGGTCGCCGAGGGAGAGCTCCAATGGGACGAGCAGGTCGAGCGGATACACGGTTTCGCGCCCGGTTCGTTCGCGGGGACCATCGAGGCCTTCCTGGCGCTGGTGCACGAGGACGATCAAGAGGAGTTCGCGGGCCAGGTCGAGCGGGCAGTGCTCGAGCACGAGCGGTTCGGGTTCTGCTACCGGATCCGCCGACCCGATGGCACCATCGGCTGGGTCGAGGGCAGCGGGGTACCGCTGCTGGATCTCGACGGCGAGGTCCGCGAGCTGACCGGCATCAGCTTCGACGTGACCGACGAGATCGACAGCCGCATCGAGCTGGAGGAGCGGGCCAGCTACGCAGCCTTGGCCGCCGACGTGGGTCGGGCGTTCGTGCGCCAGTCCTCGCTCGACGCCATGCTCGCAGCGACCGCGGAGGCGATCGTCGACCACCTGGACGTGGCCTTCGCCCGGGTCTGGCTCCTCGACGCCCGAGCGAACGTGCTGGAGCTGCGCGCCAGCGCCGGGCTGTACACCCACCTGGACGGAGCCCACAGCCGGGTGGGGGTGGGCGAGCTGAAGATCGGCCGAATCGCCGCCAGCCTCCGACCCCATCTCACCAACCAGGTCGTCGGCGATCCGCAGGTGTCCGACCAGGAGTGGGCCCGGCGTGAGGGCATGGTGGCCTTCGCCGGCTACCCGCTGGTGGTGGGCGATCGTTGCGTGGGGGTGATGGCCCTGTTCGCCCGGCGGACCCTGCCGGACACCACGCTCTCGGCGCTGGGATCGGTCGCCGACACCGTGGCCATCGGGGTCGAGCAGGCCCGGGCGGCCGACCGGATCCGCCGCCTCCTGGCCCAGGAGCGCGAGCAATCCGAGCGCCTGGCCAAGGCGCTGACCGACCGGGCCAGGGTGGCCGAGGTCCTCCAGGAGAGCCTGCTCCCCCCGTCACTCCCCGACGTCGCGGGTTACCAGGTGGCTGCCCGCTACCGGGCCGGGATCGAGGAGGTGGGCGGGGACTTCTACGATCTGCTGCCGCTGCCGGCCAACACCTGGGCGATCATCATCGGTGACATCTGCGGGCGAGGACCCGAGGCGGCCCGCCTCACGGCCCTGGCGCGCCACAGCCTGCGGATGGCGGTGCTGCTCGAGCGGTCTCCCGCCGACGCGCTGGACGCACTGAACCGGGCGCTGCTGCGCAGCGACAACGACGCCCGGTTCTGCAGCGCGCTGTGCGGACTCCTCCGTGACCGTGGTGAGTCGGCCGAGATCGAGCTGGGCATCGCCGGGCACCCGCCCGCGATCGTCCTCCGAGCCGATGGGACCGTCTCCGAGGTCCCGTCCACGGGCCCGCTCCTCGGGCTGTTCGCCGACGCCCGGTACCGCGGGGTGTCGGTCTCCCTCGAACCCGGAGACATGCTCGTGACCTACACCGACGGGGTCATCGAGGCTCGGAACGGCCCCGAGCTGTTCGGGGCGGCCCGGTTGCGCGAGCTGCTGTCGTCGGTTGCCGGCGCCTCGGCCGCCGACGTGGTCGACGCCGTGATCGATGCCGTGCAGCAGTTCGACCAGGCGGAGACCGTCGACGATCTCGCGATCCTGGCCGTGAAGCGGCTCGGGGCCCAACCCGCCGCCGATCCGCTCAGGTAGACAAGTTGCATACAACTCGGTGACACCGGGGTCAGACCCCAGTACGCGACAGGACCGGTGGCGGGGGGCCACCGGTCCTGTTCGGCGGGGGGTCTGTGGGGGAGTGCGGTGTTACCAGCGGTACCAGGTCGACTCGGCTCCACGAACGAAGAAGCCGACCAACCAGATCGCCGCGGCGATCAGCGCCACCCAGAACAGTGCCTTCACCGCGAAGCCCAGCCCGAAGAGCAGGGCCACGATGAGAGCGAAGACAACGAGGGCAACCATGTGTTCCTCCTGGTGAGAGAGATCTTGTGGAACGAGGACGGCGTGGATGTACCCGAGCTCCCCGGGACGCAAACACCGGGATCTGGTGCTCGTCCCGCCGCCGTCCGAACGGCCCATCACCCCTTGCGCGCAGCAGTCGCGGTTGTGAGAATGGTGCGCGCAGCTGCCACCGGTCAGAGGGCGTCCTCTTGCGAGGCACATGACGATGACTCTCATCGAGTCGGAGCGAAGCAGCGAAACCCCCCATACCCCCTTCGACGTCCAGATCGACACCGACCATGCCGGTGAGGTCTCGGGCGCGATCGGATGCCGGGTCGCCGCGGTCAGCGGCGTGCTCGACGATGCCACCGCGCCGCTGTTGCGCGACCGCATCATGGAGCTGGTGTTCGCCTTACCGGCCGAAGACGTGGTGCTCGACCTGCGCGACGTCACCACCATCACCCCCGAGGGGGTCCGAGCGATCCGCGACGCCATGTTGGCGCTCGACGATCAGGGAGCCGAGCTCCACCTGGTGTACCTGGGGGCGCTCCAGGATCAGATCGACGACGCCGGCATCGACCCGCTGAGCAACTGAGCCACCGCTGGCTCTAGCGTTCCCGGGGTGGCCGAACCGTTCCGCGACGACAAGGACTGGACCTGGGTGCTCGACCGGGTCTGCCCCGAGTGCCGGTTCGACGTGCGCTCCTTCGAGCGCAGCCGGATCGGCGCCATGGTGCGGGAGAACGCCGCCAGCTGGATCGCGCTGCTGGCAGGCGATCCCGAGCGGCTGCGCCAGCGACCCGACGAGCGCACCTGGTCCCCGCTCGAGTACGCCTGCCACGTGCGGGACGTGTTCGAGCTCTACGACGAGCGCCTCCGGCTCATGCTCACCCTGGACGGGCCCCACTACCAGAACTGGGACCAGGACGACACCGCGGTCGAGAAGGACTACGCCTCGTCGGACCCGGCGTCGGTGTCACGGGAGCTCGCGGAGCGAGCCGAGGCCCTGGCGGCGCGGTTCGACGGAGTCAGTGGCGACCAGTGGGACCGGACCGGCTTCCGCAGCGACGGCGCGGCGTTCACCGTGGAGAGCTTCGCCCGGTACCTGCTCCACGACCCCGTCCACCACCTCTCGGACGTGGGTGCCCGCTGAGGTGGCGCGGGCTCAGTTGCCGAGGATGCGGTCGGGGGACACGAACACGCAGGTGCGGCGCTCCTCGGCCATGACCCGGTCGTACTCGTCGTAGTCGTCGTGGGTGCCCCCGGCGGCCTGGAACACCTCCCGCAGCAGCAGTCGCAGGCGCTCGGCGTCCACGACGTCGGCAGGGTCGTCGGGGCCGATCAGGGTGGCCGGCCCGGTGACCCCTACCCACTGCCACCCCCGGCGCACCGCGATGGTCACCTGGGAGCCCCGGCGGATGTGGCCGAGGCGGGCCGCGTCGCCGCGGGACACGAGCGCCACCGTCGGTCCCCCACCCAACGGGTGGTCCATGACGCCGCAGTTGACCACGCTCGACAGGACCCGACCGTCGGCCTGGGTGGTGCTGACCACCGCCAGCCCGTGCTCGTCGGCCAGGTGATCGCGGACGTCGTTCATGTCGGGCATGGCCCGGAGCGTACTGCCGTCGCAGATCGGCCGCCGTCGGACGAGCTCGCCGAGCAGTGACCCCTCCTGCTAGCTCCCCGGCAGCTCCACCACCAGCTTGAGGCCCCCTTCGGGCCGGGGCTCGGCCCGGGCCGTCCCCCGGTGCCGGCTGGCGATGTCGCGCACGATGGCGAGACCGAGCCCGGTGCCGCCGCCGATGGCCGTCCGGGACTCGTCGAGTCGGGTGAAGCGCTCGAACATGCGCTCGAGGTCGGCGCCGTCGAGGCCCGGCCCGTCGTCCTCGACCGTCAACCGCACCAACCCGTCGTGCTCGCCCACGCCCAGGAACACCTCGCTGGTGGCGTGCCGGGCCGCGTTGTCACACAGGTTCCGCACCAGCCGGGTGAGCTGTGCGGGGTCGCCACGGAGGTGGGCGCCGGAGACCCCGCTGGTGTCGATGCGGAGCTCGGTGGACTCGCGCAGGTGCCGGGCCTCGCGCAGCACCACGTCGTCGAGGTCCAGCGGCACCGGGGGCCCGGCCGGGACCCCGGCATCGGCGCGGGCCAGCTCCAGCAGGTCGTCCACCAGCTGCTGGAGGGCGCCGACCTCCTCCAGGGCGCTGGCCAGGGTGGCCCGCAGGTCGACATCGTCGTGGGCCAGCTCGACCTCGATCGCGGTCCGCATCCGGGTGAGGGGGCTCCGGAGCTCGTGGGAGGCGTCGGCCACGAAAGCCTGCTGGCGGCGGCTGGCGTCCTCCACCCGGTCGAGCATGTCGTTCATGGTCCGTGCCAGGCCGGCGATCTCGTCGCTGGTGGGCGGTACCGGGACCCGCCGGTCGAGCGCGCCCTCGCCGATCTCGGCCACTTCGGCCCGGATCGACTCGACGGGCCGCAGGGTCCGCCCCACCAGCCACCACACCAGCGCCGCGAGGGCCACCAGCACCAGCGGGAGAGCTGCGGCCAGGCTGGCAGCCAGGTTGCGGACCGCGTCGTCCACGTCGTCGACGTTCTCGGCCACGTACAGCAGCTCGCCGCTGTCGAGCTGCCGGATCAGGATGCGGTAGGCGTCGTCCTCGACCGGGAGCCGGTCGACGGTGACGAACCGGTCGCCGGCCGGCGGTGGCACCGCGGCGGCCATCCCGGCCACGTTCGGGCTGGCTGCGATCACGGTGCCATCGGGCGCCACCAGCTGCACGAACCGGTCGGCGTCGTCCGAGGTGGCGAAGGGCGCGGTGTCACCGGTGCCGATCGCGGCCTCGGTGGTGTCGGCCCGCTGGGTGAGCGACGCGTCGAGATTGTCGATCAGCTGGGATCGCTGGACGAGCACCAGAACCACCGCGGTGGTGGCCAGCACCACCGCCACCACGAGGGTGGCGACCAGGGTTATTCGCAGCCGGATCGACCGGGGGCCACGCACGTCAGCCGCCGTCCTCGACCAGGCGGTAGCCGGCGCCCCGCACGGTCTCGATCGAGCGCCGACCGAAGGGTTCGTCGATGGCCTTGCGGAGGCGGCGGATGTAGACCTCCACGATGTTGGGGTCACCGTCGAAGTCGTGCTCCCACACCCCGGCCAGGATCTCGTCCTTCGAGAGGACCTGGCCCTGGCGGCGCAGCAGGAACTCCAGCACGTCGAACTGCCTGGTGGTGAGGGTGACCTCCTGGTCGCCCCGCCACACCCGCCGTTCTCCGGGATCCATGCGGAGATCCCCGGCCTGGACAGGGCTGGGGTTGCGGCCCGTGGCCCGGCGCAACAGCGCCCGGACCCGGGCCAGCAGCACCGGGAACGCGAACGGCTTGACCAGGTAGTCGTCGGCGCCGGTGTCGAGGGCCTCGGCCTCGTCGAGCTCGCCGCTCTTGGCCGTCAGCATCAGGATCGGGGTCCAGTTGCCCGCCTCCCGGAGCTCGGCGCAGATCTGGTACCCGTTGCGGCCGGGCAGCATGATGTCGAGGATGATCAGGTCGAAGGAGCCCTCGGTGGCCAGCCACAGGCCGGTGTCGCCGTCGAGGGCCACCTCCACGGCGT
>JBFKRY010000070.1:0-17986 GCA_041636995.1 Acidimicrobiales bacterium | reverse complement strand
GTGAAGTCGGGGGCCTGGCGGTCGACCAGGGCGGCCCGGCGATCGGGACGAGCGGCGCCGATGGCCACGGACTCCGTTTCCGGGTCGACGAGGCCGGGTCGGCCGAGGGCGTCGGCCGCGGCCAGCAGATCGATCCCGCCGTCTGCATCCAGCGATCCGGGCGCGACCGGGGCGCACTGGTCGTCCCGGCACAGGCCCTCCGGCTTCAGCTCCCAGCCCAGGATCTCGGCGAGGGCGTCAGCCGGGACCACCACCCGGCCGTTCTCGATGAGGCCGTGGACGCGCCGCGCGTCCTCGGCGACCACCTGGATCATCAGCGCAGCTCCCCGGGGGCGATGGCGTAGAGATCCTCGGCACCGGCGGTCACCGCGGGCAGCAGTCCCTGGACCTGGGGCAGCAGCTGCGTGGCGTAGAAGTGGGCGGTCACCAGCTTCGCCTCGAGGAAGTCGCGCTCGTATCCATCGGGCTGGCCGTCCTCGCTCAGCATCCGGGTGGCGGCCAGCGCGGACTTGCCGAGCAGCCACCCCCCGACCACGGTCCCGAACAGGCGCAGATACGGCGTGGACGCAGCCAGCCCGTCGTCACCGGCGCCGGCACCCTTCTCGAGGAGCCAGCGGCTGGCGGCCTGGAGGTCGGCGGCGGCGGCCTCGAGCCGGTCGGCGATCTCGGTGAGCCCCGCGTGGGACAGGTTGGCCACGGTCTCGCCGATCTCGCCGATGAGGTCGGCCACCACCTGGCCGTCGCGCATGGGGAGCTTCCGGCCGACCAGGTCCATGGCCTGGATGCCGTTGGTGCCCTCGTAGATCGCGGCGATCCGGATGTCGCGGTAGTGCTGGGCGACCCCGGTCTCCTCGATGAAACCCATGCCCCCGTGGACCTGCACCGCCACGCTGGTGAGCTCGTTGCCCAGGTCGGTGCACCAGGCCTTGGAGATGGGAGTGAGCAGGTCGGTGCGCTCCTGGCCTCGCCGCCGCTCGTCCTCGTCGGGGTGGTGGTGGGCGATGTCCACCGACAGCGCGTTGAGGTACACCAGGCAGCGCATGGCCTCGATGTAGGCCTTCGTGGTCATCAGCATGCGGCGGACGTCGGGGTGCTCGACGATGGCCGCAGCCTGGCCAGCGGGGGTGTCGGGGCGGGTGCCCTGCTGGCGCTCGACGGCGTACCCGAGGGCCTGCCCGTAGGCCCGGTCGGACATGGCCACGCCCTGGAGGCCAACCGCCAGGCGGGCCTGGTTCATCATCGTGAACATGTAGCGCATCCCGGCGTTCTCCTCGCCGATGAGGTAGCCGACGGCGCCGTCGTGCTCGCCGAACTGCAACACACACGTCGGCGAGCCGTGGATGCCGAGCTTGTGCTCGATGGACACGCAGTGGACGTCGTTGCGCTCGCCGGGGGTGCCGTCGGGGTTCAGCAGGAACTTGGGCACGATGAACAGGCTGATGCCCCGGGTCCCGGGAGGAGCGCCCGGGGTGCGAGCCAGGACCAGGTGCACGATGTTGTCGGTGACGTCGTGCTCGCCCCAGGTGATGAAGATCTTCTGGCCGAGGATCCGGTAGGTGCCGTCGTCCTGGCGCTCGGCCCGGGTGGTGAGCGCGCCCACGTCGGAGCCCGCATGGGGCTCGGTGAGGTTCATGGTGCCCGACCACTCACCGCTGATGAGCTTGGGCAGCCAGGTGTTCTTCTGCTCGGTGTCGCCGTGGGCGGTGAGGGCGTGGATCGATCCCTGGGTGAGCAGCGGGTTGAGCGACAGCGCCATGTTGGCGGCGGTCATCATCTCGGACACCGCGATGCCGACCACCCACGGGAACCCGCCTCCGCCGTATTCGGGGTCGAAGCTCATGCCGCCCCAACCGGCGGCGACGTACTGGTGGTAGGCCTCCCGGAACCCGTCGGGCACCGTGACCGAGCCGTCGTCGTTGCGCACTGCACCCTGGAGGTCGCCGGTGCGGTTGGTGGGGGAGACCACCTCGGCGAAGAACCGGGCCGCCTCCTCGAGCAGGTCCGGCACCGCATCCAGGCCGACCTCGGCGAAGGCCGGCAGCTTGGCGAGGTCGCCGACACCGACGACCTCCTGCAGCGCGAACGTCATGTCCTGGGTGGGGGCTCGGTACTCGGCCATGAGCCGAGGCTACCCTCCGGTCACAACGTCCACGTCACCGGAGAGCGGGGGGCGAAAGGCATGCGCATCGGGTTCATCGGGTTGGGGAACGTGGGGGCCAAGCTGGCCGGGAGCCTGCTCCGCAACGGCTTCGAGCTCACGGTTCGGGATCTCAACGCCGACGCCGTGGCCCCGTTCGTCGAGACCGGCGCCACCGCCGCGGGGTCGCCCCGCGAGGTCGCCGAGGGTGCCGATGCGGTCATCACCTGCCTGCCCAGCCCGGCGGCCAGCGCCGCGGTCATGGAGGCCGACGACGGGGTGCTGGCCGGCCTGGCCGAGGGGGCGATCTGGGCGGAGATGAGCACCACCGACGAGGCCGAGGTCCGCCGCCTGGGGGCGCTGGTCGAGGCCCGGGGGGCGTCGCCGATCGACTGCCCGGTGTCGGGCGGCTGCCACCGGGCCGCGACCGGCAACATCTCCATCTTCGCCGGCTGCGACCGGGCCACCTTCGACCGCTTCCTGCCGGTGCTCTCCGCCATGGGACGCCAGATCCTCCACACCGGGCCCCTCGGTTCGGCGTCGGTCCTCAAGGTGCTCACCAACTACCTGGCCAGCGCCAACCTGGTCTCGCTGACGGAGGCCCTGGTCACCGCGGAACGGGCCGGCATGGATCTGGCCACCACCTACGAGGCCATCCGGATCTCGTCCGGCAACTCGTTCGTGCACGAGACCGAGAGCCAGGTGATCCTCAACGGCAGCCGCGACATCAACTTCACCATGGACCTGGTGGTGAAGGACCTGTCGCTGTTCCAGGCAGTGGCCGACCGGGCCGGGGTGCCTCTGGAGCTCTCGCCGCTGCTGCTGCGGATCTTCGAGGACGCCCGGGCCAGCTACGGCGACCGGGAGTGGTCGCCGAACGTGATCCGCCGCCTGGAGGACGCCACTGGTGCCTCGGTGCTGGCGCCGGGGTTCCCCGCCGAGATCGTCGACGACGAGCCCGAGGTTCCCGGCGCCGAGGTCGTGCCCCGGCGCTGAACCACCGGGGCGGGCTCGGCACCAACGACCCTCTGGTCATCCGGGGCCGGCGTGATTACTGTCCGCGAGCGAGGGTCCTTCCTGCCGAGGTGAGGAGGAAAGGAGGACCGAGGGCACGGGCAGGGACGACCCAGGGAAGTGGTCGGCCGGCCACACGCCGGCGACGAAGCGGAGTGCCGGCGCGCGCCGGCGACCAACGGAGGTTCGTTCGTGAGAAGACTTCTCGTGACCTTGTCCATCCTGGCCCTGTGCCTGTCGTTCCTGGTCCCGGCGACCGCCGGGGCCCATGACCCCGACTTCCCCGGTGGAGACCACTCGGGTCCGGGATCGACGGGTCCCGACGAGCACACCGACAACATCCACCTGCTGGCGAACACCGGCCCGTCGTCGCCGACCGTCACCCAGTCGGACCTGGCCTTCGACGGCAAGCTGGCGTACGCCGGCAACTACGCCGGGTTCCGGATCTTCGACATCAAGGCTCCGGCCAACCCCAAGCTGGTCGTGGACTTCGCCTGCAACGGCGCCCAGGGAGACGTCTCCGTCTACCAGGGCCTGCTGTTCCGATCGGTGGACACCCCGCAGTCGTCGGCCTCGTGCGCCAGCACGAACTCGAACGCGTCGACGCCCGGCACCTTCGAGGGCATCCAGGTGTTCGACGTGAGCGATCCGGCCAACCCGACGGTGGTGGACTTCATCCCCACCGACTGCGGGTCTCACACGCACACCCTGGTGCCGGACGGCAACATCGCCTACCTGTACATCTCGTCCTACCCGCTGTCACCGTCGAGCATCGGCGTCGAGTCCAACTGCCTGGACGTGGAGTCCGGCGGTGGCCACGGCTACATCTCGATCGTGAAGGTTCCGGTGAACGACCCCACCAACTGGAGCGTCAGCAAGTACTTCCTCGACCCGGCCACCGAGGTGTCGTCCTATGACCTCGACGCCGCCTTCGGGCTGCCCCCGGGGACCCTGGGCACGCACTCGTTCGTGGCCTGCCACGACATCTCGGTGCACACCGGCGTCGGTCTGGCTGCGGCGGCGTGCCTGAGCGAGGCCCAGCTGTGGGACATCTCCGACCCGGAGAACCCGGTGTTCCTGTGGCGCTTCGACGATCCGGCCCTCGAGGACATCACGCTCGATCTGTGGCACAGCTCCGCATTCAGCTGGGACGGCGAGGTGGTGGCCTTCGGCGACGAGAACGGCGGCGGAGCGTTCCCACGCTGCGTCGACCCGACCAGCGACGACGGTCGGGTCTGGTTCCTCGACACCGACACCGGAGACCTCCTCGCGAACTACAAGATCCCACGTTCGGAGCCGGGGACCTGCACCTCCCACAACTTCAACTTCATTCCCCAGACCGGCGGCAAGAAGACCCTGGTGATGGCCAACTACACCGGCGGCACCACGGTCGTCGACGTCAACGCGCTGATCGCGGGGGCCAGCGAGGCCGATGCCGAGGTCGGCTACTACAAGCCCAGCGGAGCCAACACCTGGTCGTCGTACTGGCACGACGGGGTCATCGTGACCAACGGCAGCGGCCGGGGCGTCGACATCTACAAGCTCAGCGACTCGGCCCGCTCCAGGGCGGTGAAGCTCGGGCTCGACAACCCCCAGACCCAGGTCCAGGTCATCAACTGAACTGCGCCGGGTCCGCCCGGCACCGCCCGACACCCAGCAGGAGACGAGCCGGCGCCGGCCACCACCGGCGCCGGCTCGGTGCCGGGGCTACCGTTGGCCCCCGTTGACGACTCCTCTCGCATGACGATTCGCATCCCGTCGCGGGCGCTGGTGGTGCTGGCCGGGCCCTCGGGTGCGGGGAAGTCGGCCTGGGCCGCCCGCTGGTTCCGAGGGAACCAGGTGGTGGCCTCCGACGACCTGCGGGCCGTAGTGGGCGAGCACGAGCACGACCAGCGAGCCGGCGGCGACGCGTTCGACGTGCTCGACCTGGTGGTCGAGCGCCGCCTGGCCCGGGGGCTGCTCACCGTGGTGGACACCCTGGGGATGGACGCCGAGCGCCACGCCGGCTGGCTGGAGCTCGCCCGCAGGCACGGCCGGCCGGCCCACCTGGTGCGGTTCCACGTCGACGACAAGACCTGTCGCGATCGCAACCGGGCCCGTCCCCGACCGGTCCCCTCGAAAGTGCTCGGCGCCCAGCTGCGCCGCTGGGCCCAGGTGCGCGACGACCTCGGCGAGGGCTTCGACGCGGTCCACGTGGTCACCAGCGCCGACGACCGTGTGGCCGTGGTGCCCGAGGTGTTCGCCGCCGCGGCCGAGGGCGTCGACCGCCAGTCGACCGACCCGGTGGCGCTGTCGTTCGGGCTGCAGGTCTCCCGCTTCGACTGGCCCGGCGACAACGACGCCATCGGCCCCCGGCTGGGCGAGATCGCGGCCGAGGCCGAGGACGCGGGCTTCACCAGCCTGTGGGTCATGGACCACCTCGTCCAGATCCCGCAGGTGGGCCGGGAGTGGGAGCCGATGCTGGAGAGCTACACCACCCTGGGCTACCTGGCGGCCCGGACCTCGACCATCCGCCTGGGCACCCTGGTCACCGGGATCACCTACCGCAACCTGGGCCACCTGGCCAAGATCGTGGCCACCCTCGACGTGCTGTCCGGCGGCCGGGCGATGTGCGGGCTGGGCGCCGCCTGGTTCGAGCGCGAGCACCACGCCTACGGCTACCGCTTCCCGCCTCGCGCCGAGCGCTACGACCTGCTGGCCGACGCGGTCGAGCTCCTCCCCCTCTACTGGGGGCCGGGCGCGCCGGCCTTCGAGGGTCGCACCGTCAGCACGCCCGAGGCCATCTGCTATCCCCGTCCGCTCCAGGAGCGGGTGCCCCTGCTGATCGGCGGGTCGGGGGAGCGCCGTACCCTGGCGCTGGCGGCGCGGCACGCCGACGCGTGCAACCTGTTCGGCGATCCGGCCACCGTCCGCCGCAAGCTGGAGGTCCTCGCCGGGCACTGCGCGGCGGTCGACCGGGACCCGGCCGAGGTGGAGGTCACCCACCTCTCGAGCGCGCTGTGCGCGCCCGACCCGGCATCGCTGGGCAGCCGGATCGACGAGCTGCGCGGCGATCGCCTGTCCCCCGAGGACTTCGCCCGCCACGCCAACGCCGGCACCCCCGAGGACCAGGTCGGCCGCTACCGGGAGCTGGCCGAGGCCGGGGTGCAGCACGCCATCGTCAGCCTGGCCGACGTCGGCCACCCGGGGTCGGTGCGGGCCTTCGCCGAGGTCATCGACGCCTTCGCCAGCTGAGCGGGCTCAGGCCTGGGGCTCCAGGGGCCCGACCACGTGCCTGCGCCGGTGCTCGAAGATCAGCGCGGTGCGCTCGTCCACCACCGAGGGCAGGTTGGAGATCCGCTGCAGCACCGCCCGGCGCAGGGCGTCGGTGTCGGTGACGGCCACGTGCACGAGCGCGTCCTCGACGCCGCTGATGAGATGCACCGCGATGACCTCGGGCATGGCCCACACCTGCTCCAGGAACGCTTCGACGGTCTCGTCGGTCTTGGGGCGGAGCCGCACGAAGACCATGGCTTCCACGTGGCGGCCAAGGGCCCCCAGGTCCACCTCGGCGTGGTAGCCGGCGATGACGCCGCGCTCCTCGAGGTCGCGCACACGCTGCAGGGTGGTGGAGGGCGCCAGGCCCACCAGCTGGGCCAGGGACCGGTTGGTGGCCCGGGCGTTCGCCATCAGCTCCTGCACCAGCGAGATGTCGGTGTCGTTCATTCGACAGCCTCCGCGCCACGGGGAACCTTTCCGAATCCTATTCGAAGCCTTCGCCCGGTGCCGAAGATGGTTCCGGTCTCTACCGATGTGCACGCACGGCTGCGATACTTGAAGGGCCCAGAGCACGCACCGGAGGCACCCGCAGAGGCACCATGACCGTCACCGAGCGCTACCACCTCACCGACCGGTTCCTCGTCGACGAGGGCACCGTCTTCCTCACCGGCATCCAGGCCCTGGCCCGGCTCCCCCTCGAGCAGCTACGTGCCGACCAGCGCGCCGGTTGGCGAACCGCGGCCTTCGTCTCGGGCTATCCGGGCTCACCGCTGGGCGGCTACGACGGCGCGGTCGCAGCGGCGGCGACGCTGGCGCCGGAGCTGCCCGTGATCTGCCGCCCCGGCGTCAACGAGGAGCTGGCGGCCGCGGCGGTGATGGGCTCGCAGCTCGCGGTCCTCCAGCCCGACTGCAGGTACGAGGGCGTGGTGGGCATCTGGTACGGCAAGGCCCCCGGAGTCGACCGGGCCGCCGATGCCCTGCGCCACGCGGTCTTCGCCGGCACGTCCACCCGCGGGGGTGCGGTCGCCCTCGTGGGCGACGACCCGGCCGCCAAGAGCTCCACCGTGCCGTCGTCGTCGGCGGGGCTGCTGTCGTCGATGCACATGCCCCTGCTCTACCCGGGCGATCCTGCCGAGGCCCTCGACCTCGGCCGCCACGCCATCGCCCTGTCCCGCACCACCGGGCTGTGGTCGGCGCTCAAGATCGTGGCCGACGTCGCCGACGCCACCGCCACCGTCATTCTCGACCCCGACCGGGTGCAGCCGATCATCCCCCTCGTCGACGGCGAGCGGTATCGCCACCGGCCCGACGGGCGCCTGCTCACTCCCCACACCGTGGAGCTCGAGCAGGAGATCGTCGAGGTGCGCTACGAGCTGGCCCGCCAGTACGCCTCCACCAACGCCCTGAACCACGTCACCGTGAACCCGCCCGACGCCTGGATCGGCCTGGTCGCCTCGGGGATCACCTACCGCGAGGTCCGCGAGGCGCTGGCCCGGCTGGGGCTGCGCACCGACGAGCAGGTGGCCGCGGTCGGCATCCGGCTCCTCAAGATGGGTATGCCGTTGCCCTTCGACGCCCGCACCATCCTCGACTTCGCCGACGGCCTCAAGGAGGTCTTCGTCATCGAGGAGAAACAGCCCAACATCGAGTCGCTCATCAAGGACGCGCTGTACCCCCGCCCGGACCGGCCCCTGGTGGTGGGCAAGCACGACCACCACGGCGAGGTCCTGCTGCCCGCGTACGGCGCCCTCGACGCCGACCGGATCATGCCGTTGCTGCGCAAGCGCCTCGAGCGCCGGATCGACCCGGCCCGGCTGGCCCCGGTCCCGACGCCCCGCGAGAAGGTGCTCCTGCCCCTCACCGTCGAGCGGGCCCCGTTCTACTGCTCGGGCTGCCCCCACAACCGCAGCACCCAGGCCCCCGAGGGGGCGCTCATCGGCGCCGGCATCGGCTGTCACACCATGGCCCTGCTGATGGACGAGGATCGGGTGGGCGACATCGCCTGCGTCAGCGCCATGGGCGGCGAAGGCCTGCCATGGGTGGGGATGGCGGACTTCGTCGAGCGCGAGCACTTCATCCAGAACCTCGGCGACGGGACCTTCTTCCACTCGGGCCAGCTCGCCATCTCCGCGGCCATCGCCGCAGGGGTGAACATCACCTACAAGCTGCTCTGGAACGGCACGGTGGCGATGACCGGTGGCCAGGACCCCCAGGGCCAGCTGGAGCTCGACGACGTCGTGCGGCTGCTGCTCACCCAGGGCGTGGCCCGGGTGCTGATCACCACCGACGACGTCGGCCGCGACCGTCGGCTGGATCTGCCCAAGGGGGTCGAGGTCTGGGATCGGTCGCGACTGCTGGAGGCCCAGGAGATGCTCTCGCGGGTCGAGGGCGTGACCGTGCTCATCCACGATCAGGGCTGCGCGGCCGAGGCCCGCCGGGCCCGCAAGCGGGGCCTGGTCGAGACCCCCAAGCAGCGGGTGGTCATCAACCACCGCATCTGCGAGGGCTGCGGCCACTGCGGCCAGGTCAGCAACTGCCTGTCGGTGCAGCCCGTCGAGACCCCGTACGGGCGCAAGACCACCATCGACCAGACCACCTGCAACCTCGACTACTCCTGCCTCGAGGGCGACTGCCCGTCGTTCATGACCATCACCGACGACGAGCCCGGCTGGCTGGCTCGGCGGCTGCGCAAGCGCCCCTCGGCCCGGGCTGCTCCCGCCCCCCGCAAGGCCGAGCGGGCGGCCCGTCCGGTGCCGCCGCAGGACCTGCCCGACCCCACGCTGGTGGTGCCCGCCGACGACTACGCGCTGCGGATCACCGGCATCGGCGGGACCGGCGTGGTGACCGTGGCCCAGGTGCTGGGCACCGCGGCCATGCTCGACGGGTTCCACGTCCGAGGCCTCGACCAGATCGGCCTGTCGCAGAAGGCGGGCCCGGTGGTCAGCGACGTGCGGCTCTCGCGCTCGGCGCCCACCGCCACCAACCGGCTGGGCGAGGCCCAGGCCGACCTGCTGCTGGCGTTCGACCAGCTGACCGCGGCCTCGGACCGGGGTCTGCTGACTGCCAGCCCCCACCACACCTGCGTGGTCGGCTCCACTGCGGCCACGCCCACCGGCTACATGATCACCCATCTCGACACCGCCATGCCCGGCGCCGACGAGCTCGCCGAGCGCATCGCCTCGGTCACCTGGGCCGATCACCAGTACTGGGCCGACGCCGCGTCGGTCACCCGCCGGCTGTTCGGATCGGCCACCACCGCCAACATCTTCGTGGTGGGCATGGCGGTGCAGGCCGGCTGCCTTCCGATCGGCGCCGACAGCATCGAGTCGGCCATCAACCTCAACGGCGTCGCCGTCGACGCGAACATCGCCGCCTTCAGGTGGGGCCGAGCCCAGATCGCTCGCCCCGAGGCCATCCGGCAGCTGCCCGACGACCACGAGGCCGCCCCGGCGATCCAGCCCGACGGCAGGCTCCAGGCCCGGATCGACGCCTTGGGCGCCAGCCCGGACCTCGCCGCCGACCTGGCCCGCTACGCCCTCGAGCTCGAGCGCTGGGGCACCAGGGCCACCGCCGCCGACTGGCTGGACACCGTCGAGGAGGTGGCCCGAGCCGAACGGGACGTCGATCCCGCGAGCGAGCGGCTCACCCGCGCCGTCGCCGAGAACCTCTTCAAGCTGATGGCGTACAAGGACGAGTACGAGGTGGCCCGGCTCATGCTCGACCCCGACGGGTTGGCCGCCGCCGACGCCGTGGCCAAGCCCGGCGCCAAGGTGGCGTGGAAGCTGCAGCCGCCGCTCCTGCGGGGCATGGGCCTCGACCGGAAGATCAGCGTGGGCACGTGGGCAACGCCGGGAGTCCGCGTCCTGGCCCGGGCGAAGGTCGTCCGGGGAACGCCCCTCGACCCGTTCCGGTGGGCCAAGGTCCGCAGGGTCGAGCGCCGCCTGCCCAAGCAGTACCGATCGGCGCTGCGCAAGGTTCTGCGGCGGCTGACCGCCCACAACCTCGATGATGCGGTGGCCATCGCTGCGCTGCCCGACATGGTGCGGGGCTACGAGGACATCAAGCTCGCCAACGTCGAGCGCTACCGCACCGCGCTCGACGACCGGCTCGCCGACTTCGGCTGATCTGCCGAGGGCGCGGGTCCGACCGCCGCGTGGCCACCTTCCCATGCGTAGGCTGTTCGCCGTGAGTGAGGTCCGCGAGACCAGGCTGCCAGGTGTCGGCGTGCGCTACGAGTTCACCACCGACGACGAGCAGGACGTCGGCGTGATCGTGCACTACGACGGTGACCGGGAGATCCTCCTCTACGACGTCAACGATCCCGATGCCTGCTCGTCGCTGGTGCGCCTGTCCGAGTCCGATACCCAGACCCTGGGCGAGATCCTCGGGGTCAGCCACGTCACCGAGACCGTGGCTGCGGTCCGCCAGGAGATCGAGGGGCTGGCCATCGAGTGGGTGGCGCTGCCCGACCAGTCGTCGGCCATCGGAGCCACCATCGGCGACGGTTCCTACCGGACCGCCACCGGCTCCTCGATCGTCGCGGTGATGCGGGGCGCCCAGCCGGTGCCCGCCCCCGGACCGGAGTTCGAGCTCGCCTCTGGTGACGTGGTCGTCGCGGTCGGTACCCCCGAGGGTCTCGCTGCGCTGCGCAGGCTGCTGACGGCCTGACCCTCGCATGGTCCTCGCTGCCGGCTCGGCCGAGACCGCACTCGCCTTCATCGAGGTGGGGGCCCTCGTGCTCGGCCTGGGAGCGCTGTCGCGGCTCGCCGGCCGGCTCGGGATCACCGCGGTCCCGCTCTACCTGATCGCCGGTCTCGCCTTCGGTGAGGGGGGGCTCGTCCAGCTCGACGTCAGCGAGGACTTCGTGTCGCTGGCCGCCGAGATCGGCGTGCTGCTGCTGCTGTTCACGCTGGGCCTGGAGTACACCGGCGTCGAGCTCCGCGCCGGCCTGCGCACCGGGATCCCGCCGGGTGTGGTGGACATGGTGCTCAACGCCGGCCCCGGGGTCCTCGTCGGGTTGGCGCTGGGCTGGTCGCTGCTGACGGCCGTCCTGCTCGGTGGGGTCACGTGGATCTCGTCTTCGGGGGTGGTCTCGAAGGTGCTGACCGACCTCGATCGATTGGGCTACCGCGAGACCCCCTCGGTGCTCAACCTCCTGGTGGTCGAGGACCTGGCCATGGCCGTCTACCTCCCCGTGGTGGCCGCGCTGATCGTCGGGGGCACCGTCCTGGAGACGGTCTCGAGCGTGGCCGTGGCCCTGGTCGTCGTGGTCGCCATCCTCCTCGCAGCGCTGCGCTACGGCGATCGCCTCAGCGCCGGCCTGACCGGCGGCAACGACGAGTCGTTCCTCCTCGTGGGCTTCGGCCTGGTCCTCCTGGTCGCCGGCCTGGCCCAGCAGGCCGAGGTATCGGGCGCGATCGGCGCCTTCCTCGTGGGGCTTGCCCTGTCCGGGCCCGCCGAGGAACGGATGTCGAAGCTGATCGCACCACTGCGCGACGTGTTCGCAGCGACCTTCTTCGTCTTCTTCTCGTTCCAGATCGACCCCGGCGACCTCGTCGAGGTGGTCGGTTGGGCGCTCCTGCTCGCCCTGGTCACCGCAGGCACCAAGGTATTCACCGGCTGGTACGCCGCAGGTCGCATCGGAGCCGCCGGGAGAGGGCGGTTCCGAGCCGGGACCGTGCTCGTGGCCCGGGGCGAGTTCTCCATCGTCATCGCCTCGCTGGGCAGCGGTCTGTCGGCGGGCCCCCAGCTCGGCGCGCTGGCGGCGGGCTACGTGCTGCTGACCGCGGTCGTCGGCCCGCTGGCCACCCGGTACGCGGACCAGATCTCCGCTGCGCTGGGGGGCGCTCGGCAGCGATCGGGTCGGCGGCGGTCGACCGCCGCCCTCTCGTCGCGGTGACCTACGGGTCGCCGGGCCCCGCACCGCGCCGACGACGAGTCACGCAGCGTCCTGGGGCGGGCCGAGGATGGCCTGCGCCAGCTGGCGGGCCGCCTCGGTGGGCGACAGCAGCCGGTCGGTGGCGCGGGCAAGCAGCTTTGTACCAACCTCGCTGGCGAGGGCGGCGCGGGCCTGGGCTCGCAGCTGCTGGTCGAGCCGGCTCTGGACCTCCAGGAGCAGCCGCCGGGCCCGGCGGGCGTCGAGGGCGCCGGTGGCGCGGAGATGCTCGGCATGGCCCTGCACCGCCGCCAAGACCTCGCCAGCGCCGGTGCCGTCGATGGCCGACGTCATGACGATGGGTGGCCGGTAGCCGGAGCGGTCCTCCTGGCCGGTCATGTGGCTCAGGTCGAGCATGAGCTCGAGGTCGCGCCGGGCGTCGGCCGCGCCGGGCCGGTCGGCCTTGTTGACCACGAACACGTCGGCCACCTCGAGCAGGCCCGCCTTGTTGGCCTGGACCGCGTCGCCCCATCCGGGCGTGACCACCACCACGGTGGTGTCGGCCTCGCCGGCCACGTCGACCTCCACCTGGCCCACGCCGACGGTCTCGATGATCACCGGGTCGTAGCCGGCCGCATCGAACAGCCGCACCGCGGCGGGCACGGCCAGGGCCAGGCCACCCGAGTGGCCCCGTGTGGCCATCGAGCGGATGAACGCAGCTTCGCCTGCGAGGTCGTCCATTCGGATGCGGTCTCCGAGGATGGCGCCGCCGGTGAGCGGTGAGGACGGGTCGACCGCGAGCACGGCCGGGCGGGCCTCCCGATCCGCGAGCAGGCGGGTGAGCTGGCCGGTGAGGGTGGACTTGCCCGCACCCGGGGCTCCGGTGATGCCGACGACGTGGGCCCGACCCGACGACGGATGGGCCAGCTCGGTTATCTCGTCGGCGGGGGTGCCACCGCGCTCCACCATGCTGAGGAGCCGGCCCAGGGCCCGACGGTCACCGCCGACGGCGCGCTCGTAGATCTCGGCCGTCGCGACCGGGCGCAGGCTCACGCCCGCTGATCCGATCGGCCCAGCACCGCGTCCCGCACCACGCGCACCACCTCCTCGGCGGACGCGCCGGGCCCGAGCACCGCGGCCACACCGGCGTCGCGAAGCTCGGTCAGGTCGCGCTCGGGCACGATCCCGCCGATGATCAGCGGGATGTCGAGGCCCGCCTGGCGCAGGGCGTCCAGCATGGCCGGGGCCAGGGTGAGGTGCCCGGCGTTGTGCATGGACAGCCCCACCACGTCGGCGTCCTCCTGCTCGGCGGCGGCGACGATGCTGTCGGTGGTCTGGCGCAATCCCAGGTAGATGACCTCCATGCCCGCGTCGCGCAGCATGCGGGCCACCACCTTGATGCCCCGGTCGTGGCCGTCGAGGCCCAGCTTGGCCAGGATGACGCGGATCTTCGTCTCGCTCATCGCAGCGGTCCTCTCACACCACCACCTTCTCGACATAGGTGCCGAACTCGGCGCGCATGGCGTCGACGATCTCCTCCTCGGTGGCGTAGGCGCGCACTGCCGCGATGATGGGCGGCATCAGGTTGACCAGGGGATCGGCTGCGGCCGCGGTCACCGCGGCCAGGGTCTCGCGGACCTCCTCGGCGTTGCGCTCCGACTTGACCTTCTGGAGTCGCTTGAGCTGGTACTCCTCGACCTCGGGCCCGATCCGCAGGATGTCCTCGTCGTGGTCGTCGCCGTCGGTGAAGCCGTTCACGCCGACGATCACGCGGCGTCCGGCGTTGACCTCGCGCTCGAACCGATACGCCGAGTCGGCGATCTCGCCGACGAACCAGCCGGTCTCGATCCCCTGGTAGCAGCCCTCGAGCATCGAGCCGTCGCCGAGCTCGGTGAGGTGTTCGAAGACGGCCTCCGCCTGTCGCTCCATCTCGTCGGTCATCCATTCGATGTAGGGCGCGCCGCCGAGGGGGTCCGCCACGTTGGCCACCCCGGTCTCGTGGGCCACGATCTGCTGGGTGCGCAGGGCGATGCGCGCCGCCTTCTCGGTGGGGAGGGCCAGGGCCTCGTCGTAGCTGTCGGTGTGGAGTGATTGGGTGCCGCCGATGGCGGCCGCCATGGCCTGGAGGGCGACCCGGGCGATGTTGATCTCGGGCTGCTGGGCGGTCAGGGAGACGCCCGCGGTCTGGGTGTGGAAGCGGCAGAGCATGGCCCGCTCGTCGGTGGCGCCGTAGCGTTCCTTCATCCAGCGGGCCCAGATGCGTCTGGCGGCCCGGTACTTGCCGATCTCCTCGAAGAAGTCGATGTGGCTGTTGAAGAAGAAGCTGAGCCGGCGGCCCACGTCGTCGACGTCGAGGCCGGCGGCGATCGCGGCCTCGACGTAGGCGAAGCCGTTGGCGAGCGTGAAGGCCAGCTCCTGGGCCGCAGTGGAGCCCGCCTCGCGGATGTGGTAGCCGGAGATGGAGATGGGGTGCCAGCGGGGCATCTCGGCTCGCGTGTAGGCGAACATGTCGGTGACGATCCGCATGGAAGGCCGGGGTGGGAAGATGTACTCCTTCTGGGCCTGGTACTCCTTCAGGATGTCGTTCTGGATGGTGCCCGACAGCGCGTGACGGGCCACGCCGGTCTGCTCGGCGACGGCGACGTACATGGCGAGCAGGATGGCCGCCGGACCGTTGATGGTCATCGAGGTGGACACCGCGGACAGGTCGATGTCGGCGAACAGGTCCTCCATGTCCGCCAGCGTGTCGACGGCCACGCCGGCCCGCCCCACCTCGCCGAGGGACCAGCTGCTGTCGGAGTCGCGCCCCATGAGGGTGGGCATGTCGAAGGCGGTGGACAGGCCGGTGCCGCCGTGGCGCAGCAGCTCCCTGAACCGGCTGTTGGTGTCCTCGGCGGTCCCGAAGCCGGCGAACATGCGCATGGTCCAGAGGCGGGCCCGGTACATGCTCGGGTAGACCCCCCGCGTGTAGGGGTACTGGCCGGGGTAGGGGCCGTCGCCGTAGACGGGCTCCACGGGGATCCCGGACATGGTCTCGAACGGGACGTCACGCAACGGGGTGGCCTCGTAGGCCTCGAGCCAGGCGGCTCGGAGCTCGTCACCGTTGGGGGTGGGGCTGCGGGTGTGGTCGTCGGGCACGATCGGCTCCTGTGTGAGCAATTGACCCGGACGTCGTTTACTTGGACGTCCAAGTAAATTTCTCCCTATAGTACACGGCGTGGCCCTGATGTTCGACCCCATCGCGGAAGCGCGGCGCAATTGGGAGCGGCACGGGTGGGGGAGCGTCGACGCCATGTCCGCCGCCACCTCCATCACCCGGGCCCACCAGATCGTCCTGGGCCGGGTGAACGCGGTGCTGGCGCCCTTCGGTCTGAACTTCAGCCGGTTCGAGGCCTTGGCGCTGCTGGCGTTCTCGCGGACCGGCGCCCTACCCCTGGGCAAGATGGGCGAGCGGCTGCAGGTGCACCCCGCCAGCGTCACCAACACCATCGACCGCCTCGAGCGCGACGGCCTGGTCCAGCGCATGCCCCACCCCACCGACGGGCGGACCACCCTGGCCTCGCTCACCGCCGAGGGCCGCCGCCTGGTGGGCCAGGCCCAGGAGGCCCTCGCCAGCATCGACTTCGGGATGGCGGGGCTGGAACGGGCCCACCTCGAAGGCATCGACGCCGGCATCCGGGAGCTCCGCCGCAGCGCCGGCGACTTCTGAACCGACTTCGGTGTTGGTCAGGGGGCCCTCGCGGAGCGGGGTCGGACCCCCTCAACGGGGGCCTGGTGGGTGCCGATGGAACCGGATGCGAGTCGCCCCGCGGTCGGTCGCGCCGCCGAAGACGCTCACCCCGCTGCAACGGCGGCTGATCGCCGTCGGCTGGCTCGGCATCGTGCTGGTGGCGTTCGCCACCGTGATCTCCTACGACTGGCCCGGGCTGACCGTCGTCGGCCTGGCCACCGGGCTGGTGTTCAGCCGGGACCGCTCGTGGCGAGGGGCGCTGCGGGTCACCCGCGACTGGATGGGGCTGTTCACCTTCATCCTGCTGTACAGCATCAGCCGCTCCGTGGCCGACACCCTCGGCATGCCCGTCCAGGAGCAGTCGGTGATCGCCATCGACCAGGTGCTCGGCTTCGGCGAGACCTGGGTGCACCGGACCCAGCGCTGGATCGACTGGGACGGTGCGCCCGTCTGGTGGGAGGTGAGCTTCCCGACCGTCTACGCCACCCACTTCCTGGCCTCGATCGGCGCGCTGATCGTGCTCTATGCCACCAACCGGCCCCGGTGGAAGCAGTTCATGTCACGCTGGGTGGCGATGTCGGGCCTGGGCCTGGCCGGCTACATCCTGCTCCCCACGGTGCCACCGTGGCTGGCATCCGAGCGGGGGACCGTCGACCTGGTCCACGAGGGCAACCCCCGGGGCTGGAGCTACCTCGAGGGTGAGGCCATCGCCAACCTGTTCGAGTTCGGGCGCGACGCCATCAACCCGGTCGCGGCCATGCCCAGCCTCCATGCGGCCTACCCGATGATGCTGCTGCTCTTCTTCGGCCCCTCCAGGGGCATCATCGGCCGGTTCCTCCTGGCGGGCTACTGCCTCCACATGGGCTTCGCCATCGTGATCAGTGGCCAGCACTGGGTGATCGACGTGTTCGCGGGGTGGGCCCTCGCTTACGGGGTGCACCGCTGGTTCTGTCGTCGCGAGGAGCGGGCCGCCGAGCCCGCACCGGCGGCGAGCCCCGCCAGGCGGGTGCGGGTCAGCTCGCCCCGGGTCCCCTCGGACGCCGTCCCCGTCTAGCCACTTGCCCCTGGGTCGATGCGACCCGCGGCGACCGCGGCCGCCTCGGCCGCGGCGACCTGCTCCTCGACCAGATCCAGGCCCGCGTCCCAGAACGACGGGTCCCGCAGGTCGCAGTCCACCAGCTGGCCCAGCTCCTCGGGCGGCATCGACCCCCCGGCCGACAGCAGGTCGAGGTACCGGGGGATGAACGAGTCGCCGGCCTCCCGGTAGCGCCGGTAGACGGACAGCGCCAGCAGCTGCCCGTACGAGTACGCGTACACGTAGCCGGGTGTCCCGATGAAGTGGGGCACGTAGCTCCACCAGCTGCGGTAGTTGTCGGTGATCTCGACGGCGTCACCGAGCATGTCCGCCTGGGTCAGGGCCCACAGCTCGCCGAAGCGATCCACGGACAGCTCGCCCACCTCGCGCCGCTCGGTGTGCACCGCGTCCTCGAAGCGGTTCATGGCCACCTGGCGGAACACGGTGGCGATCGATCCCTCGACCGCCTGGGCGAGCAGCGCCAGCCGCTCGTCGGGGTCGCTGGTCATCCCCAGCAGGCGCTCGAAGGTGACCGTCTCGCCGAACACCGACGCGGTCTCGGCCAGGGTCAGGGGCGTGAACTGGTGGTACACCCCCTGGTGTCGGGACAGCCACGCATGGAGCCCGTGACCCAGCTCGTGGGCCAGCGTGAGCACGTCGCGCCGCTGGCCGGTCCAGTTCAGGAACACGTACGGGTGGTGCTCGGGCACCGTGTAGGCACAGAACGCGCCGGGGCGCTTGCCGGGCAGCGCCGGAGCGTCGATCCAGGGCTGGTCGATGAAGCGCTGGGCGTGTCGGGCCAGCTCGGACGAGAACGACGCGTACGAGTCGAGCACGATCCGAGTGCCCTCCTGCCAGCCGACCCGCTGCTCGCTCTCGGCCAGCCCGGCCATGCGG
>JBFKRY010000069.1:0-18093 GCA_041636995.1 Acidimicrobiales bacterium | reverse complement strand
TGCGCGGCCGGGCCCGATTCGCCGGTCAGAACCTCACCGGGTGCCGGCGTTCACCAGCTCGGCGACCGCAGCCGCGTTGCTGGTGTCCACGAACCCGGGACCGGTCAGCACCGCCTGGCCGCCACCGACGGTGTTGAGGTTGGTGGCCTGCAGGAACATGGCGATGACCGGCATGTAGCCCTGCAGGTACTGCTGCTGGTCCACCGTGAAGGCCACGGTCCCGGCGTCGATGGCCTCGAGCAGGTCGGTCGAGAGGTCGAAGCCCGAGATGACGCACGTACGTCCGACGGACTCGCAGGCGCTGACGGCGCGCAGGGGCACGTTCGGACCGGTCCCCATCACGCCGTCGATGTCGGGATCACCGGCGAGGATCGAGGCGATGGTCGCCTCCTGCTCGTCGGGGGTGGCATCGAGGCCGATGAACTCCGACACCACCTCGCCTTCGAAGGTCTCGGCCAGGCCGTCGCACCGGTTGTCGAGGGCGACGTTGGTCTGCTCCTGGCGGCCGCAGAGGATCTTGGTGGCGCCGGCGGCGTTGAAGCGCAGGCCCGACTCGTTGCCGGCCACGATCTCGTCCTGGCCGAAGTGTGCGATGGCCCCCAGATCCTTCCAGAAGTCCAGACCCGAGTTCAGGGTGAACAGCGGGATGCCCGCGTCGACCACTCCTCGGGCCGCGGCCTCGACGCCGGCCGGGTCGGCCAGCGAGATGGCGATCCCGTCGGAGCCCGCGGCAATGGCGGCCTCGATCTCCTGGGACTGCACCTGGGCGTCGTTGGTGGAGCCGAAGTAGTTGACCGTGCAGCCGGTCATGGCCGCGGCGTCCTGGACGGCCTTCTCGACCACCGACCAGAACACGCCTGCGTCACCGTGGGTGATCACGTGGAACGTCTTGTCGCAGGTGCCCTGGACCAGGTCGACCTCGTCATCGGCCGCCTCGTCGGCGGCACCGTCGTCGGCCGCAGCATCGTCGTCGGCAGCAGCATCGTCGGCAGCTCCGTCGTCGACGGCGGTGCTGTCGTCGGCGGCGGTGCCGTCGTCGTCATCGTCGCCGCACGCGGCAGCGATGAGCGAGAAGATCGCCAGCAAGGCGATCAGCAATCGAAGTTTCCTCATGTCGGGGTCACCCCTCCTAGTGGGTTGGCAATGATCCGGCCGCGCGGCCGAGCCGCGCGTCATTGCGCGACGATCCGGTCGCCGAGCGACCGGAGGAACGCGACGCTCCTGCGAACGTCACGGATGGGGCCCTCCCCCTCGGGCGGCTCGCCCGTGAGGATGGCTGCGTCCTGTTCGATGACGTACCAGCCGGTGTAGCCGGCAGCTTCGAGCTGTTCGATGACAGCGGCGATTGGTACATCTCCCTCCCCCAGGGGCACGAAGAGCCCCGCTTGCACCGCCTCGATGAGCGTCAGTTCCCCGGCGTTCAGTCGAGCAGCGACTCGCGACCTTAGATCCTTCAGGTGCACGAGTTGAACTCGACCGGGGTGACGGCGCGCGAACTCGAGCGGATCGAAGCCGCCGATGGCCATGTGACCGGTGTCCAGGACCCAGCCCACCGGGGACGAGTCGAGGACCCGCTCGATCTCCACCGCGGTCTCGATCAGTGAGTCGACGTGGGGATGCAGGGCCTGGGTGAGCCCCTCCGCGGCGCAGATCTCGTCGAGCCGGTCGAGCATGGCGACCAGGTGCCGCCACTGCTCGTCGGTGAGCCCGGGCCGGGACCAGTCTCCGGGGTCGGTGACCGGGCAGGTCACGAAGTACTCGGCGCCGACGGCCGCGAGCATCGCCGCCGACTGCTCGGCCAGCGCCAGGGTCTCGTCGGTGCGGGCGGGGTCGGCGAGCGCCAGGGCGAAGAAGCCGCCGGTCAGGCGGAGATCGTGGCGCCCGAGCAGCTGCGTCAGGGCCGGGGCGTCGGTCGGGAGATAGCCGACCGACCCGAGCTCGGTGGCGGTCAGGCCGACCTCGCGCATCTCGCGCAGCACCCGCTCGACGGGCAGCTGCAGCCCCCAGCCGGGCACCTCGCACACTCCCCACGAGATGGGAGCACCAACCAGGCGCCCATCGATGCCGACCACGCCCGCTGCGCCTCCCTGTGACAAGTCGAGCCCTCCCCCCGAGGAGCCGGACCCCCCCGCTCCGTTGGAGCGCTCCAACGAATTGAAGCGCTCCAATCATCATGGTTGTATCGAACACTGTCAAGGCGGCACCCGAGGTGGCGACCGCTCGGTCACGAGCAAGGGGGGAGGAGTGTTGGGTCGGCCGACGATGGAGGACGTGGCCCGTCGCGCCGGCGTCTCCCGAGCCCTGGTGAGCCTGGTGATGCGGGATTCACCCAAGGTCAGCGAGCGTTCCCGCAACGCGGTGCTGGCCGCCGCGGCCGAGCTCGGCTACCGGCCCAACCTGGCGGCCCGGAACCTGGCGAGCCGCCGCACCCGCACCGTCGGCGTGATCCTCAACGACCTCCACAACCCGTTCTTCCCCGAGATCGCCGACGGCATCAATCTCGCCACGGAGCGCCGGGGCTACCGGCTGTTGATGAACAGCGGCTTCCTCCGGCCCGCATCCGAGCAGCGGGCCCTGGACATGTTCCTGGAGCTGCAGGCCGACGGGGTGATCCTGGTCGGGCCCCGCCTGGCGGCCGGCGCCATCGACGCCGCCGCCCGGTCCGTTCCCGTCGTGGTCGTGGGCCGGCCGCTGCGCTCGCGGCGGGTCGACACCGTGAACAACGACGAGGCCCTCGGCGCCCGGCTGGCCGTCGAGCACCTGGTAGAGCTCGGCCATCGCCGGATCACCCACCTCGACGGTGGTCGCGGCGCGGGCGCCGCCCAACGGCGGGCAGGCTTCGTCGCCGCCATGGAGAGACACGGCCTCGAGCCCCGGGTGGTCTCGGGCGACTTCACCGAGGCCGGGGGGTTCTCGGCTGCCGGCCGGGTGCTGGAGCGAAGCGACCGCCCGACCGCGGTCTTCGCGGCCAACGACCTCAGCGCCGTCGGCGCCCTCGACCGCTTCGAGGATGCGGGCCTCCGGGTGCCCCGCGACATCTCCCTGGTCGGCTACGACAACGTGGCCCTCGCCGCGCTGGGGCACATCTCCCTGACGACCGTCGACCAGCCCCGCCACGAGATGGGCGTGCTGGCGGCCGATACCCTGTTGGGGCGACTGGACGGCACGGTCGACACCACGGCCGTGCACCACGTTGTGGCCCCGGCGCTGTGCGTCAGGGCCACCACCGCCGGGCCGCCGGCGAGCTGACAGGAGGAGCCCGATGACGTTCTTCGACGACGTTCCCGAGCCCGTGGCCTTCGCCGGGTCCGGCGACGGCGGCGGGCTGGCCTACCGGATCTACGACCCGGACCGGATGGTGGCCGGGCGGCGCATGGAGGACCACCTGCGTATCGCCGTCTGCTACTGGCACAGCTTCAACTGGCCGGGCAGCGACATCTTCGGCGCCGGCACCTTCGACCGCCCCTGGCTCGACGGCTCGATGGAGCCGATGGCCGCAGCCGAGATGAAGCAGGACGCCGCCTTCGAGTTCTTCGAGAAGCTCGGCGTGCCGTTCTTCTGCTTCCACGACGTGGACATGGCGCCCGAGGGAGCGTCGCTGGCCGAGAGCCGCACCAACCTCGACGCCATGGTCGACCGGGCGGCAGAGAAGATGGCCGAGACCGGCGTCCAGCTGCTGTGGGGCACGGCCAACCTGTTCACCCACCCCCGGTACGCGGCCGGCGCGGCCACCAACCCCGACCCCGAGGTCTTCGCCCATGCCGCAGCCCAGGTGCGCCACATGCTGGAGGCCACTCACCGCCTCGGCGGCCACAACTACGTCCTGTGGGGCGGGCGCGAGGGCTACGAGACCCTCCTCAACACCCGCCTGGGTCAGGAAGCCGATCAGCTGGCCCGATTCCTGTCCCTGGTCGCCGAGCACAAGCACAAGATCGGCTTCGGCGGCACCCTGCTGATCGAGCCCAAGCCCCAGGAGCCCACCAAGCACCAGTACGACTACGACTGCGCGGCGGTCCACGGGTTCCTCGACCGCTACGACCTGACCGACGAGTACAAGGTCAACATCGAGGTGAACCACGCCACCCTGTCGGGCCACTCGTTCCACCACGAGGTGGCCTACGCCATCGACAACGGCATCTTCGGCAGCGTGGACGCCAACCGGGGCGACCCCCAGAACGGCTGGGACACCGACCAGTTCCCGAACTCGGTCGACGAGCTGTCGCTGGCGATGTACGAGATCCTGCGCGGTGGCGGCTTCGACACGGGCGGGTTCAACTTCGACACCAAGCTCCGGCGCCAGAGCATCGAGCGCAGCGACCTGTTCCACGGCCACATCGGCGGCATCGACACCTTGGCCCGGTCGCTGCTGGTGGCCGAGGCCATGCTGGAAGACGGGGTGCTCGAAGAGGCCCGGGCCCGGCGCTACGCCGGCTGGGAGAGCGACCTGGGCACCGACATCATGGCCGGCTCCATCGACCTCGAGACCCTGGCCGACAAGGCGGTAGCAGGAGGCATCGAGCCCGCCCCGGTGTCAGGGCGCCAGGAGCAGCTCGAGAACGAGGTGAATCGGATCATCTGGCAGGTCGAGTGATCGTCGCCGGCGTCGACTCGTCGACCCAGTCGACGAAGGTCGAGCTGCGCGACGTCGAGAGCGGCGAGCTGGTCGGGCGGGCCTCCTCGCCCCATCCCCCGACCGAGCCGCCCGTCAGCGAGCAGGATCCGGGGGCATGGTGGGCTGCGCTGGTGGACTGCTTCGCCCACCTCGGCGAGGAGCGCCAGCGGGTCGGCGCGGTCTCGGTCGGAGCCCAGCAGCACGGCCTGGTCCTCCTCGACGCCAGCGGCGACCCGCTGCGCCCGGCGAAGCTGTGGAACGACACCACCTCTGCATCCCAGGCGGATCGGCTGGTGGCCCGCATCGGCGCCGCGGCCTGGGCCGAGTCGTGCGGCTCGGTGCCGGTGGCGGCGTTCACGGTCTCCAAGCTGGCCTGGGTGGCCGACCACGAGCCCGAGCTGCTCGACCGGGTGGCCCGGGTGCTGCTGCCCCACGACTACCTCACCTGGCGGCTGACCGGTCGGGCCGTGACCGACCGCGGCGACGCCTCGGGGACCGGCTGGTTCGACCCGGCCGCGAACCGCTACGCCGCCGAGCTCCTCGGCCTGGCCGGTGACGACCTACACGGCTGGACGGCCCGGCTCCCGGAGGTCCTGGGGCCGGCCGAGGCCGCGGGGACGGTGCGGGCCGAGGTCGCCGACGAGCTCGGGCTGGGATCGGACGTGGTGGTGGGGCCCGGCAGCGGCGACAACATGGCGGCGGCCCTGGGCCTCGGTCTGGCACCCGGGGACGTGGTGATGTCCCTGGGCACGTCGGGCACGGTGTACGCGGTGTCCGAGCAGCCGACCGCGGATCCCTCCGGTGCCGTGGCCGGGTTCGCCGACGCCACCGGCCGGTTCCTCCCGCTGGTCTGCACGCTCAACGCCACCAAGGTCACCGACAGCGTGGCCCGCTGGCTCGGCACCGACGCTGCCGGGCTCGCCGCCCTGGCCATGGCGGCCGAGCCCGGGGACGGGCCCGTCCTGGTGCCGTACTTCGACGGGGAGCGCACGCCGAACCTCCCCGACGCCAGCGGCAGCATCGTCGGCCTGCGCAACGACACCAGCCGGGAGCAGCTGGCCCGGGCCGCGCACGACGGGGTCCTCTGCGGGCTCTTCGACGGCCTCGACGCGCTCGCCGGCGCCGGGGTGGACGTGGGCGGGCGGCTGGCGCTCATCGGCGGCGGTGCCCGCAGCGAGGCCTACCAGGTGCGGGCCGCGACCCTGCGGGAGGCGCCGGTGACGGTCCCCCACGACGACGAGACCGTGGCCACCGGGGCCGCAGTCCAGGCCGCCTGGGTGCTCACCGGGCGCCCGCCCGCCGACCTCGCCGAGGCGTGGGGCCTGGGCGCAGGGACCGTCGTCGAGCCCCCAGCCGACGCCAGCGGCACCGACATCCGCGCCCGCTACCGCCAGGCCGCCCGGCACTAGAGTCGCCCCAGCATCTCTCGAGGGGGGTCAGCATGGAGAACGACACGTGGGTGGTGTCCACCGGGGTCAGCGAGCGGTTCCCCTTCTACACCCGAGCCAACGTCGGCGAGGTCTTCCCGGACCCGGTGGCGCCCTCGTCGTTCTCGTACGCGTTCCAGCACGACGGCGAGCTGAAGGGCAGCGAGCTCGGCTTCCGCAACGCCTACGCCCGCATCGGCGCGTTCACCGAGGACGAGTACGACCCCGACGAGTGCCAGTTCCTGGGGGTCCACAACGGCTACTGCTACCTCAACGCCTCGATGATGCGCCTGTACGGCCATCGCGCGCCCGGTATGACCGCAGAGGACGTCGATCGGGCGTTCTTCGGCGACGCCCCTGGCGTGCCCCCCTTCGTCGAGCAGGAGGGCGACACCCGTCCCGAGCTGACCGAGAAGATCGGCGAGGTCTTCCAGTGGGCCCTGACGGTGACCGAGCTCGACGACGTCCGTGAGGACGAGAAGCTGGTCGACGAGATGCGGGCCAACCGTCCGGACGCATCGACGATGTCCGACCGGGAGCTCTACGCGACGAGCCGGTCGCTCTACGACGACTACTTCCCCCAGCTGTTCACCCAGCACATCTTCGTGACCATGCTGGCCACCCTGCCGGTGGGGATCATCACCGAGGTGGCCGAGGCCCTGGGCCGGCCCGAGGCCACGCTGCGGCTCCTCAGCGGGGTGGGTGACGTGGAGTCTGCAGCGCCGTCGAGCGTCATGTGGGACCTGGGCCGGGTGGCACGGGGCTCGGCCACGCTGACCGCCATGTTCGACGCCGGCCTCGACGGCCTGGAGCAACGCATCCGCTCCAGCGACGACGCCGACGCCCGGCGATTCGCGGCCGCCTTCGACGAGTTCCTGTACCGCTTCGGGTCGCGCGGCCCGAACGAGTGGGAGGTCCGCTGCCCCACCTGGGAGACCGACCCCCACATCGCCCTGGCCGCGATCGACCGCATGCGCCTGGCCCCGGACTCGGCCGCACCCGGCATCCAGCAGGCCCGACGAGCCGAGGAGCGAGAGCGGCTCGGCACCGAGCTGGCTGCTGCCGTCGAGGGCGACCCCGAGACCCACGGCCAGTTCCTGGCGGCGCTGCGCGCAGCCACCGTCTTCATGGCCGGACGGGAGCGGACCAAGACCAACTGCGTGAAGCTCGTCCAGGAGATCCGGATGCTCAGCCGGGAGCTGGGCCGGCGCTGGGTCGAGGCCGGGGCTCTCGACGAGCCCGAGGACCTGTCGTTCCTCACGGTCGCGGAGCAGGAGGACGAGCTGACCCATCCGGGTAGCCACCTGGAGGCCATCCGGGATCGCAAGGCCCGCTTCGCCCACCTCCAGTCGCTACAGGAGCCGTTCCTCTTCGTGGGCGACCAGCCCCCGCCCGACACCTGGCCACCCAGGCGAAGCGGTGCGCAGCCGCAGGCGTCGGCCGGCGACGTCCTCCAGGGGGTGCCTGGCTGTCCCGGCAACGCCACCGGCCGGGCCCGGGTGGTGCTCGACTCGGCCGACCCCACCAACCTCGACCCCGGCGACATCCTGGTCGCGCCGATCACGGACCCGTCGTGGACGCCGCTGTTCGTCCCGGCCGCGGCGGTGGTGGTCAACGTCGGCGCCCCGTTGAGCCACGCCATCATCGTCAGCCGCGAGCTGGGCATCCCGTGCGCGGTGTCGGTCACCGACGCCACGTCCCTCATCCCCGACGGGGCGCTGATCGAGGTGGACGGCGACACCGGCGCGGTCACCGTGCTGGAGGTCTGAGCCCTGTTGCTCCGCACCACGCCGGCGTTGCTCGTGCTCACGGCGCTGGTGGCGGCCGGCTGCGGCGCCGGCGGCATCGACGTCCGGGTGGAGGCCCAGCCGCCGCCTTCGGCCAGCGCAGCCGAAGCCACGCCCACCTCGCCGCCCACACCCGAGCCCCCCACACCCGAGCCCAGCCCGGCGCCCGCCCCGACCGCCACGCCAACGGCCACGGCGGTCCCCACCCCGGCACCATCGCCGACAGCCACGCCCATTCCCACCGCCATGCCTCGGTCGGTCCACGAGCAGGCCTTCACCCCGTTCGCCTCCGTGGGCCAGACGGTGCTGCACCACCCCGCCCGGCAGGTGGAGCTGATCGGGCTCCACGAGTCGGGCCACGATGGTTCCAAGACGATCGGTGTCCTCGACGGCGCAGCGCCGTCACTGGTGCTGGAGACCCGGCACCGCGACACCGACCCGGCGAGCGCGGCCGACGTGGTGGTGGCCCCGGGAACCGAGATCCGGTCCCCGGTCAGCGGGACCGTCACCTCGGCCGGCACCTACGTGCTGTACTGCGACTACTCCGACGACCTGCTCTACATCGAGCCCGACGAGCATCCCGGCTGGCAGCTCCGGATCTTCCACATCGACGGGGTCATGGTGGCCCCCGGCGACCGGGTCGAGGCCGGGGTCACCGTCGTGGCCCCCCGGGCCACCCAGCTGCCCTTCGCGTCCCAGGTCGACGACCACACCGCCGAGCCGTCGTGGCCCCACGTGCACATGGAGCTGGTCGACCCCAGCGTGCCCGACCGCCCCACCGGCCCCGGCTGCGACTGAGCTTGCAGACTCGCCGGGCTCGGCCCCGGCCGCCTATGAATCCGCGGCGCGGCGCAGGTGGGCGCGGAAGCGCTCGCGGTGTTCGAGCACGTGGTCGACCCGCTGCTGGTGGGCGGCACCGATGGTCTGGTGGCGGCCCCAGCGGTGGTCCCGCTCGGCGTACTCCCAGAGCCGGCTGCGGTCGTGGTGGAGGTCGGCGATGGTGGCGGCGAGGGACTCCGGGTCGATGGCCTCGGCATGGGTGGTCACGCCGAAGTGCCGCTTCAGGGCCTTGACCGCGGGGTTGGGGTAGGACACCACCGCGACCCCCGCCGAGGCCATCTCCGGGTACGACGTGCTGGTGTCGCCCTGGCGATGGTTCCCCACGAACACGTCCACGTCCTTCTTGAGCAACGGCAGCAGGGTCTGGCGCAGATCCACGAAGCCGTGCAGCTCGAAGTGGTCCCGCAGCCCGTACTCGCGGAGCCGCTGATCGAGCGGCTCCTTGAGGGGCCCGTCGCCGAACACCGAGTACCGGAACGGCACCCCACGCTCACGGAGCGACCGCGCGATCTCGGCGATGTCGAGCGGGCTCTTCATCGGGTCGAGCCGCCCCGAGAAGCACAGGTGCAGGGGCTCGCCGCGCTGGTAGCGGGCCCGGCGGGCGGCCATGTCACCGTCGTCGGCGGGCTCGCCATCGCGGATGCGGGTGTCGATGAACGCCAACCGGTCCCGGGCCCACCGCTCGAAGTAGTCGTAGGTGGCGAACTGGTTGCTCTGGATGCCCGCGGCCTCCTTGACGTCGCGAATCTGGCGGCGCCGCTCCTTCTCGACCCACAGCAGCCCGCCGATCTTCCCCTTCAGGCTCCGGCCCTCGGTCAGCAGGATGATCTGGCGGGCGATGCCCGGGGGGTAGTCCGAGCCCCGCAGCAGCCGGAGGCTCGGGTGCGAGATGATGTGGTGCAGGCCCGCGATCCCCGTCTCGAGCGGCATCAGGCACATGGCCATCGGAGGGAAGTCCGCGGCGCAGACCTTGGCGCGATCGAACAACACCGCATTCACGGGCAGGTCGTCGATGTCGATCTCGACCTCCATGTCGAGCAGGCGCCGACTGCCCACCTCGAGCTGGTAGCGCACCTCGCCTGGCCACCGGTTCCCGAACTCGGTCATGACCTCGAGGTACTTGTTGCTCATGGCGAGGGTCCGATCGTCGAGAACGAAGGGCCGGTACCCCATGCCCAGGACGAGCACGTCTTCGCCGCGGTCGGTCATCCTCCTCCTCCGTCGACTCCGCCAGGATACGGCGGTCGCCAGCTGTGTCGGTGTCCCATCGGCACCACGCGGCTCAACGGGAGGGACCGGGGCGAATCGACGACTCCGCGTGGCCAGCGCCGCCGTCTCGGGCCAGGACCCGCATGGCCCAGGTGCCCAGCGCCGGACCCGGCGCCAGCATCAGGAACGCCCACCCCCAACCGTGGGCGTCACGGACCACGGGGACCAGGAAGATCGTGAACACCGTGAGCACGAAGCCGATGGCGAGCTGGACCGTGAGCGCGGTCCCGGTGTAGCGGGGCTCGGTCACCTCGGTCACGATGGTCGAGAACTGGGCGCTGTCGGCCACCACCCAGAACCCCCACACCACGCCGACCCCGAGGACGATCGGCACCGGGGCGTCGACGAGGAAGCCGATCACCACCGCAACCGACCCCGACCAGCGCATCGCCAGCGCCGCGGCCTCGGGCCGGGAACGCCGGTCGCTCACCAGCCCGGCGTAGACCGACCCGCCGGCACCGCTGGCGATGACCAGGAATGCCGCCAGGCTGGCGAGGCGGGCCGAGGAGCCCGAGAGCACGTCGCCGTAGAACGCCGCGGCCCAGGCCCACATGGCGTAGAGCTCCCACATGTGCCCGAAGTACCCCGCGCTGGCGAGCCGAAAGGACCGGTTGCGCAGGATGGCCCCCAGCTGGCTCGGGTCGAACACCGCCGGCGCGGTGGCGTAGGGCCCGTCGGCGCCCAGGCGGTCGGCCACCAGTCCGCCCGCGACCGTAGCCACCGACGCGATCACCAGGGTCTGGCGCCAACCCAGCCCCCCGACGCCGTTGATCAGGTGCGGGAGTGCCGAGCCCACGGTGAGGGCGCCGATCATGACCCCGAGCGCGAACCCCCGGCCGGTGCGGTACCAGCTGGCCATGGCCTTCAGCGCCGGCGGATAGACGGCGGCCAGGAACGCGCCGGTCACGAACCGCAGCACCAGCGCCGAGGCCACCCCGTCGCCGGCCACCACCGCGGCGTTGGCGGCGGCGGCGCCGACCGCGCCGACGAGGATGAGCCGCCGGGGCGGGATGCGGTCGGCGAGGTTGGTGGTCGCGGCCACCAGGGCGCCGGCGACGAACCCCAGCTGCACCATGATGGTGAGCCAGCTGGCGCCGGCGCGCGACAGGTCCCAGCGCTGGCGCAGCTCGGGCAGGACCGCGGCGGTCGAGAACCAGGTGGACATGGCGAGCACCAGGGCCACGGCCAGGATGGCGAGCTGGGTCCGCTGCGCCCTCGGGTCGGGCAGCCCGGTCCCGCTGCGGCTGGCCATGGTGGGCCGAAGCTACACCGCACCCCGACGCTCCGGCGGGGAATCGCGCGGCTGGGTACCGGGTTGCCTGTTCATGGTCCCGCCCCGCCGTGCCCTCGCGCTCGCGCTCGCGCTGGCCGCGACGGCCGCGGGGTGCGGCGAGGCCGAGCCGCCCGGCCCTGAGGCAGCGGCGGCGCGAGCCGAGTCCTGGCCCCCGCCGGCCCCGACGCCCGACGTGGTCTCGGGGGTCTACGACCCGGTGCAGGCCGGCGAGCCCCTCCCCGATGGGTTCCGCCAGCTGCTGCGACGGGATCGGATCGCGCCGGTCTACGACCCCACCTTCGTACCGGCCGACCAGGCCGGCTGGCGCGACGAGAGCCTGGTGCTCGGGGTGTTCCTGGAGGGCGAGGCCCGGGCCTACCCGGTGGGGTTCCTGAACCGGCGCGAGATGGTGATCGACAACCACCGGGGCATCCCCACCCTGGTCACCTGGTGACCGCTGTGCGCCACGGCGATGGTCCATCGCCGGGAGGTGAACGGGACCGAGATCGTGCTCGGCAACCAGGGCGCGCTGTGGGGCAACGCCATGACCTGGTGGGACCACGACACCGGCAGCGTCTGGAGCCAACCCCTGGGTGAGGCCATCCTGGGACCCCGCAAGGGAGCCCGCCTCGAGCTGCTGAGCTCGACCCTCACCACGTGGAAGGACTGGACGGATCGTCACCCCGACACCCTCGCCCTGGCGGCGGCCGACAGCACCTCGGGACTCGACCTCGACCAGATGGCCATCGTGGTCGAGCTCGGGCCCGACTCGATGGCGTTCCCGATCCCCGAGCTGCGGCGGGACGGGGTGGCCAACGTGACCGTCGACGAGGTCCCGATCGCCGTCGTCGCCGACGCCATGGACGATCAGTGGGCCGTGTTCTCCCGCACGCTGGACGACCGGGTGGTGGAGCTCGACCTCCTCGACGGGGTACTGGTGGAGCGGGACGGGCCGGGCCGGTTCGACCCCGACCTCGGGGTGGCCCTGGCGGGCGACCAGGGCCTGGATCCGCTCCCCGGATTCACGTCGTTCCCCCGCGACTACGCCACGTTCTTCCCCGACGGGGCGTTCTGGACCCCCACCGGTCTCGTTCCCGCGCGCTCGTAGGCTCCGGAGGGTGCTCGGCCCTCCCGACCCCTACGTGCACGGCCACCACCGGTCGGTGCTGGCGGCGCACTCGTGGCGAACCCTCGAGAACTCCGCGGCCTACCTGCTCCCGCACCTACGCCCGGGGCTCTCTGTCATCGACGTCGGCTGCGGGCCCGGCACCATCACCCTCGACCTGGCCGAGCGGGTGGCCCCCGGAGACGTGGTGGGCATCGACGCGGCATCGGCGGCCCTGGACGAGGCTCGGGCCCGTCTGGCCGAGCAACCGCGGGCCAACTGCCGCTTCGAGGCCGGCGACGTCTACCGGCTCGACGTCGTCGACGGCAGCGTCGACGTGGTCCACGCCCACCAGCTGCTCCAGCACCTCCGGGACCCGGTTGCCGCGCTCCAGGAGATGCGCCGGGTCGTGCGTCCGGGCGGGATCGTGGCCGCCCGCGACGCCGACTACGGCGCCATGGCGTGGACGCCGGCCGACCCGCAGCTGGACCGGTGGTCGGAGCTGTATCACCAGATCGCCGCCAGGAACGGGGTGGACGCCGACGCTGGCCGACATCTCGCCGGCTGGGCCCGCCGGGCGGGCTTCGCATCGGTGGCCGCCTCCACCTCGAGCTGGACGTTCACATCACCCGAGGCCAGGCGCTGGTGGGCCGGCCTGTGGGCCGAGCGGGCGATCGCGTCGTCGTTCGCCGAGCAGGCCCGAGCCCATGGCCTGGCCGGCGCCGCCGAGCTCGAGGAGATCGCCGACGGGTTCCGGCGCTGGGCCGAGGCCGCCGACGGGGTGTTCATCGTCCCCCACGGAGAGATCGTCGCCAGCGGGTGAGGCCGCTGGGTCGAGCGGACCCCTGACGTGGACTGAATGCCGATCCGGGGTTACCGTGCGCTCCTGGCCGACGGACGCGCGGGAAGGGACACAACCATGGGGTCGAAGAGGGCGATCATCGCCGCCGCGGCATCGATGGCACTGCTCGTGGGGTTGCTCGCTCCGTCGTCGGGTGCCCAGGACGGCGGCGACCCGCCCCCGCCGCCGCTGGTGGGCAACACCACCGTGGTCGCGCTCGGCGCGTTCCCTGCGGTCGGCTACCTGGTCGCCGACTTCCCGAGCGGTCCCAGCGCCTGCACCGCCACCCTGATCGATCCCCAGTGGGTCCTGACTGCGGCGCACTGCGTCCAGGCCAACCCGGGTCCGGACTTCACCGACGAGCACGCCACCGAGGTCGTCGTCTACCTCAACCTGGTCGACGCCAACGACATCTTCCAGTTCCCGCCGCCCGCCCACCTCGAGACCCACACCGCCACCGGCTGGATCGTCCACGGCGACTACGACCCGCTGGCGATCTTCGATGACGTGGCCCTGGTCAAGCTGCCCACGCCGTCTGCGGTGACGCCGATGGACCTGGCCACCGACCCGGCCCTGGTGAACGCGCCGAGCAGCAGCCCCCTCCCGGCCACCGCCTTCGGCTTCGGCATCAACATCTGCAACCCCGGGAACTGCCCGGCGGCCGACGGCCTGCTGCGCACGGGGCCGACCGAGATCTCCTCCGACAGCGACGCCGAGGGCTTCCTGGGCGGGGCCCTCGACCCCACGGTGAAGTCCAAGAACCTCTTCATGGTGCCCGACGTCAACACTCAAGGGGCGCTGTGCTTCGGCGACAGCGGTGGGCCGCTGATGGTGGACCAGGGGGGCCAGATGCGGATCGCCGGCGTGAACAGCTTCATCATCGCCGCCACCGTCGGGTTCTGCGATCCGAACGCCGGCGGTCAGTATCTCAACGCGGTGGCCGACCTGGTGACCTCCGACCTCGCCAGCTGGGTCAACCAGGTGATCGACGCCCCGTCCGAGACCTGCTGGGGTCGGACCCCAACGATCGAGGGGACCACGTTCCCCGACAAGATCATCGGCACCGACGTGGCCAACGTGTTCCACGGCCGGGGCAGCGCCGATCTGCTCGTCGGGCGAGGCAGCCGCGACCGGCTCTGCGGCGGCAGCGGCGGCGACACCCTCTTCGGCGACGGCGACCTCGACCGCCTCCGGGGCAACAGCGGCCCCGACACCCTCGAGGGCGGCAGCGGGCCCGACAAGATGCGCGGCGGCTCGGGCAACGACGATCTGTTCGGCGGGACCGGCGACGACGACATCCGGGGCAACAGCGGCGACGATTTCGTCGATGGCTGGACCGGCGACGACTTCATCCGCGGCAACAGCGGCGACGACCTGCTCTTCGGCTGGGGCGGCGACGACACCATCCGTGGCGACAAGGGCGCTGATCTGGTCGAGGGCGAAGAGGGAGACGACATCCTGAGCGGCGGCTCGAGAGGCGACACCATCCGAGGCGGTGACGACGCCGACGTCATCCTCGGCGGCACCGGCCACGACGCTCTCAAGGGCAACGGCGGCCCCGACCTCATCGCGGGTGAAGGCGGCAACGACGAGATCCGTGGCGGCAAGGGCGGGGACGTCCTCAGCGGCGGCAAGGGCGACGACGACATCGAGGGTCAGACCGGCGGCGACGACATCGAGGGCAACGCCGGCGACGATCGCCTGCGCGGCAACGGCGGCCCCGACTCGCTCGACGGCGGTGGGGGCACCGACGACTGCAAGGGCGGCCCCGGCGCCGACACCGAGACGAGGTGCGAATAGCGGTCAGACCGCAGCGGTCGATGCCCGGCGGCGTCGGCCGCTCCTCAGCGGTCCCGTCTGACCCACGGTGAGGTCGCGGCCACGTCCTCGACCTCACCGCCGGCCTCGACCCAGCCGGTGAACCCGGGTTCGAGGTGGGCCACGTCGGCGTAGCCGATCTCGCCGATGACCTTCGCCGCCAGGGCCGAGCGCCAACCGCTGGCGCAGTAGAACACGTAGCGGCGATCCGGCTCGAACCCCTCGCGGTGGTAGGGGCTGTCGGGGTCGAACCAGAACTCGAGCATCCCTCGGGGGGCCGAGAGCGCGCCCGGGATGGCCCCCTCGGCGATCCGCTCCCGGATGTCGCGGACGTCGACCACCGTGCACCGGCCGGCCTCCATCTCCGCCCGGAGCTGGTCGACGGACAGCTCTTCGACCTGGGCCTTCGCTTCGCGTACGAGATCATGGACGGTCCGACGGCTCATGCCCCGAACAGTGGCAACGGGCCCAGGCGGCGTCAAGATCGGGGCCAGTAGGCTTCGCTGCAGGAGGTGACCCATGGTCCATCGCAACGCCTACATGACCGACGAGCTCCAGGCGATCTACGACCAGACGGTCGACTTCGTCGCCAAGGAGGTCACTCCCAACGGCGAGCTCTGGGAGCTCGACGGGATGGTCCCACGCGAGGTGCTCAAGAAGATGGGCGGGCTCGGCATGTTGAGCCTCCGGGTCCCCGAGGAGCTGGGCGGGTTGGGGCTCGGGATGCTGGCGTCCGCGGCCTTCTCCGAGGCCCTGGGCTCGTCGACCTTCGCCGGCTTCGACGTGACCGTCCTGGTCCACACCGACATGGCGGGCCCGCACCTGGTCAACTCCGGCACCCCCGAGCAGCACGAGCGCTGGATGCCGGGGGTGATGTCGGGCGAGACCATCCTGTCGATCGGGGTCTCGGAGCCCGATGCCGGTTCGGACGTGGCCGGGATCCGTACCGCTGCGCTCAGAGACGGTGACGGCTGGCGGATCAACGGCCGCAAGATGTTCATCACCAACGCGGTCTACGGCGACATGAGCATCATCGCGGCCCGCACCGACCCCGACGACCAGTACGGCATCTCGATGTTCCTGGTGCCGGCCGAGACCGAGGGTTTCGAGGTCGCCAACAAGCTCGACAAGCACGGCTGGCGCTGCTCCGACACCGCCGAGCTCACCCTCGACGACGTCTGGGTCCCCGACGACCAGCTGCTGGGCACCGTGCACCGGGGCTTCTACGAGACCATGCGCAACTTCCAGAACGAGCGCATGGTCCTGGTGGGCATGGGGGTGGGCGCGGCGCAACGGGCCATCGACATGACCAACCAGTACTGCCAGGAGCGTCGCGCCTTCGGCGGCTCCCTGTTCGACCTCGGCGCCATCCGCCAGCGCATGGCCATGAACCAGGCGAAGATCGACGCGGTGCGGGCGTCGATGTACCACGCGGCCTGGCTGGGCGACCAGGGCATCGACAACGTCAAGGCGATGTCGGGGGTCAAGGCTTTCGGTTGCGAGGCCATCAACCAGGTGATGTACGACTGCGTGCAGTTCCACGGAGGCATGGGGTACATGCGCGAGTCGCACATCGAGCGCCTGTACCGGGACGCCCGCATCCTCCCGATCGGCGGGGGCGCCACCGAGGTGATGCTCGAAGAGGTCGCCAAGCGCAGCTACGCCAACGGTTGACGGCTCCGTTAGCCTCCGGGGCCATGACCCGATCCCTGCTGGCCCCGCCGCTCACCTCCCGGGTCGACACCGGCGGCGACGCGTTCCGGCGCAACCGGGCCGACATGCTCGAGCAGCTCGCCACCCTCGACGAGCTCCTCGACGAGGCCGAGGCCGGCGGCGGCCCCGAGGCCATGGATCGGCTGCGCTCGCGGGGGAAGCTGCCCGTGCGGGAGCGGATCGCCAACGTCCTCGACCCCGACAGCCCGTTCTACGAGATCAGCCCCACCGCGGCCTACGACTCCGACTACACCCTCGGCGGCGGGATGGTGGTGGGCATCGGCGTGATCGCCGACACCGAGTGCGTGATCATGGGCAACGATCCCACGGTCCTGGCGGGCGCGCTCACCCCCTACGCCGCCAAGAAGTGGATGCGCGCCCTGGAGATCGCCCGCGACAACCGCATGCCCTACGTCAGCTTCGTCGAGTCCGCCGGCGGCGACCTGCGGGTGGAGACCGGCGGCGAGCGGCGCCGGCGGGCCCAGGTCGACCACTTCGCCGAGACCGGTCGCTTCTTCTACGAGCTGATCGAGCTGTCCAAGCTGGAGATCCCCACGATCTGCGTGGTGTTCGGCAACTCGACCGCGGGCGGCGCGTACCAGCCGGGCCTCTCCGACTACAACATCGTGGTGAAGGGCCAGTCCAAGATCTTCCTGGCCGGGCCCCCGCTGGTGAAGATGGCCACCGGCGAGGAGTCCGACGACGAGACCCTCGGTGGCGCCGAGCTGCACGCCGAGGTGTCGGGGCTGGGCGAGTACTTCGCCGAGGACGAGATGGACGCCCTGCGCATCTGCCGCGAGGTGGTGTCGCACCTCGACTGGCGCAAGCCGGGCCCGCCGCCGAGCTACCGGGTGCGCCCGCCCCGCTACGACGCCGAGGAGCTGCTGGGCCTGGTGAGCCGGGACCTGCGCCAGCCCGTCGACGTGCGCGACATCATCGCGCGCACCGTCGACGACTCCCGGTTCGAGGAGTTCAAGGCCCGCTACGGCCCCACCCTGATCTGCGGCTGGGCGTCGATCCACGGCTACCCGGTGGGGATTCTCGGGAACAACGGGGTGCTCTACCCGGACTCGGCCCAGAAGGCGGCCCACTTCATCCAGCTCTGCAACCAGATCGACGTCCCACTGGTGTTCCTGCAGAACATCACCGGCTACATGGTGGGCCGGGACTACGAGGCCGACGGCATCATCAAGAAGGGCTCGCAGATGATCAACGCGGTCACCAGCTCGACGGTGCCGCACCTGACCGTGATCATCGGCTCGAGCTACGGCGCGGGCACCTATGGGATGTCGGGACGGGCGTTCGGCAACCGGTTCACGTTCCTGTGGCCCACCGCCAAGATCGCGGTGATGGGCCCCAAGCAGATCGCCGGGGTCATGTCGATCGTGCGCCGGGGTCGGGCTGCTCG
>JBFKRY010000068.1:0-18614 GCA_041636995.1 Acidimicrobiales bacterium | reverse complement strand
GCCGGAGGACCGATCATGGTTTCGCCATCGAGGCGGTACCGACCTTCGACGCCACGAGCCCGCAGGTCTGGTACCGCCCGGATCGACCCGTCGCCCAGGTGTCGGTCGCCTGGGTCGGCGGCGAGGTGCTCGCGGTCGATCTCTCGGGGCGGGTGATGACCGTCACCGGTGGCGTCGTGACCGAGCTCGGGCATCTGCCTGCTCCCGAGGAGGCAGTCGCCTCCGGTCTCGTCCACGCCGACCCCGTGGTCCCGACGTCGCCGACAGCGCTCATCGAGCAGCGAGGCGCGGCACCGAGTCGCTGGTTCCGAGTGGACGTCGCCACCGGGGTCATCGAGGAGCTCCCGGGCATCGAGGGTCACTCCATCGTCCCCTCGACGCTGGCCGGACACCTCGTCGTCGGCGTGGGCACGTTCGACGACGGGTTCTCGTCGCTGCAACTCGTCCGCCCCGCCGACGGAGCCTCGGTGGAGCTCGTCGACGATGCGACCGCTCCCCGAGTGCTGCTGGTGAGCGTCTCCGACGCCATCGTGGGCCTGACCAGGTTCGCCGACAGCACGGCAGAGACCGAGCTGCTGCACGTGGCCGGGGAACCGTGGGGGACGATCCCGGCTCGGCTCCGGTTCGTGGCCAACTCCAGCGTGTCCCGGGTCGCGCTGTTCCATCCCGAAGACCCGAGCGGGGGCGAGGAGCCGGTCACCCGGATCGTCACCGTCGACGGCTCGGCGACCGACGTCGTCCACCCCGGGCTGCACCCTCTCGCCTGGCTGCCGGCGACCTGACCGTCGGCGCCCTCCGACCCGGGTCGGAGGGCCTGGGACCGGTCGGACCGGCCCGGCCGGTTCGGTTCATCTCGCTCCAGTGACGAGGCCGGGGTGCCGATCGCCGTGGCACACCCGTTCCTCGAGCCACCGGAGGACCCCCGACGATGAGAGCGTTCCTGACCGCAGCGGTGCTGGCGTCGATCGCCCTGACTCTGGCGTCTCCCGCTGCGGGCGCTGGAGCGCCCGACCGGGAGTGCCGCAGGGAGGTTCGGGCCGCGGGCGACTGGGGCAGGGAGCTCAACCCCGGCCGGGCCACGTTCGTCAGCGGGACCGCGGGCGACGACGTGGTGGCGCACGTGCCCGCCGGGGTGGTGTTCTGTGGGCTCGGCGGCGACGACCGGGTGCTCGAGAACGAGGGCTGGTTCTACGGCGGCGACGGCATCGACACCGTGGAGACGAACTTCGGCATGGCGCACGGCGGCGCCGAGACCGATGTGGTCCTGGCCAACCACGGCCTGTTCGAGGGTGGGCCCGACGCGGCCCGCGACGTGGTCCACGTCAACCACGGGATCTTCGACGGTGGCCCGGGCAGCGATCTGGTGCAGGACGCCAACTTCGGCACGTGCATCGACGTCGAGGTCGGCTGCTGACCCTGCTGGACGATCAACCCGCCGGAGGTGCGGCCCGGGCGAGCACCGTATGCTGCCCGGGTGAATCGAGGGGTGCTGCGGGGGCGGGCGAAGCGGGCGGTGGACCTGGCCAAGCGCCGGTCGCCGCTGCGCCGGGCCAGCGTGACCCAGCTGCCGTACCTGGTGCCGGGCGCGCCGGTCGCCATCGATCTGCGGCGGCGGCTGCGGCGGCAGCCGCTGGGATCGGAGGAGCTCGCGACCCGGGTCCCGGTGTCGGACGGCGAGGAGCACCGCCCGTGCCCGCTGTGTGGCGCGGAGCGGGTGGTCCTGGTGCACCACCCGGCCAGGTACGACGGCGCCGGCGAGCTGCTGTGGTCGTACCGGGTGGGCGAGTGCCCCGAGTGCGGCCTGGTGTACCGGGTGCCCGCGCTCACCCATCAGCGGGTGACGGAGCTGTACGAGGACGGTGACTACGCGGACTACCTCGAGGGCGACTACGCCAAGAACCGCCGCCGCCGCTACCGGGCCACCCTCGACGCCTTCGCCCCGCAGCTCGACTGCGGTGGCGGTCGCACCCTGTTGGACTTCGGCTGTGGGACCGGGCTGTTCATGAAGGTCGCCGACCGTCGCGGCTTCGTGCCCTACGGGATCGACCTGGCCCCGACCGCGGTCACCATGGCCCGCAACCGTTTCGGCCCCGACCGGGCGTTCCTCGGCACCGCCCACGACATCGCAGCCCAGACCGACCAGCGCTTCGACGTGATCACCATGTGGTCCGTGCTGGCCCACATCCCCGACCCCCGGGAGCAGCTGGGCGCCCTCCGCCGGGTGCTGCGGCCCGGTGGGATGCTCCTGATCCTGACCGTCAACGCCGATTCGCTGCAACGGCACGCCTTCGGCGGTCACTGGAACGGCTACACCCCCGGCCACCTGATGTTCTGGAGCCGGGCCACGGTCACCGAGCTCTTGCTCGGCGTGGGCTTCGAGCAGGTCGAGCTCCGCGAGTTCTACGGGGAGGGCATCGAGACCCAACAGAGCGCGCTCACCCCACGCCAGGTCTCCAGGTACCGCAGGCTCGTGGACCGCACCCACGGCGGCAACATGCTGCGGGTGCTGGCCCACGCCCCCGGCTGAGCCATGCTCGGGGTGGGGGTCATCCTTCCGACGTCTCGCCGGGGGTGGTCCGATGCCACCATTGCCGTCATGCGCAGGGTTGCACTGCTCGTCGTCGCCGGTGTGATCGCCGCCGGGTGCGGGGCCTCGGGCGACGAGGCCTCGAGCGCCGCCCCGGCGACCGCGACGCCAGAAGTGGCCGAGGCCACCGCGACCGCCGCGCCCGAGCCCTCACCCACCGAGGCCCCCACCGCCACCGCCACCCCCGTCCCCGAGCCGACGCCCGAACCGCCGGCGCCCGATCTCGAGCTGATCGGTGACGGCGCCTACGGGGTGGGGTCGGCCACGGTGGTGATCGGCGCCGACTCCGACCGCCCCCTCACCGTCCAGATCTGGTTCCCGATGGCCGGTGAGCTCGACGCCGACGCCGTGCGGTACACCTTCATCACCGGCGACTACTACGAGTCGCCCAGGGCCCTGGCCGCTGGCGCCGACCGGATCGCTCCCGCGGGCCCCTTCCCGCTGGTGGTGTACTCCCACGGCTCGGGCGGCGTCCGGTACATCCACTCCGACTACACCGAGACCCTGGCGAGCCACGGCTACGTCGTGGCCGCTCCCGACCACACAGGAAACACCGCGGTGGAGCAGTTCCTGGGCACCGAGGACGACCGCGACCTGACCGCCCTCAACCGGCCCAGCGACGTCATCGCGGTCATCGACGCCATGACCGACCCGACCGACCCGGTGACCGGCGGGTACGCCGCCGCCGTGGACGCCGAGCGAATCGCGGTCACCGGGCACTCCTTCGGAGGGTTCACGGCCTACGCCACCATCGCCGGCCACGCCAACGAGGCCGGCACCAGCCCTCCCGACGACCGGGTCGACGCCATCATCCCGATCGCGCCGGCCACCGGCAGCCGCGAGGGCTCGACCCTGCTGACCGACGCCCAGCTCACCGCGGTCGACGTGCCCGCGCTGGTGATCGTGGGCACCGACGACAAGACCACGCCGGTCGAGCCGAACGTCGAGCGGGCGTGGGAGCTGACCTCCAGCGCGCCCCACTACCGGCTGGAGCTGGTGGCCGCCGAGCACCAGAGCTTCACCGACGTGTGCGACTACGTCGCCGCCTACGACGCCGGCCAGGAGGTCAGCGACCCGGTGCGCGAGGTGGTCGAGACCTTCGCGGTCGAGGGCTGCTCCGCCGACGACATGCCCATCCAGCGGGTCAAGGGGCTGACCAACACGTTCGCGCTGCGGTTCCTGGCCTCGGTGTTCGCCGATGCGCCGATGATCGATGCCGCGGACACCGCTGGCGTCGCGGACATCGTCTACGCGGCCAAGTGACGATCGGCCACGGCGGCCGGCGGACTCAGCCGGGTTGGTCGCGCCAGGACTGGCGGGGGGCGAACCCCACCAGCCGCTTGGCCTTGTCGTTGGCGTAGAACGTCTCGTAGGTGCCCATGTCTCGTGTCCGGGGCACACCGGCGTAGAAGCGCTCGTACACGTCCGCGCTGGTGATCCCCACCGAGGTGTCGTCGTTCGAGACGTTGAAGACCTCGTAGCCCAGGCCGTCGGTGCGCAGGCAGCAGTCGACCATGTGACCGAGGTCGCGAGCGTCGATGTAGGCGAAGATGTTGCGGCGGCGCAGGCCGGGGTCGGCGACGAAGGCGGGGAACTCGGTCTCGTACTCGTGGGGCTCGATCACGTTGTTGATGCGCAGCCCGTAGATGTCGATGCCGGTCCGGGCCTGGAAGGACCGGGCGGTGACCTCGTTGACCACCTTCGACATCGCGTAGCTGTCGTGGGGGACCGTCGGGTGGTCCTCGTCGACGGGCACGTACTCCGGCTTCACCTCGCCGTCGGCGAAGCAGATCCCGTAGGTGGTCTCGGAGCTGGCGAAGACCACCTTGTCGATCCCCAGCTTCACGGCGGCCTCGATGACGTTGTAGGTGCTGACGGCGTTGATCCGGAAGGTCTCGTTGTCGGGCCGGACCAGGATCGCCGGGATGGCCGCGAAGTGGACGACCGCGTCGTACCCGGGGACCCCGGTGCCGGGCTCGAGCTCGTCCAGGCCCGCGTAGGCCGAGAGCGCGTCGAAGACCTGCCCGGCATCGGTCAGGTCGATGCGGAGGTCGGCGACGCCGGGGTGCCCGAGCGGCACCAGGTCGCCGTTGACCACCCGGTGTCCCTGCTCGACCAGGTACGGGATCGCATGACGCCCTGCCTTGCCGCTGCCACCGGTGAAGAAGACTCGCATCGCCACATGCTAGGGACCCGACTGCCTGCCGGGGGGCGTCGGAGGCTGCGGCGATCCCCGACCTCACGCGCGGACGCCCACCACCTCGTACGCGCTGGTGCGGCCGCTGATCCCGCGCAGCTGCACGTCGTGGCGCGGCCCGAGGACGATCGAGTCCCCGCACAGGCGGGCCACCTCCTCGGACACGAGGAGGTCGGTGCCCAGCTCGGTGTTCGCGGCCTCGAGCCGGCTGGCCACGTTGACCGCCTCCCCGATGGCCGTCTCCCGCCGGCTGTTCTCGCCGCCGATCGACCCCACCACCACCCGGCCGTGGTGGATCCCCACCCGGACCGCGAACGAGCGGCCGTAGAGCTGGGTCACGTAGTCGGACATCGCCGAGGCCGCCGACAGGACCTGCACGCCGGCGCAGACCGCGCTGCAGGCGGCCTCTTCCGCGGCGTCGTGCTGGAAGAAGGCGAGCATGGCGTCGCCCATGTAGTTGTCCACCCGACCGCCATGACCCTCGACCGCCCCGGACGCGGCTCGGAAGAAGCGGTTGAGGATGTGCACGATGTCGTAGGCCGGCAGGGCGTCGGCCAGCGCGGTGTACCCCACCACATCGGTGAAGAGCACGGCCAGGTCGACCTCGCGGCCGACGTGATTTCCTCGCTTCCGGAGGGTCTGGTCCGCCAGGGCCTCGTCCACCTCGTCGAGGACCAGCCGCTGCACGGTCACGTCGGCCCCGGCGACCGTCTGGCAGGCCAGGCGGATCTCGTCGGGCAGATCCAGCCGGCGAGCCATGGTGCGCTCCCGCCGGTTGCGCTTGCCCACCGCCTCGAACCCCTCGACCACCCGCACCCGGCACGTGGAGCAGCGGGCCTCGCCGCCACACTCGTGCACGATGGGCACGTCGGCGTCGACCAGCACATCGAGGATGGTGGCCGTCCCGTCGTGGTCGACGACCACCTCGTCGGGGATGGAGCGGATCGACGGCATCGTCCCAACGTATCGCCCGCGCTGCAGGTCGGTCCGGGAGGTCGGGGGCTCCCCGGGTGTGGGCTCCGGCCGGCGGCGCGGGGCCGGGTAGCGTGCCCGGATGGGCGCCCATGCGGTCCTGCGGAACTGCCGGCTCGCCGACGGCAGGCAGGTCTCGGTCCACGTCGAAGGAGGGCTCGTCAGCAGCCTGGACGGTCGGCCCGAGCCCGCCCCCGAAGGTGCCGAGGTCCACGACCTGCAGGGGTGGTTGGTGCTGCCGGCCATGGCCGAGCCCCACGCCCACCTCGACAAGGCCCTCACCGCCGAGCGCGTCCCCAATCCCACGGGCGATCTCCGGGGTGCCATCCAGGCCTGGAACGCGGCTGCCGATGCCGGGGTGTTCACCCACGACGACATCGTCGAGCGGGCCACCAGGGCGATGGAGCTGTTGCTGATCAGCGGGGTGACCGCGGTCCGGACCCACGTGAACGTCGGCGGTGAGATCGGCGCGTCCAGCGTGCTCGCGCTCCAGGAGGCCCGGGCCAGGTTCGAGGGCATGCTCGACGTGCAGATCGCGGCCCTCACCAACAGCCCGATGACCGGCGACGGGAGCGCGGCCAACCTGGCGGCCCTCGAGTCGGCGCTCGAGGCCGGGGTGGACCTGGTCGGCGGGGGCCCCCATCACGAGCCCGACCCCGCGGCGATGATCGCGCAGGCGCTGCGCCTGGCCACCGACGCGGGGGTCGGGATCGACCTCCACGTCGACGAGACCCTGGACCCGGGTGTGCTCACCCTGCGGGAGCTGGCGCGGCAGGTGCGCGACCGCGGCTTCGGTGGCCCCGTGGCCGCCAGCCACTGCGTGTCGCTGGGCATGCAGCCCGAGGCGGTGCAGGCCGATGTGGCCCGCGAGGTCGCCGCCGCCGGGATCGCGGTGTTCCCGCAGCCCCAGACCAACCTCTTCCTCCAGGGCCGCGACGACTCGACCGCGACCCCGCGGGGCCTCACGGCCATCGCCGCGCTCCGGCAGGCCGGGGTGCTGGTCGCCGCGGGCGCCGACAACGTCCAGGATCCCTTCAACCTGGTCGGGCGCAGCGATCCCCTCGAGACCGCGGCGCTGCTGGTGATGGCCGGCCACGTGCTGCCCGAGGACGCCTACAACATGGTGAGCGAGGCACCGAGGCGGGCCCTGGGGCTCCCGCCGGCCGGGCTGGCCGTCGGGGCCCGCGCCGATCTGGTGGCCGTCGACGCCCCGTCGGTGCGGGCCGCCGTCGCCGACGCCCCCCGGTCTCGACGGACCATCCGCGGCGGGCGGCTGGTGGCGTCGACGGACGAGTCGGCATCGGTGCATCGCTGACCTGGAGCCCGCTGGCGGACGTGCGGGTCGGGGAGCGGATCTGCAAGACTCCGTCCGACCCAGCACTCGACCCGGGGCCGAGGGGTGGCCGATGGGACAGGACGACGCGACGACGCCTCCACCATCATCTTCGGCGTCGCTGTCGTTCCGTGATGTCGACATGGTCTACGCCGACGGCACCCGGGCCCTCGAGGACATCTCGTTCGACGTGGGCGCCGGCGAGTTCGTGACCGTGGTGGGCCCGTCAGGCTGCGGGAAGTCGACGCTGCTGAAGATCGCCTCGGGTCTCCTCGAGGAGACCGCGGGGTCGGTGCTGGTGGATCGGGAGCGGCTCGGGTACGTGTTCCAGGACGCGACCCTGCTCCCGTGGCGGACCGTGACCCGCAACGTCGAGCTGCTCTGCGAGCTCCACGGGATCGACAGGGAGGAGCGGGCCCAGCGAGCCCAGGCCGCGATCGACCTCGTCGGCCTGACCGGCTTCGAGAACCATCATCCCCGTCGGCTCTCGGGTGGGATGAAGATGCGGGTCTCGGTGGCCCGGTCGCTGACGCTCAATCCCACGGTGTTCCTCTTCGACGAGCCCTTCGGCGCCCTCGACGAGATCACCCGGGAGCGGCTCAACGACGAGGTCCTCCGGTTGTTCGAGAGCGAGGGCTTCGCCGGGCTGTTCATCACCCACTCGCTGTACGAGGCGGTGTTCCTGTCGACCCGGGTGCTGGTCATGTCGCCGCGGCCGGGGCGCATCGTGGCCGAGTTCGAGGTGCCCTTCGACTACCCCCGCCCCCAGGAGCTGCGGTTCACGCCGGAGTTCGCGATCCTCTCGGGCCAGGTGTCCGAGGCCCTCCGGGGCGGCTACGAGGACTGACCGGCCCCCGAGCCTGCCCGGCGCCGGGCCGAGGGGTACGCTCGTTCCATGGAGACAGGTGTATTTCTGTTCGGTCACGTCGAGTTCGACGACGTCGGCCCGGGTCCGCCGAGCCCGATGGATCGCCGGCAGACCAACGAGAAGATGTGGCACGCCACCGAGCGCATGATCGACATGGGCGTGGCCGCCGAGCGGTTCGGCTACGACAGCTACTGGCTCACCGAGCACCACTTCCAGTACGAGGGCTACGAGGTGGTGCCCAACGGCATCATGTTGGGAACCGTCCTCGCCGAGCGCACCGAGCGCATCAAGATCGGCGCCATGTTCAACATCGTCGGCCAGTGGCATCCCCTGCGGCTCGCCGAGGACTTCGCCACCCTCCACAACCTGTCGGGGGGCCGGGCGGTGCTCGGCGTCGGTCGGGGGACCGTGCCCCGCGAGGCCGAGTCGCTCGGCACCAAGGTCGGCAGCTTCGACAATCCCGACCAGCAGGCGGCCGACAAGGAGAACCGGCTCCTCTACGACGAGGCCATGGAGGTGATCGTCCGGGCCCTGGACAACGAGGAGTTCTCGTTCCACGGCGACTACTTCGACTTCCCGCCTCCGGGCATCCCCGATCGGGGCGGGTTCGTCGAGACCCTCACCCTGGTGCCCCGGCCGCTCCACCCCTACGAGATCTACCAGGCCATCACCTCGCCACCGTCGCTGGAGGCGGTGCCCACCAAGGGGTTCGGCGGGGTGATGTGGCTCAAGCACCACAAGTTCATGAAGCTCTTCTGGGACCGCTACGCCGAGGTGCACGACACCGTCCACGGGACGTCCCTCGAGCCCCACGAGAAGCGCATCTTCGTGGTGTGCACCTGCGTCGAGGACACCTACGAGGACGCGGTGGCCGCGGTGCGGCCCGGCCACGACGAGTTCTGGAAGTTCCTGGGGCCCTACGGGTGGAGCCGGGGCTACATGGGCGAGGACGGCAAGCCGGCCAAGCCCGGGCTGATCCCCGCGCTCGAGGACTCCATCGAGAACAAGACCTGGTTGATCGGCTCGCCCGACGACGTGATCGAGGGGCTGGCCTTCTACAAGGACCTGCTGGGGTACGACAAGCTGGTCATCTTCCCGGGCATGCCGGGGGAGTCCTACGACCGCATCGAGCAGCAGATGGGCCGCATGGCCGAGGACGTCCTCCCGCACGTCTGATCGGCGCGGCCCCGCTCCCGCTCAGCCGAGCGGGAGGTCCAGCTCCACCTGGAGGAGCTCGATGGTGGCCACCACCGTCTGCGGCGCCGCGACCCGGGCCCCGGGTACCGCGCCGGTGTGGGGGTTGCGGTCGAAGGAGGGGAACCGGGCGCCGCTGACGTCGAGGCGCAGCCGGGCGCCCGCCGGGATCTCCCACGAGATGGGACGCAGCTCGATGGCGGACCTGCGCACGGTCCCGGGAGCCTCGGCGGGCAGCCGGCGGGCCCCGGTGCAGAGCCGTCGAGGCACCCCGTCGGCCCCGATCAGCACCAGCGATGCGACCACGTCGTGGCCGGGCCGGTCGCAGCGGGTGCTGACGGTCACGACGGGGCGGCCGGTCAGGGTGGCTGCGTCGGGGAGCGGAGCCGAGGTGTAGCAGCACACGTCGCGCCTGTCCTCGGCGGGTCCTTCGTCCGACAGCGGGGCGTCGTCGCCCGGGTAGGGCACCAGGGGCTCGACGACGAGCACGTCGGCCAGCGGGCCCTCGGCCGCCCCTTCGGCGAGCCGGCCGTCGCCGTGCCGGCTGTTGGCGTTCCCGCCGCTGTGGCCGTGCCAGTTCACCGTCGGCGTGGAGGGCGGCCAGGCTGGCGCCGACTGCCAACCCCGGCCGTGGGTGTAGTACCGCACCGGCTGTGCGGGAGCGGCCCCGTCGCCCTTCAGCTCACGATCGAAGAACCCGACCAACGCGGCGCCGATGTGGGACGGGCCGGCGTCGGGGCCCAGCTCGACGTCGCCGGCGCGGGTCCCCCAGGGCATGTGGGCCCACGGACCGATGTGGAGCTCGGCGCCCAGCGTGGTCGCCACCTGCAGGCTGGCCGCCGAGAAATCGTCGAACCAGCCCGCCACCACGAAGGCGGGCACCTCGATGGCGGCGAGGTCCGGTCGCCGGTCCTGCCAGTAGGGGTCGCTGCCGCGGGGGTGGTCCAACCAGTCGGAGAACCACGAGGGAGGGTGGGGACCGAGGGCAGCCGAGGCCGGCAGGGCCGTGGTGTCGAAGGGGATCGGACCGTCGCCGGCATCCTGGCCGGCCAGCTGCGCGGCCCAGAAGCACACGAACGGCCACCGCAGGCACCCTCCCTCGTAGGTCCAGCCCTCGTAGGGGTCCGGGGCACACATCATCGGGGCGATGGCCCGCAGGCTGGGTGGGCGCCGGGCCGCGGCGTAGAGCTGCAGCAGGCCCTGGTACGAGAACCCGTAGGTGGCGACGTCGCCGTTGGCGCCGGGGAGCCCGGCAGCCCACTCGATGGCGGCCGCGCCGTCGGCCCCGGCGTGGACGAACGGGTCGAACTCGCCCCCCGAGTCGCCCCGGCCCCGGACGTCCTGGACCACGACCAGGTACCCGTGTGCGGCCAGCCAGGCCGGGTGGGGGAGCACCGGGGTGGACGCGACGGAGCGGCCGTAGGGCAGCCGCTGCAGCAGCACCGGCCACGGGCCGCCCTCCTCGGGGCGCCAGGCGTCGGCAACCAGGACGGTGCCGTCGTCGAGCTCGCATCTCGACCCGGCCTCGCGGACCACGGGGTGGGGTGCACCGACCACGGGCGACAAATTAGTCTCGCGACGTGCCAGCAGAAGGGGGCCAGTCCACCGAGGCTTCGAGCGCGCCCGAACGCCGGTCGGCGCCGGCCACGCCGTCGATCGTCCGGACCATGGCCGCGATCGTCCTCCCCCCGTTCGCGGTGCTGATCGGCGTGGTCGGCATCTGGTACTTCATGAGCTACATCGGGCTGAGCGAGAACCAGCGGTTCATGCTGCCGCCCCCGCACGAGGTCCTGAACGACGGCTTCCTGCGTTGGGTCGCGCTGCAGGAGGTGCTCGAAGGCCTCTGGGCCACGACCCAGGTCGTGCTCACCGGGCTGGCGATCTCGATCGTCCTGGGCATGTCGATCGCGATCCTCATGAGCCGGGCTCGATGGCTCGAGCGCACGCTCTTCCCCTACGCGGTCTCGCTCCAGACCGTCCCCATCATCGCGATCACGCCGCTCATCGGCCTGTGGCTCGGGTTCGCGTTCAACGCCCGGGTGCTGGTCACGGTCATCATCTCGATCTTCCCGGTCATCACCAACACCCTCTTCGGACTCCAGTCGGCCGACCGGAACCTCCACGACCTCTTCACTCTCCACGGCGCTTCGCGGCTCACCCGCCTGTGGAAGCTCGAGCTGCCCGCGGCGCAGCCGGCGATCTTCGCCGGTCTCCGGATCGCCGCTGGCCTGGCCGTCACCGGCGCCATCGTGGGCGAGTTCTTCTTCCGGGGTGGAGAGGCCAAGGGCATCGGCCGCCTGATCAGCTTCTACCAGAACCGCCTCACCATCGACCGGCTGCTCACCGCCATCATCCTCAGCTCGCTGCTGGGGGTGGTGATCTTCCTGGTGGTGGGGGCCATCGGAGATCGCGCCACCCGCCACTGGGCGCCGGGGCAGGAACAGTAGGCGATCGATGCCGTGGAGCCCGCCGCCCGGCGTGATGCGCGAGACCAGATCGAGGCACCGAGCGTGGTAAGCAATGCGAAGCAGGAGGGCATTGCCACCGGCAATGTCCAAGCAGGGAGGGGTAGCCCGTGAGACTCGAGTACTGGAAGCGATTGCTGATCGTGATCGTCGCCCTGGCGATGATCGCCGCCGCGTGCGGGGACGACGATGACGACACGACCGCCGGTGACGATGCGGCTGCCGACGACGCGGCTGCCGATGATGCGGCTGCCGACGATGCGGCTACCGACGATGCGGCTGCCGACGACGGCGCTGCCGACGACGCCGGTGACGACGCGATGGACGACGCCGGTGACGACGCGATGGACGACGTCAGCCTCGTCGGGATCTGCCCCGATCCGCTGATCGTCCAGACCGACTGGTTCCCCGAGCCCGAGCACGGCTTCACCTACCAGCTGATCGGGCCCGACGGCGAGCTCGACGCCGAGAACGGCATCTACAGCGGTCCCCTCGGCGACACCGGGATCAACATGGAGATCCGGGCCGGCGGCCCCTACGTGGGGTTCTCGCCGCCCAACGCCCAGATCTACGCGGACGACTCGATCTTCATGGGCTACGCCAGCACCGCCGAGGCGATCCAGAACTCGGGGGCCCTGCCGGTGATCGCGGTGTTCACGTTCTTCGACGTCGGCCCCCAGATCCTGATGTGGGATCCGGAGGACTACACGTTCTCGTCCTTCGAGGACATCGGCGAGTCCGGGGCCCCGGTGCTGTACTTCGAGGGCGGCGCGTACATGGACTACTTCCTGGGCGAGGGGATACTCAACGCCGATCAGGTCGATGCCTCCTACGACGGCTCGCCGACCCGCTTCACCACCGAGGACGGCATCGTGCAGCAGGGGTTCGCGACCAACGAGCCCTGGCGGTACGAGAACGAGATCGAGAGCTGGCTGAAGCCCGTCGACTTCCTGCTCATTCACGACGCCGACTTCCCCAACTACCAGTCGGCGCTGTCGGTGAGGCCCGAGAGCATCGAGGAGGACCGTGAGTGCCTCGAGAAGCTGGTTCCCATGTTCCAGCAGGCCACCCTCGACTACCTGGCCGACCCGGAGCCCGTCAACGTTCGGCTGAACCAGATCGTGACCGATCTGGCGAGCTTCTGGACCGCATCGGAGGAGAGCCACGCCGCCGGCACCCAGGCCATGCTGGACCTGGAGCTGGTGACCGACGGCGACAACGGCTACGTGGGTGACATGGACCCGGAGCGCATCCAGCGGATGATCGACATCATGTTGCCGATCTACCTGGACCGGGGCGACGACAACGTGAACCCCGAGGTCACACCCGAGGACATCTTCACCAACGAGTTCCTCGACACCAGCATCAGCCTGGGCTTCTAGGCCGACCGTGCGGCGAGGGTGTCCCGGATCCAGCGGGCGCCCTCGCCGCCCGAAATCGACATGTCCGAGACCCTGATCAGCGATACCGAGCTCGTCGCCGGGACCACCGCGCCCCCCGACGCCCCCGAGGCGGAGACGGGGCGAACCGGCGGTCGCCGGGCGCTGGCGCTGTTCGGCCCGCCCACGATCTTCGCGGGCGCGGTCGTCGGGCTGATGTACGTCCTCCACGAGACCGTGCCCGAGCAGAAGCAGATCCTCGTCCCCCAGCCTCACCGGATCGTGGCCGACTCCATCGGTGACAGCGCCATCCGGACCGAGCTCTGGGAGGGGCTCATCAACACCAGCAAGGTCGCCTTCTTCGGGCTCCTGATCTCCATGGCGCTCGGCATGTTCGTGGCGGTGCTGATGAGCCAGGCCCGGCTGATGGAGAACGCCTTCTTCCCGTGGGCCGTGGTCCTCCAGACCGTGCCCACGCTCGCGCTCGTCCCCCTGATCGGGGTGTGGTTCGGGTTCGGGTTCCAGAGCCGGGTCATCGTGGCCGTGCTGATCTCGCTGTTCCCGATCATCACCAACACCCTGTTCGGCCTGAAGTCGGTCGACCGCGACCTCCACGACCTGTTCACCCTGCACCATGCAGGCCGGGCCACCCGGCTGTGGAAGCTGCAGTTCCCCGCAGCCATGCCGGCCACCTTCACCGGCTTCCGCATCGCCGCGGGCCTGTCGGTGATCGGCGCCATCGTCGGCGAGTTCTTCTTCGGCCGGGGGGAGAAGGGGCTGGGCAACCTGGTCGATCGCTACCGGGGCCTGGTGCAGATCGAGGAGCTCTACGCCACCATCATTCTGTCGTCGCTGCTCGGCATCGCCGTGTTCTTCTTGTTCGGCTGGGTCAGCCGAGCGGTGGTCGGCAAGTGGTACGAGCCCACCGGAACCGGCCAGACCTGATCCTTCTCCCGCCGGCCACGGGCCACCGTCGATGAGCATCGGCCTGGCCTGCCTCGCCGGCTTCATGTTCGCGGTGAACATCGTGGGCACCCGCCTGGTGCTGGACCGCACCGGGGCCCGGACCGACGCCGTCGCCGTCGTCACCGTGGCCGGCGCCGCGGGGGTGGCCGCGCTGATCGCCCTCGTCGGCGGGGTCCGGATCGACGACCTCACCTGGGAGAGCAGCCGAGGCTTCGTCCTCGTCGGCGCGATCGTCCCCGGCCTCGCCCAGCTGACCTTCTACGCGGCGATCGGCCTGGCGGGCCCATCGCGCACCGGGGTGATGGTGGGGACCGTTCCCATGTGGTCGGTGGTGCTGGCCATCGTCTTCCTCGACGAGAGCTGGTCCCTGCCCATCACCGTCGGCACCCTTCTCACGGTCACCGGCGCAGTCCTCCTGGCCCGGCCGGAGGTCCGGATCCAGGTGTCCCGGTTGGGGCTGTTCCTGGGCGCGGTGACGGCACTCCAGTTCGGGGTCCGTGACGTGGTGGCCCGGTCGCTCACCCGGGACAGCGACCTCGAGGGCGCTGCTGCCGCGGTGGTGATCCTGCTCGTGGGCGCGCTGGTGCTCATGGTGGCGACCCTGATCGCCGCGGGCCGCCAGGGCCTCGCGGCGGGGGCCCGGGCCAGCCTGCCGCTCGCCCTCCTCCCGGCAGCCGCCATCGGGATCGCCATGCCGGCGCTGCTCGAGGCCTTCGAGCGCGCCCGGGTGGGCGTGGTGTCACCGCTCAACAACGCGTCCCAGTCGGTGGCGGCGGTGGTGCTGAGCGGTGCGGTGTTCGGCCGGACCGAGGTCGATCGCCGGGTGGTCGTCGCCGTGGTCTCGGTGGTGGCCGGCGGGACCCTCATCGGCGTCTTCCGCTGACCCCGGTGGCGGCGGGACTACCCCATCCACTGCCCGCCGTTGACGTCGATGGTGGCCCCCGTCAGGTAGCCGGTGTGGGGGCCGCAGAGGAAGTGGACGATGGCCGCCAGGTCGGCGGGGTCACCTGGTCCCGGGCCAGGAAGCGTCGCCAGGATCCGGGCCCGCCGCTCCGGGTCGAGCCCGGCCCACATCGGGGTGTCGTGGGGCCCGGGGGCCACCGCGTTGACCTGGATGTTGTCCGCGGCGTGCTCGCGCGCCATGAACCTCGTCAACGTGACCAGACCCCCCTTGCTGGCCGCGTACGCGGGGCCCGACAGCGCCGAGCCCCCGAACCTGGCGTTGACGGACGCCACGTTGACGATCTTGCCGCCGCCGGCGGCGCGCATCCCGGCGACCACCTCCCGGCTGCAGAGGAAGGCGCCGGTGAGGTTGACGTCGAGGATCCGCCGCCAGGTGGCCGGGTCCTCGTCCTCGACGCCGCCGGCGCCGGTCATGCCCGCGTTGTTGACCAGCACCGAGGGATCGCCGTGGCGATCGCGGATGGTGGCGAATGCGTCGGCCACGGCACCGTCGTCGGCCACATCGCACTCGAGGACGCCGTCGCCGCCGGCCAGGTCGAGGCCCACCACCGCGTCGGCGTCGGCGCCGAATCGGCGGCGCAGCGCCGACCCGATGGCACCGGCAGCGCCGGTGATGACGACCACGCGAGGCATCAGAGGGTGGCGCGGGGCGTGTCGGGGTCGGCGACCCACTCGGTCCAGGAGCCGTCGTAGACCGCGACGTCGTCGAGCCCGGCAATGGCATACGCCAGCGCGGTGCCGCACGCCCCCACCCCGCCGCGACAGTAGGCGATCACCCCGGCGTCGGAGACCCCGCCGGCCGAGACGATGCGGGCCCGGGCCTCGTCCGGATCGACCCAGGTGCCGTCAGCGGTGGTGAACTCGATGCCCGGCAGCACCACGCTGCCAGGCACGTGCCCGCCGTCGGCGACCCGAGCGGCATCCATCCGACCGTCGACCAGCCGGACCTCGCCGCCGAGCGCGGTGAGCACGTCGTCCTTGGTGGCGTAGAGACGGGTGGAGCGCCGGGGCGTGAACGACGCCCGCGGATGCTGCGGGATCGCGGTCTCGACCGGACGGCCCTCGGCCACCCACCTGGTGATGCCGCCGTCGAGCACCGCCACCGCCTCGTGGCCGTACACCCGCAGCGACCACCACAGGCGGGCGGCCACGGTGACGTGCTGGTCGTCGTAGGCCACCACGAAGGTGTCGTCGCCGATGCCTCGGCTGGCCATGGCCTCCGCGTAGCGCTCCGGACCCGCCAGCATCCAGAGCCCGGGACGGTCGGGATCGGCGATGTCGGTGTCCCAGCGGACGTGCACCGCACCAGGGATGTGGCCGGCGGCGTACTCGTCGTCGCCGTTGCGCAGGTCGAAGGGCCGGAGGTACCAGCGGCAGTCGACGACCTGCACCGAGGGGTCGTCGAGGTGGTCGGCCAGCCAGTCGGTGGACACGAGAGGCGCCTTGCTCACGTCGACTAGCTTCCCAGACCATGGACATCATCTCCACCTTCCGCCGCGCCGCAGCCCGGCACGGAGACCGCACGTTCCTGCTCGACAGCACGTCGCAGATCTCCTATGCCGAGGCCGACCGGCGGACCGATGCGATCGCCGCAGACCTCGTCGACCGCGGGGTGAATCCGGAGGACACGGTGGGGCTCTGCGCGTCCGACCGGGTCGGCCTGTGGCTTGCCATCATCGGCACCTGGAAGGCCGGGGCCCTGCCGGGGCTGCTCGATGCCAACCTCGGTCCCGACGCCCTGCCGTACTTCGTTGACGACGTCGGGGCCCCGGTGGTCGCCGCGGCCCCCGAGCGCCACGACGACCTGAAGGCGGCCGGCGCCGAGCAGGTCATCGACCTGGACGAGCTCGGCGCAGGCGAGGCGGAGCCGGTCGACCGGCACCGCGCCGACGCCCCCCTCTACCTGTCGTACACCTCGGGGACGACCGGGGCTCCCAAGGGCGCGGTGCTGCGCTCGGGGCCCGTCACCCTGGCGACCTCGTGCATCCGGGAGCGCCTCGGCCTGTCCCGCCACGACGTCCTGCTGGCGACCACGCCGATCCCCAGCAGCTTCCAGCTGGTGGCCGCGCTCATGCCGGCCGTGCACGCGGGGGCGGCAGTGGCCCTGGTCGCCGGGCGCCCGGTGGCGGAGATGTGGGAGGTGGCGCGCGCCGCCGGCGCCACCGTCCTCGTGGCCTACCCGCTGACCCTGGCCGACGTGGTCAACGCCCCGGGGGCCGACGACTCCCCGTTCCGCGTCGCCCTGTCGGGGGGATCGCCGCTGGCACCCCGCATCAAGAGCGACTACCGCGACGTCATGGGGATCGCCCTGCTCGAGAGCTACGGGCAGAGTGAGCTGGGTGGCTTCATGGCCATGGGCAGCCCCGACGACGGAGAGCGGGCCCTCGAGGGCTACGTGGGGCGACCGCTGCCCGATCGCCTCGCCTACGTCGGCGGGCCCGACACCCGGGAGCTGCCTCCCGGTGAGGTCGGCGAGGTCATGGTGACCCACGGCTACTTCAGCGAGTACCGCAACAAGCCCGACAAGTACGCCGAGGCCACCGCAGGCGGGGTGCTGCACACCGGCGATGTGGGCGTCGGCGACCCCGACGGCTACCTGAAGGTGCTCGGGCGCACCCGCGAGGTCGAGAGCGCGGCCCGGCGTGGGGGCTTCCTGCGGGAGCTGGAGGATGCCCTGTACAGCCACGAGGCGGTCCTGCACGCGGCCGTGGTCGAGACCGAGCAGGGGAGCCTCGCCGGCTTCTACCAGACGCGCGACGGCATGCAGGTCGGCCCCGACGAGCTCACCGACCACGCCCGCGTCCAGGTGTCGTCCGAGCTGCTGCCGGCCACGATGACCGAGCTCGACACCATGCCCCGGACCTTCAGCGGGAAGGCCGACCGCCTCGGTCTGGCCGCCAGGGCCGACGCCTGACCCCGCCGATGCGAGCCCATCAGCTGCTCGGCCCCGAAGGCGCCGGTGACCCCTCCCGGACCGCCATCCACTGGGTGGATCGGGACCGGTCGCTCACCTACGCCGAGGCCCGCGACGCCATGCAGCGGGCGGCAGCCACCCTCTCGTCGTTCGGTGTCGGGGCCGGCGGCCGGGTGGGTCTCTTCGCACATCCGGGCCTCGACTACGTGGTGGCCCTGCTGGGCGCGTGGCGCCTGGGTGCCAGCGCGGTCATGGTCGACCTGGCCGCCAAGGAGCGCTACGGCGAGCTGATGGCCGCCGGGGCCCCAGACGCCATCGTGTACACCAACGATCACTTCGACTACGTCGGGCCGGCCATGGCCACGCTGCCCACCGTCCGGGTCCACGCCGGCATGGACGGTCCCCAGGAGGGGACGGTGGGCTGGTTGGAGACCCTGGCCACCGCCGACGTGGAGGCGGTCCCGGTCGACGAGACCGGCGACGGCGCCGGCGAGGACGTCGCCATCGTGACGTTCGGTCCCGACGGCGAGCCGGCGCCGGTGACCCATCTTGAGCTGCTGGTGGCTGCGTCCTCCCTGGCCGACCGGCTCGGCATGGAGCCGTCCGACGTCACCATGTGTCCCACGCCGCTCGCAGACCGGTTCCACCTCGAGGCGAGCATCCTCCCGGCGCTGGCGCGCGGCGCGACCGCGGCGATGCTGAAGACCTGGGAGGCAGAGCCCGGGTGGGACGCGATGGACCGCCACGGCACCACCGTGCTGTGCGGCGACGCCGGG
>JBFKRY010000067.1:0-18704 GCA_041636995.1 Acidimicrobiales bacterium | reverse complement strand
GGCGTCGGGCCCGATACCCGGGAGGCCGATGGCTTCGAGTCCCTGGTTGGCGTAGAAGCGGGCGCACGACACCGCGGGGTCGAAGAAGTCGCCGTTCAGCTTGGCGAACGCCGCGAACCCGTAGAACACGAGCAGGACCCAGCGAGCCCCGCGCCGGAAGGTCGGCCACGGCGCGGCCCGCGGCAGCGACACCAGCAACAGGACCGACACCAGTGTCGCCAGGAGCCAGTGGTTGGGCAGGAACGGGGCCTCCAGCCAGGCGGTCACGATCGCCAGGGCCGCGAGCGTTCCCAGCAACAACCGGTTCCGGGGGGCGAGCAGGGTGCCGATGGCCGCCAACCCGAGCAGGAACATGGAGACCCGCACCGCGGTGGGGTCGTCCATGAGCTGGGCGTTGGGCCCGTTGCCGACGACGTGGGCGAGGGCCGCCAGCGCCCACAACCGGCCGAACCACGCGAGTCGCAAGGAGTCAGCCGGCACGCCCTCGTCGATCTCGGTGACGTCTGACACGCTGGCGGCGACCTCCCGCCCGATGGTGTCTCCCATGCCACATTCTGGGCAAGCCGGAGCCGCCGGTGCCTGGGCCCGACGGCCCCACCCCGGCTCGCCTGTGTGCCCGAATCACTGCGCTCGCGCCCAGCGTGGCGCCGTCACGCCGGAGCGCAGCCGTTGGTGCGGCGTTGCGCCCTGGCATCGGCCGAGCAGGGCGACCACACTCGATCGCGGTGCGCCAGGAGGAAGCGAACGCAAGCACCGGGCCGATAGTCCCCGCCGGCCCGGGCGTCGACGACCGTCAGGGCCTGGTCGCGCCCGTGTTCGGGCTCATGTGGGCCATCGCGGCGCTGACCCACCTGGCCAACCAGACCGACGGGTTGCACACCCTGACCGGCTGGGCGGCGGCTGGGGCTGCGGTCTATCTGATGGGCCGACCCGGGTCACCCGACCGCCTGGCCTTGCTGGCCATGGCCCAGCTGGCGGATCTGGCCTGGGAGTGGCCCTTCGCACCGGACCACTGGCTCCTCGGCGGCGCGGTCAACCTGCTGATTCTCGGCCGGTACCTGGCCTCGCCCGGGTCTCGCCCACACCTCGTGGCTCGGGTGGCGCCGGGAGCGCGGCTGCTGCTCCTTCTGGCCTACACGGCCGCGGCAATGTCGAAGTGGAACACGGAGTTCCTCGACCCGGTCCATTCTTGCGCGGTGCAGATCGCCGACGCAGCTGCGTTCGGGCTGGTCACCGGGCCGGCGGCCGTCGACTGGGTTCACATCGTGGTTGCCGTGGTCGCGGAGACCTCGGTGGCCGTGCTGCTCTGGGTGCCCCGGACCCGGTGGCTGGGGGTCCGAGTGGGGGTGATCTTCCACTTCGTGGTCTCGCTGAGCCCGGCGGTGCAGGTGGCGGACTTCTCCACCCCGCTCTACGCGCTGTTCGTCCTGTTCCTCCCGGTGGCTCAGCTCGGAACAGCGGTGGACTGGGTCCGTGGGGTCACGGCTCACTCCCCCATCGCCCGGCTGGTGATGCGGCGTCGCTTGGTCGCGGGCTCGCTGCTGGTCCTGACTGCCGGGGGCCTGGGTCACCTCCACGCCGGGTACCGCTCGGCCATCGTGTGGGGCGCGGTCACCAGCTATGGGGTGATCATCATCCTCGCCCTGCTGAAGTCGGCGTCGGCCGGGCGAGCCGTGCGTCGCATCGGCCGGCCCGGACCCATCGACCTCGCGGTGGTGGCCCTGCTGATGGTGCACATCCTCAATCCCTACGTCGGGCTCCGGACGGTCTCGACGTTCAACATGTTCTCGAACCTGCGGACCGAGGGTCCCGGCGACAACCACCTGTTCCTCCCGAGCGGCTCGCTCTTCGACTACCAGGACGATCTGGCGGCCTTCGTGTCGTCGAACGACCCCGAGCTCCAGGAGCTCGCCGACGACGGCCAGGCGGCCCCGTTCTTCGAGCTGCAGCGCCTGGTGGGCGAGGACCCGGAGCTGGTGGTCGAGGTCCGCCACCGGGGCCAGACCGTCCGCTACGGCCAGGGACCGGGGCTGGTCGATCCGGGCGAGACCTCCTGGATCTCCCGCAAGCTCCTGCTCTTCCACCACGTCGCCGACACCGGCGACCCCCCCTGCATCAACTAGCTCCTTTCCCCTGAAGAAGGCCTGGTTGTGGCATGGCCCGCGGTAGCCGACACGGTCGCATCGGCCCGGCTCCGCCGGGACTCAATGCGTTCCCGCAGGTCAGGCTGCTGCGCAGCGACCAGCGGGGTTCCTCACCGATGGCTCGCTCACGCTCGCAATCGGCGACGAGCCGACTTCTTCAGGGGCAAGTGGCTAGCTCGAACCGCAATCGCAGCTTCGTCGCTGCGCTCCTCGGGCTGCTCTGCGGCTGCGCCGGAGGCGCCCTACCGCTCCTCGTCCCTCGTCGCTGGCGGGGGCGCCAGCTGCGCGGGCGCCGGCTGCGCCCGAGGCGCCGGTCGACGCTGCGGCGCCTGGTGGCGCCGTTTCCCTCGCTCCTCCGGAGGGGTCCATCGCGGTGCTGCAATGCGGTCGCGGTTCGAGCTCGGCTTACCCCAGGCCGCCGGTGGCCTCGAAGAGGGTGAGGGCCTGGCGGGTGGCGGCCACGTCGTGGATCCGCAGCACCTGCACCCCCCGGCGGGCCAGTGCCAGGGAGACCGCCAGGGTGCCCGGGCCCCGGTCCGCGTCGGGGTCACCGAGCACCCGGCCGATGAAGCTCTTGCGGGAGTGGCCGACCACCACCGGGGCCCCGGTTGCGCAGAACCGCTCGGCCGCAGCCAACAGATCCAGGTTGTGTTCGACGGTCTTCCCGAAACCGATGCCGGGATCGATGGCCACCCGATCCGGGTCGACTCCGGCGTCGATCAGGGCGGCCCGCCGCTCGGTCAGGTAGGCGAGCACGTCGGTGACCACGTCGTCGTAGCAGGGCCGGTCCTGCATGGTCCGGGGCGTCCCCTGCATGTGCATGGCGCACACCCCCACGCCCGACGCGGTGACCAGGTCGGTCATCGCCGGATCGCCGGTGAGCGCGGTGACGTCGTTCACGATCTCGGCGCCGGCCTCGATCGCCGCGGCGGCCACTGCCGCCTTGGTGGTGTCGATCGAGACCACGGCGTTCGTGTGGGCCACCAGGGCCTCGATCACCGGGACCGTGCGCGCCAGCTCCTCGTCCTCGCCGACCTCGGCTGCGCCCGGACGGGTGCTCTCTCCACCCACGTCGACGATGGCGGCGCCCTCGTCGATCAGGCGCAGACCGTGGGCCAGGGCCGCGTCGGGCTCGAGGAAGCGGCCGCCGTCGCTGAAGCTGTCGGGGGTGATGTTGAGGACTCCCATGACCACGGGCAGGCGATCGAAGGCCAGGGTCCGGGTGCGCAGTCGCCAGTGCTGGGCCCGACCGGCGGTCATGCGGTGTCGACCAGGCGCAGGCCGCTGGGCGACATGGATCTGCCTCCCTGGGGCAGGTCCACGACGAACTCGGTGAGGTGGGCGGGGAAGACGTGCTCGCTGACCATCACCGGCTCGCCGGCGACGTCGCGGGTGACCCGCCCGCAGACCAGGACGGGCGAGCCGGCCGGGATCTCGAGCTGGGCCGCGTCGTCGTCGGCGACGATGGCCGCGCCGATGGTCTGGGTGGCTCCGCCGAGCTCGACGGCGAGCAGCTCGGCGAACGGCGACGCCTCGGCCTGGGCCCGTGAGATCTGGCTGCCGGCCTCGGGGGGCAGCCACACCGTGACCCGGGCGAACGGGCGGCCGTCGGCCAGGTTGCGGCGGCGGACCTCGAGGACGTCGTCGCAACCCAGGATCTCCGCCACCCAGGCCGGGGCCTCGGTGAAGCCGAAGCCCGTCACCTCCCGGCTCGACGAACGGTCCGAGGCGGCGAGCTGGCCCTCGATGGTGCCCAGCCGGGCCAACGACTGGCGCAGGGGGTCGATGGCGACGAACCAGCCGGCGCCCTGCCGGGACGACAGCAGGCCGTCGTCTCGTAGCACCTCCAGCGCCTTGCGTATCGTCACCCGACTGGTCTGGTGCTCCCGGGACAGCGTGGACTCGCTCGGTAGCATCTGCCCGGGGCCGTAGCTGCCCGACACGACCCGCTGGCGGATGGCCTCGGCGATCTCCCGGTAGCGGATTGAGCGGGACCGCTCTGGTTGCCGGCGGTTGGTCATACTTGTAGCATACAAGTTCCAGACAGGTGAACAAGGCGCCACGGTGGGGTAGACCGTGGTGAGCGCTGCAGCCCGACCGTCCGTTCGCATCTCTCAGGAGTCTCCTCATGGCCGCCACCGCCAGCACGCCCATCGAGCTCATCGACGCCGTCTACGAGACCCTCGACGAGCGCATCGGGGCCGCCCGCGACCGGTTCGGCCGGGCCCTCACCCTGGCCGAGAAGATCCTGGTGAACCACCTCGACCGTCCCGACCAGGAGCTCGAGCGGGGGGTGTCCTACGTGGACCTGCGGCCCGACCGGGTGGCGATGCAGGACGCCACCGCGCAGATGGCCTGGCTGCAGTTCATGACCGCGGGGCTCGACGAGGTCCAGGTCCCCACCACCACCCATTGCGATCACCTCATCCAGGCTCGCATCGACGGCAAGAAGGACCTGCTGGCGGCGCTGAACGAGAACGACGAGGTGTACGACTTCCTCGAGACCGTCAGCGCCCGCTACCGCGGCGGGTTCTGGAAGCCCGGCAGCGGCATCATCCACCAGGTGGTGCTCGAGAACTACGCGTTCCCGGGCGGGATGATGATCGGCACCGACAGCCACACCCCCAACGCCGGCGGCATCGGCATGGTGGCCATCGGCGTCGGTGGGGCCGACGCCGTCGACGTGATGACCGGTTTCCCCTGGAACGTGCGCTGGCCGAAGCTGATCGGGGTCCACCTCACCGGCTCGCTGAGCGGCTGGACCGCGCCCAAGGACATCATCCTGAAGGTGGCCGAGATCCTGACCGTCAAGGGCGGCACCGGTGCCATCGTCGAGTACTTCGGCGAGGGCGCGGAGAGCCTCAGCTGCACGGGCAAGGCCACCATCTGCAACATGGGAGCCGAGATCGGGGCCACCACCTCGCTGTTCGCCTACGACGACGCGGTGGCCCGGTACCTGAAGAGCACCCGGCGCGAGGAGGTGGCCGACGCCGCGAGCGCGGTGGCCCACCACCTGCGCCCCGACGACGAGGTCCTCGCCGATCCCCGGGCGTACTTCGACCAGATCATCGAGATCGATCTCGATCAGCTCACGCCCCACATCAACGGACCCCACACCCCCGACCTGGCCCGCGAGGTCAAGGATCTCGGCGCCGAGGCCCGCGAGGCCGGCTGGCCGCTCGAGATCAGCGCCGCGCTCATCGGGAGCTGCACCAACTCGTCGTACGAGGACATCACCCGGGCCGCCAGCATCGCCCGCGAGGCCGCGTCGCACGGGCTCCGGGCCCGCACCAAGCTGATGGTCACCCCGGGCTCGGAGCAGGTGCGGGCCACCATCACCCGTGACGGCCTGCTGCAGGACTTCGAGGCCCTGGGAGCCACGGTGCTCGCCAACGCCTGCGGGCCCTGCATCGGCCAGTGGGACCGCTCCGCCGAGGAAGGCCACGTGGAGGGCGAGGAGAACGTCATCGTCACCTCGTACAACCGCAACTTCCCCAAGCGCAACGACGGCGACCCCGCGACCCTGGCCTTCGTGACCTCGCCCGAGACCGTCATCGCGCTGGCCCTGGCCGGCACCATCGACTTCGACCCCGTGAACGGCACCCTGACCAACGACGAGGGCGAGGAGGTCGAGCTGTCGGTCCCGGTGGGCGTCGAGCTGCCCGACGCCGGCTTCGACCCGGGTGAGGACACCTTCCTGCCCCCGCCCGAGGACAACACCGGCGTCGAGGTCAAGGTGGCCCCCGACTCGGACCGGCTGCAGGTGCTCGAGCCGTTCCCTGCCTGGGACGGCGAGGACTACGAGGATCTGCCGATCCTGGTGAAGGCCCAGGGCAAGTTCACCACCGACCACATCTCGATGGCCGGACCCTGGCTGCGCTACCGGGGCCATCTCGAGAACATCTCGGGCAACCTGTACCTGGGTGCGGTCAACGCCTATCCGGGCTACGAGGTGGGCCACGGCAAGAACCAGCTCACCGGCGGGACCCAACCGTTCCCCGAGATCGCCGAGGCCTACCATCGGGCAGGGCAGCGCTGGGTGGTCATCGGCGACGAGAACATGGGCGAGGGATCGAGCCGTGAGCACGCGGCGATGGAGCCCCGGTTCCGGCTGGGTGTGGTGGCGATCGCCCGGAGCTTCGCTCGCATCCACGAGACCAACCTGAAGAAGCAGGGCATGATCCCGCTGACCTTCGCCGACCCGGTCGACTACGACCGCATCGGCGAGGATGACCGCATCGCGGTCCGCAACCTCGATCGATTGGCGCCCGGTGAGCAGGTCACCGTCGAGGTCACCACGCCCGAGGGCGAGACCTGGTCGTTCCAGACCAACCACACCTTCTCGGCGGACCAGGTCGAGTGGTTCCGCGCCGGGTCGGCCCTCAACGTCATCCGCCGCCAGACCCAGGGCTGAGTCTGCGTCGATGAGTCGGCGCCGCCGCCCGTGGCGGCGCCTCCTGTGTCGCCCTGCGGCGAGGCCGCGACGGGCGAGCGCTCTGGCCGCTCTCGGAGCCCAACGTCGACGGCCATCCGTGGCCGCCCTCGCTGGCGAAAACGAGAAGGAGACCGGTCGGGGGGCAACCGGTCTCCTCTCGATTCACTCGATGGCGGAGGGGGGTTCCGGCCTTCGAGCTCGGCCGGGGATCCCAGGGGGATCGGGATCGCGCCTCGCCGCTGCGACCATGGTCGGGTCTTCGGGGGCCGAAGTCCAACAGTTTCCATGGATGGAGGATCGCGAAATGAGATCGAATGAGGACTACGCTGTTCGTGGAAGCGATGGCCGGCATCGGAGCGCAGACCCATGATGGACATCCGCCAGCTCAACGCCCTGGTGGCCGTGGTCGACCACGGCACCTTCTCGGCGGCGGCCAAGGCCCTGCACACGGTGCAGAGCAACGTCTCGACCCACATCGCCCGCATCGAACGCGACCTCGGGGCCACCCTCATCGACCGCTCCACGGGCACCCTGACCGAGGAGGGCGAGGTGGTCGTGGCCCGGGCCCGGCGGGTCCAGGCCGAGCTCGAGGCCATCCGCCTCGACGTGACCGCACTGCGCGACGAGGTCTCGGGGGTGGTCAGGGCGGGCATGATCGGCACCACCGGCCGCTGGCTGCTGCCCCGGCTGCTCGAGGCCCTGGCCGCGGCCCACCCCCGGGTGCGCATCCAAGTGGTCGACGCCACGACCACCAGCCTCATCCCCCAGGTGGTGGGGGGCTCGCTCGACGGGGCCATCGTCAACCTGCCGATCGACCATCCCGACCTCGACGTCGAACCCCTCTTCGAGGAGGAGCCGATGCTGGTGGCCCCCCACGGCCACCCGTTCGCGGCCTTCGACGTGGTCGAGCCCGAGGACCTGGGCCGCTACCCGCTGCTGCTGAACCCCCCCGGGGTGGCCTTCCGGGACGCGCTCGACCGCGATCTCGCGGAGTACGGGATCGAGCTGACCCCGGCGGCGGAGGTCGACGGCATGCGGCTGCTCGCATCCCTCGCCGCCGACGGCTTCGGCGCCGCGGTGCTGCCGGCGACGGCTACGGCCGGGCCCGGCGCCTGGAAGCGGGTATCGGTGCGAGGGCTCACGCCTCGCAAGGTCGGGTTGGTCTCGAACCGCCGGGTAGCCCCGTCGGCCACCAATCGGGCGGTGCGAGAGGTGCTCGTCGACGTGGTGCGGGCCCACGCCCGCAACCAGGAAGGGGTCCACCCGGCCGTTGACTGAGGGCGGCGGTGCCGGGATAAGGTCCTGGCGTGCCGAGCGCTCCCCCGCCCAGAGCCACCTCCACCAGGCCATTCTGGGGGCCAGCCTCGTGATCCCGGTCGCCATCCAGGCCCGGCGGCCCGGCAACACCAGCGTGGCCGCTGCCGACCTCGACGGGCACCCGTGCGTGATCGTCGACGTCGGTACCGAGGACGACCCGGTGCTGCTGACACCGGACGACGGCACCAAGCTCGCCGTCGCCGCCCACCTGGCCTGCGAGCAGCGGCTGCCGCTGGTGTGTCACCTCAACTCGGCGGGGGTCCCCCCGTCGGAGGGGGTGGAGGCGCTGCACGGCTGGGGCACCGCGGCCCGGGAGCTGACCCGGTGCTCGGGCGTGGTCCCCACCATCTTCTGCGTACGCCACACCGCGGTCGCAGGGTCTGCGCTGCTGTTGGGCCTCGCCGACTTCGTGGTCATGGTCGACCAGTCCTACGCTTACGTCAGCGGGCCCCGGATGGTGCAGGAGTACACCGGGGTGCCGGTCGACAACCAGACCCTCGGCGGTGCCGGCCAGCACGGTCGGACCAGCGGCGTGGCCAGCGCGGTGGTGCCGTCCGAGGAGGCGGCCGACGCGTTCATGGCCGAGCTGTTGGCTCTGCTCCCCCGCCACGCCGACGAGCTGCCGCCGTTCGTCCCCACCGCCGATCCCGCCGACCGGGCCCTGCCCGGAGTGGCCGAGCTGGTGCCCACCACCGCCACCGGCAGCTACGACGTCCGTGACATCGCCCGGGAGGTCGTCGACGACGGCATCCTCACCGAGCTGCGGGCGGACTGGGCGGCCAACCTGGTCACCGCGCTCGCGACCATCGCCGGCATGCCCGTCGGGGTGGTGGCGAACCAGCCCCAGAACCTGGCCGGGACCCTCGACATCGTCGCCTCCCAGAAGGGGGCCCGGTTCGTGGCGTTCTGCGACGCCTTCAACCTGCCGCTGCTCACCCTCGTCGACACCACCGGCTTCCTCCCGGGCAAGGACCTCGAGTGGCGGGGCATGATCCGCCACGGGGCCCAGCTCGCCTTCGCCTACGCCCGGGCCACCGTCCCCCGGGTCAACGTGACGCTGCGCAAGAGCTACGGCGGCGCCTACATCGTCATGGACTCCAAGTACATGGGCAACGACATGGCCTTCGCCTGGCCCAGTGCCGAGATCGCGGTCATGGGCGCCAAGGGCGCGGTCGAGATCCTCCACCGGCGCGCCGACGAGACGGCCCGGGCCGAGGCGCAGCGCGACTACGAGGAGCGGCTGCTCAACCCCTACATCGCCGCCGAGCGGGGTTCGGTCGACATGGTCATCGATCCCAGCGAGACCCGGCGAGAGGTGGCGGCGGCGTTCGCGGCGCTGGCGTCCAAGCGCGAGCGCCTGAGCCGGCGAATCCACGACAACACGCCGCTCTGATTCCCCCCCACTCGTCGCTGGGCACGTCCAGTGGGTGCTCGCCGGGCTGAGACACTAATCTCCAACGGTCGGCGATGTTGCCGTCCTGACCCCCCGGCGTGGAGTCCCGAAGGAGCAGAGACCACCAGTGGCAGAGTCGATCACCATCACCGACAACCGCACCGGCGAGAGTGTCGAGATTCCCCTTCGAGATGGTGGGATCGAATCCACGGAGTGGACCCGGTTGCTGCCCGGGATCTGGTTCAAGGACGAGGGTCTGGCCACCACGGCCATAACCGACAGCGCGATCACCTTCATCGACGGTGATGCCGGCATCCTCGAGTACCGGGGCTACCCCATCGAGCAGCTCGCCGAGCAGTCCACCTTCCTCGAGGTGGCCTACCTGCTGGTTCACGGCGAGCTGCCCGACGCGGGCCAGCTCGACTCCTGGGTGCACGACATCACCACCCACACGTTCATCCACGAGAACTTCCGCAAGCACCTCTTCGACGCGTTCAACCACGACGCCCACCCCATGGGGATGCTGATCTCGGGGGTGGCCGCACTCTCCACCTTCTATCCGGGGGCCAAGAACATCGAGGATGCCGACAACCGCATGGAGCAGATCGTGCGGTTGATCGCCAAGATCCCGACGCTGGCGGCCGGGGCATATCGCAAGAGCCTCGGGATGCCGTTCATCTTCCCCGACAACGAGCTCAGCTACACCGAGAACTTCCTGTCGATGATGTTCCGGATCGCCGAGCCCCAGTTCGCCGCCGACCCCACCCTGGCTCGGGCCCTCGACCTGCTCTTCATCCTCCATGCCGACCACGAGCAGAACTGCTCCACCACCGCCACCCGGGTGGTCGGGTCGTCCCACGCCGATCCGTACTCGGCCGTCGCCGCCGGTTGCGCCGCGCTCTACGGCCCCCGCCACGGCGGGGCCAACGAGGCCGTGCTCCACATGCTCGACGAGATCGGTGGGATGGAGAACGTCGACACCTTCATCAAGTCGGTCAAGAACGGCGAGGGCCGGCTGATGGGCTTCGGCCACCGGGTCTACAAGAACTACGACCCCCGGGCCCGCATCGTCAAGGAGACCGCGCACCAGGTGTTCGAGGTCACGGGCAAGAACCCGCGCCTGGACATCGCCCTCAAGCTCGAGGAAGTGGCCCTCGCCGACGACTACTTCATCGACCGGAAGCTGTACCCCAACGTCGACTTCTACTCCGGCCTGATCTACGAGGCCATGGGATTCCCCCAGGACATCTTCACGGTGCTCTTCGCCATCGGGCGGGCCCCGGGGTGGCTGGCCCACTGGGACGAGATGCTCGAGCGCGACACCAGGATCGCCCGACCCCGCCAGCTCTACATCGGGCCCCGCCAGCGCGACTACGTCCCCATCGATCGCCGCTGACCCCACCATCGCTCTCGTGATTCCTTGACGCTTTTCGTGTGATCTAGATATCTTCGGTGGCGTGGTTGAGGACGCCATCGATGGCACCGGGGTCCGCAAGCGGGCCGTCGAGCCCGAGGCCCGGCGCCGCCTGGCCCACGAGGCCGAGCGCCTGCGCACCCTTCGCCACCCGGGTGTGGTCGAGCTGGTGGGCTACGAGACGGGCGCCGACGCCGATGTGCTGGTCACCGCGATCGCCGGATCCCTGACGCTGGCCGATTTCGCGCCCGGGGACCTCGGGACTCTCGCCGGGGTGCTGGCCGCCACGGCCGCGGTCCTCGGCGACCTGCACCAGGCCGGGGTGAGCCACGGAGCCCTGGGACCCGATCACATCATCGTGGGACGGGCCCGGCATCCGGTCCTCTGCTCGTTCGGCCGGGCCGGCGACGCCTCCCCCACTGCCGTCGCTGCCGATCTGGCGGCGCTGGCCGACCTCGTCGACCACGTCGCCAGCAGCTCCCGACGGGCTGGCGAACCGTCGAGCCGGCGGGCCAGACGCCAGCGGCGCCAGCTGCGCGCCGCGGCCGTGGCCTGCCGCCGGGGCCTCTCCGCGAGCGAGATGGCAGCCCGGCTCGCCGAGGTGCTGGGCGCGATCGCGCCCGACCCGGTCGCCGCCACCGATGCCACCGACGACGCAGATGCCGCCGACCCCGGCCCCGCGGCGGTGCCGGTGGTCACCGAGGCGGCCGACGGCACCAAGACCTGGCACGACCGGGTGGCACCCGACCCGGCCCCCCGTCGGGCTCCACGCCGTCGTCCGGGCAGAACGGCAGTCGTCGCGGGGTCGCTGGCCGCGCTGACACTCGGCCTGGCCGCGCTCAGAGCCTGGTCGCCAGGGGGCGTCGACGGGACCCAGCACCGACCCCTGGCCGCCCCCACGACGTTCCCGTCGACCATGCCCTCGACCATGCCCTCACCCGGACCGCCGACCCCGTCGGCCTCCCCCACCAGGACCCCCGCCACCACGCGGCAACGGTGCTCGCCCGCGGGGGCCGGCATCGGCGGGATCGACGTCGACGGCGACGGATGCCCCGACGACGTGGCTGTCGAGGGCAACCTGGTGCGCATCGGTGAGGCCTGGTTCGCAGCGGGTGACCCCGGCGACGTGGTCGCGGTCGGCGACTGGGACTGCGACGGCTCGGCCACGGCGCTGGTGCTGCGCCCCCCGACCGGGGACGTGTTCGTGTTCGATCGCTGGGCCGGCCGCGACGCCGGGCTCGAGGTGGAGTCCGGCACCCGGGCTCCCGGCGCGGTCGCGGTGGCCGTCCGGCGCCAGGGGGGCTGCGACCACGCCCATGCCGTGGCCCCCGACGGCGCCGTCGCCGACCAGCCCCTCGAGCTGCCATGAGACCACGCCTGCTGCTCGGGCTCTGGTGCGGTACCCTCGCCGGCGCCCTGTGGGTACTGCACCGTGCCGGGCGGGGCGAGCTGGCTGCGCCCCCGGCGTCACCGCGTCGATGGCCTGCGTGGGCCGAGGCCGCAGGGCCGTCCGACGCGCTCGCGGCTGCGCTGCGGCTGGTGGGCCTCGGGCTCGGCTGGTACCTCGCTGGCGCCACCGCCGTCGGCCTCCTGGCCCGGGCCACCGGCTGGGTCCGACCGGGTCGGCTGGCGGCGCGGGCGCTGCCGCTGCTGGCGCCGGTGCTGCTCGGCTCCGGCGGCAGCCTGACCCTGTCGGCCGCAGCTCTTCCGGGGGGCCTCGCGGTCGCCGATGGGCCGGTTCTCGACGCCGGTGGGACGAGCGAGGCCCCGGCCACACCCGGCGCCGCGGCCTCCGAGCCCTCGCCCACGGCAACGCTGGAGCGGATCGACGTCGAGCTGGCGCCGCTGCCCCAGCCGACCCCCGCCCTCGACCAGTGGGAGATCCGGGCCGGCGATCACCTCTGGCTGGTCGCGCGCGAGGTGCTCATCGACGCGTCCGGGGTGGAACCCTGCGAACGGGAGATCGCCCGCTACTGGCGCCGTCTCATCGACCACAACCGCGATCGGCTGGTGGTCCCGGACAACCCGGACCTGGTGTACCCGGGCCAGGTCCTCGAGCTGCCCGCCCCCGAGGGTCCGGATCAGCCCCCGGGGCTGTAGGCCAGGCCCAGGTCGCTCAGCCGGGGACCGGCGCTCTCCACGCCCACGCCCAGGATGCAGGCGATGGCCCGGAGGTCCTCCCGACGCACGGTCAGCACCCGGCCGTTGAAGTCCTGGCGCTGCACCTGGATCATCGTGAGGTACCGGTTCAGCATGTCGGCCTCGGGTCCCGACAGATCCTCCAAGCGGGTCAGGTCGATGGTCACCGGCAACGCCCCGACCGAGCGGAGGCCGCTGAGCTCGGTGCTCGGCTGCGCGCCGTGGCCGAGGCCGAAGTCCGGACCGTCGTCGGGCAGCAGCTGGTCCACGGGCACGTTGTAGAACCGGGCCAGGCGCTGGAGGCGAGGCACCGAGATGGCGCGCTCGCCTCGCTCGTAGGCACCGAGGACCGAGGCCTTGAACTCCTCGTTCGAGCTGGTCTCGACCTCCTGGAGCGACAGGCGCTTCTGTCGGCGGATGGCTCGCAGTCGTTGTCCGACCTTGCGGCTGTACCCGCCTTCGTGAACCTCTTCGTCGTCCATGTGCGCGCCCTCGCTCCTGCGTCGTTGCCCGTTGTGGTGCCGGTCTGGGGGGTGATCCGACAGGGTCTCACGATAAGTGCGAATCGAGACCCTGACAATGACTCTGCGTGGCATTGGGTGGGATTGCTCCCCGTGCCCGACTCCTCTGTGGGGTCACGGGGCCGGGCCCTGGGCCCGACGGGCCGCGGCCATGAGCGTGGCCGCGGCGATGGCGGCGGTCTCGGCACGGAGCACGTGCTCGGCCAGGTCGACCTCGCCGAGGCGGTCCCGCTCGGTGGCGGACCAGCCGCCTTCGGGACCGATGAGCACGGTCGTGTGGTCGCCGGTGAGGGGTGCGCCGCCACGCTGGGCCCGCACCGCGTCACCATCGGCAGCCAGCTCGGCGAAGTCGGCGAGCTCGGCGATCTCGGGCAGCCACACCCGGCGGCTCTGCATGGCCGCCTCCCGGGCGATGCGCCGGAGGCGGGCCACGTTCTTCGGGGCCCGGTCGTCCTCCCAGCGGGCCACCGAGTGCGCCGCCCGGAACGGCACGATGCGGTCGATGCCCAGCTCGGTGAGCTTCTGCACCACCAGCTCGGGCCGGGCCGGACCCTTGGTGAGGGCGAAACCGATGGTCAGCACCGGCGCCGGCCGGCCGACGGTCCGGATCTCGCCCTCGGGGACCAGCGGGGTCCCGAACCGGCAGGGGCGCCAGCGGCCCCGACCGTCGGACACCGTCAGCGGGTCGCCGTCCCGGAGTCGGAGCGCCCTGGCGAGGTGGTGGTGATCGTCCTCGGACAGCCGGGGGACGTCGAGGTCGCCGACGAAGGCGTGGGGCCCGCCCCGACCGTCGGGTCCGAGCACCATCACGAGAGCACTACGAGAAGGCCGAGCGAATCCGCTTGAGCCAGCCCTCCTCGGCGGGTGCCACCTCTTCGTTGCGCAGCAGCGCCAGCTGGCGGAGCAGCTCCTCCTCCTCGGCGGTGGGGTTGGTGGGGGTGTCCACCACCACCCGCACGATCAGGTCACCCCGGCCCCTGCGGTTCAGGCGCGGCACCCCCCGGCCCCGGAGCCGGAACTCTTCGCCGGTGGTGGTGCCGGCGGGGATGATCAGCTCCTCCTCGCCGTCGAGGGTGACGTAGTCGAGCCGGGCCCCCAACGCCGCCTGGGTCATCGGCACCCAGAGCTCCTCGACCAGATCGTCGCCCTCGCGGCGGAAGCGCTCGTGGGGGCCGACCCGCAACAGCACGTAGAGATCACCCCGTCCGCCGCCCCGGGGTCCGGCGGCGCCACGGCCCGACAGCCGCAGGCGGGCTCCGTTGTCGACGCCGGGCGGGATCTCGATCGCGAAGCTCTTGTGCTCGGTGACCCGGCCCTCGCCCCGGCAGGCGTCACAGGGCGTGGGCACGACCTGGCCGAAGCCCATGCACGCCGGGCAGCTGGTGGCCGAGATCATCTGGCCGAGGATGGACTGGCGGACCCGCTGGACCTGGCCCGAGCCCCCGCAGCTGCGGCACGCCTCGCTGGACGTGCCCGGCGCGGCTCCGGTGGCCTCGCAGACGGTGCACGCCACCGGGAGCCTGAGCTCTACGGTGGTCTCGCCCCCCAGGACCGCCTGCTCGAACGCGATGTCGATGATGACCTCGATGTCGGCGCCCGGGGGCGGGCCGCTGCTGCGAGCCCCGGCGCTGCCGGCCCCGAAGGGGTTCTGGCCGAAGAAGGCCTCGAAGATGTCGCCGAAGGCGTCCGCGCCGCCGAACCCCTGGGTGCTGGTGCCGACGGTGCCGAACCGGTCGTACTGGGCTCGCTGCTGGGGGTCGCTCAGCACCTCGTAGGCGTGGGCGATCTGCTTGAACTGGCGCTCGGCCTCGGCGTCGCCCGAGTTGGCGTCGGGATGCCAGCGGCGGGCCAGCTGTCGGTAGGCGCGCTTGATCTCCTCTGCCGAGGCGTCCCTCGACACCCCGAGGATCTGGTAGAGGTCGTCGGTCACGAGGAGTCCTCGCCGCGCAGGTGGTCGCTCAGCTGCTGGCTGACCAGGGCCACCGTGGCCAACGCCTGCGGGTAGCGCATGCGCGTCGGTCCGAGCACGCCCACGGATCCTGCCGGCACCCCGTCGACCTCGATGGGCGACACCACCAGCGAGCACTCGGCGAGCGGCTCCACCCCGGTCTCCGAGCCGATCGCCACCTCCTGGCCCCGCTTGAGCAGGTCGGTGATCAGGGTGACCACCAGGTACTGCTTCTCGAGTACCCGCAGCACCTCGTGCACCTGGTCGACGGCGTCGAAGATCTCGGCCACGGTGCTGGTGCCGCCGACGAAGACCGGCGTGTCCTCGGGCTCGGCGATGGCGTCGGAGAGCCGGGCCAGCAGCCCGTCGGCGACGGTGTCGCCGGTGCCGTGGTCGTCCTTGCCCTCGAGGTGGATCCGGATGAGCCGCTGGGCCACCGCGTCGAGGGTGTCGTCGGGGATGGCGGTGTCGATGGGCACCACCCTCTTGGACAGCACCGCGTTGGCGTGCACCAGGACCACCAGGGCCTGGTCGCTGCTGAGGCGCACCACCTGGAGGCCCCGCACCGGGCTGGATTCGGGCGCCGGGCCCACCACCACGGCCGCATAGTGGGTGAGCTGGGCCAGGAAGTCGCTGGTGTCGCGGAGCATCCGTTCGAGCTCGCCCTGCGCGGTGTCGAAGAACGACGCCACCTTCTGCTGCTGGGGCCGGCCGAGGGTCACCGGCTCCATCAGCGTGTCGACGAAGTACCGGTAGCCCTTCTCGGCCGGCACCCGGCCGGCGCTGGTGTGGGGCTGGAACAGGTAGCCCTCCTCCTCGAGCGCGCTCATCTCGGCTCGAACCGTGGCCGAGGACACGTCGATGCCGGCGCGCGTGACGATCTGGCTCGAGCCCACGGGCTCGGACGTGGCGATGTAACCCTCGACGACCGCCTGGAGGATGGCGGCCTTGCGGTCGGACAGCATCGCGCTCATGGCTGGGAATCGCGTTCGTGGGGCATCACGTTCGAGGGCATGGATGGGTCGAATGGACCGGGAGGGCGCAAGACGATGGTAGCCATCGCGACGCTCACCGGTGCAGACGCCGAACACTCACGTCGAACGCCGGGCACGGCCCACTTCTTCCCCGTCAGTCCTCGAGCCGCAGCGCCGAGATGAAGGCCTCCTGGGGGACGTCGACGCGGCCGATGGACTTCATCCGCTTCTTGCCCTCCTTCTGCTTCTTCAGCAGCTTGTTCTTGCGGGTCACGTCGCCGCCGTAGAGCTTGGCGGTCACGTCCTTGCGGTAGGCCCTGACCGTCTCCCGGGCGATGATGCGACCCGAGATCGCCGCCTGGATCGGCACGTCGAACTGCTGCCGGGGGATCAGCTCACGAAGCTTCTGGCTCATCTTGCGGCCGTAGTCGGCGGCCGCGTCGCGGTGGACGATGGCGCTGAAGGCGTCGACGGGCTCGCCGTGCAGCAAGATGTCGACCTTCACCAGGTCCGAGGAGCCGTGGCCGTCGGGCTCGTAGTCCATGGAGGCATAGCCCTGGCTGCGGCTCTTGAGCTGGTCGAAGAAGTCGAGCACCACCTCGGCCAGCGGCAGCCGGTACACCAGCTCGAGACGCTCGGGGGAGATGTACTCCATCTTCTGGAGATCGCCCCGCCGGGACTGGCACAGATCCATGAGCGCCCCCGTGTAGTCCGACGGGGTGATGATGGTGGCCAGCAGGTACGGCTCCTCGATGGTGGCGATCTCGGCCGGCGACGGCACCTGGCTCGGGTTGTCGACCAGCTCGACCAGGCCGTTGGTGAGCACCACCCGGTACTCGACCGATGGCGCAGTGGCGATGATCGCCAGGTCGAACTCGCGCTCGAGGCGCTCCCGCACGATCTCCATGTGCAGCAGGCCCAGGAACCCGCAGCGGAACCCGAAGCCGAGCGCTCCGGAGGTCTCGGGCTCGTAGGTGAAGCTCGAGTCGTTGAGACGCAGCTTCTGGAGGGCGTCGCGCAGGGCTGCGAAGTCGTCGCCCTCGATCGGGTACAGCCCGCTGAAGACCATCGGCTTCGGCTCCTGGTACCCCTCGAGGACCTGGTCGGCGCCGTGGACCGCGGTGGTCACGGTCTCGCCCGAGCGGGCCTCGCCGACGTCCTTGATCCCGGCGATGAGGTACCCGACCTCGCCGGGACCGAGGCGCTCGACGGGCCTGTCGCGTGGCGTCCGGATGCCGATCTCCTCCGCTTCGTGCACCCGGTTGGCCTGCATGAACCGCAGCTTCGACCGGGCCTCGAGCGAGCCGTCGACCACCCGTACCGAGCTGATCACGCCGCGGTACTGGTCGTAGTGCGAGTCGAAGATGAGGGCGCGCAGCGGTGCGTCCGGGTTGCCCTCGGGAGGGTGGACCCGCTCGATGGCTGCGTCGAGCAGCTCCGGGACCCCGTCGCCGGTCTTGGCGCTGACGCGCAGGATGTCGTCGGCGGCGATGCCCAGGACCTGCTCGATCTCGGCGGCGTAGAGGTCGGGCTCGGCCGCGGGCAGGTCGATCTTGTTGAGCGCGGCCACGATCTCGAGGTCGTGCTCGAGGGCCAGGTAGCAGTTGGCCAGGGTCTGGGCCTCGATCCCCTGGGCCGCGTCGACCAGCAGGATCACCCCCTCGCAGGCGGCCAGGGAGCGGGACACCTCGTAGCCGAAGTCGACGTGGCCCGGGGTGTCGATCAGGTTGAGGACGTGGTCGCGATGCTGCAGCCGCACCGACTGCAGCTTGATGGTGATGCCTCGCTCCCGCTCGAGGTCCATCGAGTCCAGGTACTGCTCGCGCATGTCCCGGGGGTCGACCGCGCCGCACAGCTCGAGCATGCGATCGGCCAGGGTCGACTTGCCGTGGTCGATGTGGGCGATGATCGCGATGTTGCGGATCTTGGCGAGGTCCATGACGGTCCGTGCAGGTGGCCCGACCCGAGGTCGATGCAGCTCGGGCGCGCGTCGAGGGAGACGTTTTGGCGGGGGGTCTCGCTATCATACGGCCTTCGTGGCAGTGCCCGATTCCTGCCACCGTGATCGACCGATCGCGAGGACGAATCCCGAGACCAGGTGTGTCGTGGCCAACATCAAGAGCCAGATCAAGCGCAACCGGCAGAACGAGGCCCGCCGGCTCCGCAACAAGGCGGTGCGGTCCGAGGCGCGGACCCGCACCAAGGCCGCGCTCGGCGCGGCCGAGGCCGGCGAGGACCACGAGGAGGCCCTGCGCCAGGCGGTCAAGCGCATCGACAAGGCGGCCCGCAAGGGCGTCATCCACAAGAACACCGCGGCCCGCCGCAAGAGCCGCCTGGTGAAGCGGCTGGCGGCCATGGAGGCCGGCGAGGAGTAGCCCTCCCCCGACATCTGCGCGATCGGTCGGGCCCCCCGCCGCGG
>JBFKRY010000066.1:0-18957 GCA_041636995.1 Acidimicrobiales bacterium | reverse complement strand
ACTCCAGGCGCCACCCGACCAGCTGCCACCGGACCAGCTGCCACCGGACCAGCTGCCACCCGACCAGCTGCCACCGGACCAGCTGCCACCGGACCAGCTGCCACCGGACCAGCTGCCACCGGACCACTCGGCGTTCAGCCACGCGTCGCTGGACCACGAGCCGCCGGACCAGCTGCCGCCGGACCAGCTGCCGCCGGTCCACGTGGTGCCGTGGGGCAGCGCGAACGGCGAGTCGACGCCGACCAGGGCTCGGGGGTGGTCCTGGGACGCCGCTCGTGCCGGAGACCGGTCGGCCCGGTCCACGCGAATCCGACCGTGACCATCGACGTTGGCGGGATGGGGCAGGTCGACCGCGGTGTCCATGAGCAGGGCCTTGACCTGGTCGGGGGTCAGGTCCGGCCGCTGCGCCAGCAGCACCGCCACGGAGCCGGTCACCACTGCGGCGGCCTCCGAGGTGCCCGATGCCCGGGCGAACCGGTCGCCGACCCGGGCCTCCGGGTGGGCGACATCGCTCGACGAGCCGGGCGCCCGCAACGACAGGAGGGAGCGCCCGGGAGCCACCACGTCGGGGTTGCGCACGCCGTCACCGCGGGCCGACCAGGCCGGCACGATGTCGTCGTCGTCACGGCCGGTCTCGCTCTCGGTGGCGCCGACCGCGATGACGTAGGGGTCCAGGGCCGGGCTGTCCAGGTCGGTCTCGGTCTCACCCTGGTTGCCGGCCGCCGCGACCACGACGATGCCGGCGTCCCAGGCGCGCTCGACAGCGGCGGCCAGCGGGTCGTGACGGTGGTCGGTCACGGACGGCACGCCGACGGACAGGTTCAGCACCCGGATGTCCAGGCCCGCGTCGTTGCGGTGCTCGACGACCCAGTCGATGGCAGCGATCAGCTGCACGACGTCGGTCCCGCCGTCGGCCCCGGCAACCTTGAGGCTGACGAGCCGCGAGCCCGGGGCGACACCGAGGAAGCCACCGTCGACGCCGTCGTCGCCGGCGATGATGCCGGCCATGAAGGTGCCGTGGCCGTGGGTGTCGACGTGGGCCAGGGCGCTGCCACCCTCGAGCGACAGGTCGGGGCCGTGCACCAGCTTGCCCGGCAGGTCCAGTCCGGCGACCGGGGCCACGCCGGTGTCGATCAGGGCGATGTCGATGCCGGCACCGGCGTCGGCGGTAGCCAGCTTGCCGAGCACCTCCTCGCGCACCCGGGTGAGCGAGACCGGGTACAGGGACGGCACCTCGACGGTGGCGTCCAGGACCGTGGGGTCGGAGACCACCGGATCGAGCGCAGGATCCATCACCAGCAGCTCGTCGGCGAGGACCGGGTCGAGAGTGCCGACGCTGTCGTCGTAGACCGGCTGTACCAGCTCGGTGGTGGTGGTCAGGTCGGAGAACAGCGCCGGTGCCGACGGTGCCTCGGCGCCGGCGACCGGAGCCAGGCCGCTGGCAGCGATCATGCCCGCTGCCGCAGCGAGCCCGATCAGCCTCGACCGTCGTGAGCCACGGGCCCGGCCGCAGGGGGCAGGAGCCTCGGGCGGAGCCGCCGTAGCGCTGCGTCGCTCGGTCGGTTCATGCATCTGTCGTCCTCCGGGGGATCAGTGCACAAACGCCGGTTTCGCCACTGACTCCTCCGGAGGCGAGGCGACCAAGTTGCAGCCTCCGGGATCGACGTCTCGTCTGCTCGATGTCTCCCGTGGCAATCGGCACCGCCGGCCCCGATCGTTAGCGCTGACCAGCGGATTTGAGGTCATCGGCCCACTTGCGAGGAGCCGCCGGGAGTGACCGTGCTCAGGACCGGGGCGTCGGACAGGCCGAACGGCCCGGGCCGAGCGGCTCAGCGGTGATCGACGGGGGCTCCGGCGACGCCGGCGCCAGGCCCGTCCTGGAGGGCGGCGGCCGGGGTGTCCACGACCGCGGTCAGTGATCCCAGGGTCACCAGCAAGCTCAGCCCGAAGCGGGTGGCCACTCGTCTGGGGGTCGATGACAGCCGGGCCCGGCGCACCGCCCGGCACTCGCTCACGACGATCGTCGCCAGCTCGGCGAGCGCCGAGCGTTGCTCCACGGCGCGGGCCACCCCGCAACGAGGATCCCGGCACCAGGCCACGCCGCAGGACGGTGCGGCGTGCTTCGGTGCGTCGTGTTCCCGTCGTCGCATGCGGCCCTCCAGGCCACGAGAGACGCCAACGCCGGTTTCGCCACTGACTCCCCGGGCGGTCAGGCAACCAGATACAACCGCCAGGATCACTGTCTCGTTTGACGTGCTAACGATGTCGGGGCCCGCATCGGTCGGCCGCCCGACCAGCTGAGCCCTGCGCTGCGGGTTTGATGCGCTCGATCCAGGTGACGGGCCCGACGAACGGGAGGGCTCACCCAGGAGCCGGGGCCCTCCGGCCCCAACCGCCGGGGTCCGTACCGGTAGCTCGCGCCAGCTCGAGGCCGACCGCGGCCAGGCGCCGCAGGCTGTCGTCGGTGTCGAGGGCGGACAGCTCGCGGGGCGAGGCCCAGCGCAGCGCCCGCGACTCGTGGTTCGGTGTCGGGCGGGGGTCAGGCGGTGCCAGGACCACGTGACGGACGTCGAGATGGAGATGCTCGGGCTCGGCCCCTCGTGCCGGGATCCGGTGCACGTCGCAGTCGGCGACCGGGGCCAGCACGGTCAGCCCGGCGATGCCGGTCTCCTCCTCGGCCTCCCGGGCCGCGACCGTGGCCAGATGGCCCTCGCCGTCGGCGTGCCCGCCCGGCTGGAGCCACCGGCCCAGCTTGGCGTGGAGCATGACCAGCACCCGGGCCCGATCCGGGTGCACCACCAGCGCCGACGCGGTGAGGTGACCCGGCGCGCAGCTGCGCTGCAGGGCGTCGGGATGCGCATCGATGAACGCCAGGATCCGGGCCCGAGCCCGATCGGACGCCGCGCTGGTGGCCAGCGCACCCTCGATGCTGCGCCGGGCGTCCGCCAGGCTGCCGCCGGTGCGCAGGGTGGCGGGGGCCAGGGCGCGGGGGATCACGCCCCCAGTGAACCGCACCCGGGCCCGCTGCGGTGCGATCGCCGGGCAGGCCCGGACACGTGACCGTCGCCGGTCAGGTAGAACCGCCACGGCAGATCCTCCCCCCGCCCCGGGCTCAGCCCGACCCGCCGGCTGCGACCGATGGGCCCCGGGTCCCAGCCGTCGTCGCTCAGCGTCACCGACGAGCCCGCTGCTGCCAGGTCGGTGCCGTTGAGGGAACCGTCGATGCCGAGGGCCTGGCACAGCTTGGCCGGTCCGTTGCACAAGTCCCGATCGCGACGGGCCCCGCGCCTGGCGGCGCGCATCTCGTCGAGCCCGCTGAGGGGCTCGAGGGCCCGGATCAGGACCGCGCCACAGGTGCCCGCCGGCGCGCACACCACGTTCGCGCACCAGTGCATCCCGTACGTGAAGTACACGTACAGGTGGCCGGGCGGGCCGAACATCACCTCGGTGCGGGGGGTGATCCCCCGGTGGCCGTGGCTCCCCGGGTCGTCGGGGCCCCGGTAGGCCTCCACCTCCACGATCCGCCCGGATCGATCCCCCACCGCCAGGATCTTGCCGAGCAGCTCGGGCGCCACCTCGAGGGGGTCGCGGTCGTAGAACTGGCGGGGCAGCCGGCGGCTCGGGCTCACGCGGTGAGGTGGTCGCGCAGCATCGCTGGAACGGGGCAGGGCCGGTGCTGCTCCGCGTCCACGGTGACGTAGGTGACCGTGGCGGTGAACACCTCCCGCTCGCCGACGGACCCGCTGAACGAGACGTCGAAGCTGGTGTTCCCCCAGCGACTGGGCCAGCACTCGATGTCGAGGTGCTCGGCCAGGCGGGCCGGGCCGACCCAGGTGATGTCGGCCCGCTTGAGCATGATGTCCCAGCCGTGGACCGCCTCGAAGTCGGTGCCCAGCTCGCGCAGCCAGCAGTCGACCCCGTCGTCGATGAACGTCAGGTAGTGAGAGTTGTGCACCACCCCCTGCATGTCGCAGTCGGCGTAGCGGATGCGGACCCGGTGGTGATACGTCATCGGCCCACCCGGCCCCGGTCCTCGGCCACCCGGCTGCGGAAGCGCTGGAGCTGGGTCGCCACCGCGGTGGCGCTGCCCCCGCCCGGGGTGGTGCGTCGGGCCACCGACACCCCGGGCTCGACCAGCGCGGCGGCCTCGGGGCCGAGCCCCTCGTCGCCAGCCACCAGCGTGGCCAGGTCGGCCTCGCCGGCCAGGGCCCGGCGGACCAGCTCGGCGACCCGGGCGTGGGCCTCCCGGAACGGCGTCCCCCGCTCCACCAGCCACTCCGCCAGGTCGGTCGCCGCCAGGTACGGTGACGACGCCTGCTCCGCCATGCGGTCGGTCCGGAAGGTCGTGGTGGCGATGGTGCCGTCGAGGGCCAGGAGGGTCAGCCGGACGGTGTCCACGGCGTCGAAGAGCGGCTCCTTGTCCTCCTGCAGGTCCTTGTTGTAGGCGAGCGGGAGGCCTTTCAGGGTGGCGAGGAGGCCCGCCAGGTGCCCGATCAGCCGGCCCGCCTTGCCCCGAGCCAGCTCGGCCACGTCGGGGTTCTTCTTCTGCGGCATCATCGACGAGCCGGTGGAGAAGGCGTCGTCGAGCTCGACGAACCCCCACTCCTCGGACGCCCACAGGATCAGCTCCTCGCCCAGGCGGCTCAGGTGTACGCCCAGCAGCGCCAGCGCGAAGAGGGTCTCGGCCACGAAGTCCCGGTCCGAGACCGCGTCGAGGCTGTTGTCGAAGCTGCGGCCGAAGCCCAGCTCGGCTGCGGTCCGCTCGGGGTCGAGGGGCAGCGTCGACCCGGCGAGGGCCCCGGCACCCAGCACGGACACGTCGAGGCGGGCCCGGGCGTCCAGCAACCGGTCGACGTCGCGGGCCAGGGCCCAGCCGTGGGCCAGGAGGTGGTGGGCCAGGGTCACCGGCTGGGCCTGCTGGAGGTGGGTGTAGCCGGGCAGGTAGGCGTCACCGGCGGCCTCGGCGGCTTCCAGCAGCGTCTGCTGGAGCCCGAGCACCAGGTCGGCCACGTCGCCGATCGCGGTGCGGGTCCAGAGCCGCAGGTCGGTGGCCACCTGGTCGTTGCGGCTGCGCCCGGTGTGCAGCTTGGCCCCGGCGGGCGCCAGCTCGGTCACCCGCCGCTCGACCGCGGTGTGGATGTCCTCGTCGCTCGGTACGAACTCGAACCGGTCCGACGCCATCTCCTCCTCGACCTGGTCGAGGGCCTGCTGGATGGCGTCGTGGTCGGCCTCGTCGAGCAGGCCCACGGCCGCCAGCATCCGCACGTGGGCCCGGGAGCCGGCGATGTCCTCGCGGTAGAGCCGACGGTCGAAGCGCAGCGAGTCGCTCAGCGCCTGCAGCGCCCCGGCCGGCCCCCCGGCGAAGCGGCCGTGCCAGAGGGTGCTGCTCACCGCGTCCCCCGCTTGGCCGCCAGGTTCCGCAGGCGCAGCGCCTGGAGCTTGATGAACCCTTCCGCATCAGCCTGGTCGTAGGCCCCCTGGTCGTCCTCGAAGGTCACCGTCCTGGCGTCGAAGAGGGAGTCGTCGCTGCGCCGGCCGACCACCTGGACGCTGCCCTTGTAGAGCTTCACCCGCACCTCGCCGTTGACGAACCGCTGGCTGTGGTCGATCGCGGCCTGCAGCATCTCCCGCTCCGGGCTCCACCAGAAGCCGTTGTAGATCAGCTCGGCATACCTGGGCATCAGCTCGTCCTTGAGGTGGGCCACCTCCCGATCGAGGGTGATGGACTCGATGGCCCGGTGGGCCCGGAGCACGATGGTGCCGCCCGGGGTCTCGTAGGCGCCCCTCGACTTCATCCCCACGAACCGGTTCTCGACGATGTCGAGGCGGCCCACGCCGTGCTCGCCGCCGATGCGGTTCAGCTCCTCGAGGATGCCGGCCGGCGTGGCCCGGGTGCCGTCGATGGCCACGATGTCGCCGGCCTCGAAGGTGAGGTCGACGTAGGCGCCGTCGGCGGGCGCGGCTTCGGGGCTGATGGTCCAGCGCCACATCTCGCTCGGCGGCTCGAACCAGGGGTCCTCGAGCGGCCCGCCCTCGTAGGAGATGTGCAGCAGGTTGGCGTCCATCGAGAACGGCGACTCCCGGCCCCGGGCCCGCTCGATGGGGATGTCGTGCTCCGCCGCGTAGCGCATCAGCGACTCGCGCGAGCCCAGCTCCCACTCGCGCCACGGGGCGATGACCCTGATCCCGGGCTCCAGGGCGTAGGCACCGAGCTCGAAGCGCACCTGGTCGTTGCCCTTGCCGGTGGCGCCGTGGCTGATGGCGTCGGCGCCGGTCTCCCGGGCGATCTCCACCAGGCGCTTGGCGATGAGGGGGCGGGCGATGGACGTGCCCAGCAGGTACTCGCCCTCGTAGACGGTGTTGGCCCGGAACATCGGGAACACGAAGTCCCGGGCGAACTCCTCCCGCAGGTCCTCGATGTGGATGTGGTCCTCGGGGACGCCCATCGCCAGCGCCTTGGCCCGGGCCGGCTCCACCTCCTCGCGCTGGCCCAGGTCGGCGGTGAAGGTCACCACGTCGCAGCCGTAGGTCTCCTGCAACCAGCGCAGGATGATCGAGGTGTCGAGCCCGCCCGAGTAGGCGAGCACGACTCGCTCGACCCCCGGGGCCGCCTTCGGTGGTGCGCTGCTCACGTTCACTCCAGTCCAGCGAGATCTCTCAGGTCCGCAGCCAGCGCCGACCCGTCCGTGCCCTCCGCGGCCACGACCATGATGGTGTCGTCGCCGGCCACCGTTCCCAGCACCTGGGGCAGGCCGGTCCGGTCCAGCGCCGAGGCCACCACGTGCGCCGAGCCCGGCGGGGTCCGCATCATCACGATGTTGTGCGAGACCCCCACGTGCACCACCCACTCGCCCAGCACCCGGCGGAGGTGATCGCCGGGCACGTGCTGGTCGGCCGGCAGCTCGGGGATGGCGTAGACGGTCTCGCCCCCCGGCACCCGGACCTTCACCGCGCCCAGCTCGTCCAGGTCGCGCGAGACCGTGGCCTGGGTGGCCTCGATGCCGGCCGCCCCCAGCAGCTCCACGAGCTGGCCCTGGCTCGACACCGGATGCTCGCCCAGCAGCTGGCCGATGACGTGCTGGCGCTGGCGTTTGGTGGCCATCGCTCAGCCCCCGCCCAGCAGGAACGCCAGCAGGCCCCGGGCCGCGTGCATCCGGTTCTCGGCCTGCTCCCACACCCGGCTGGCCGGGCCGTCCAGGACGTCGCGGGTGCACTCCTCGCCGGGGTGAGCCGGCAGGCAGTGCAGGAAGATTGCCCCGCGGGCCGCGCGGTCCATCATGGCGCCGTCGACGGTGAAGCCGGCGAACGCGTCGAGGCGCTGGTCGGTCTCGCCCTCCTGGCCCATCGACGTCCACACGTCGGTGTAGACCGCGTCGACACCCGCCACCGCCTCGGTCGGGTCGTGGGTGACGAGGGGGTCGAGCCCGGCGGCGCGTATCCGGTCGATGGTGTCGTCGTCGAAGCGGTACCCGGCCGGGCAGGCGATGCGGAAGCCGGCGCCGGTGCGAGCGCAGGCGATCGCCAGGGAGCTGGCCACGTTGTTGGCGTCGCCGACGTAGGCGATCTCCCGGCCGTCGAGCCCGCCGAGGGCCTGCCGGACGGTGAGCACGTCGGCCAGGGCCTGCAGCGGGTGCGCCCGATCCGAGAGCATGTTCACGACCGGGACCGACGAGACCGCCGCCATGCGCTCCACCTTGCCGTGGTCGAAGACCCGGGCGCCGATCGCGCCGTGGTAGCAGGCGAGCGTCCGGGCCACGTCCTCGGTGCTCTCCCGCTCGTCGAGACCCACCTCGTCGCCGCGGATGTACACCGGGTGCCCACCCAGCTGCACCACGGCCATCTCCATCGAGTTGCGGGTGCGCGCCGACGGCTTCTCGAAGACCAGGGCCATGCCCTGGCCGGCCAACACCGGGGGTGCGGTGTCGAGCTCGGCGAGGTCGAGCACCTCAGCGAGCTCGTCGGGGCCGAGATCGTCGACCTCCAGCAAGTGGCGGGTCATGGCAGGGCTCCGGAGAGGATCGTCGACAAGATGGCGCTGGCCTCGTCCACCTGGTCGGCCGAGGTGGTCAGTGGGGGCGTGAACCGTAGGGCCGTCGGGGTGATGGCGTTGACGAGCAGGCCGGCGTCGGCGGCCCGGGCGGCCACCTGCTTGCTGATCTGGCCGTCGAGCTCGGCGGCGAGCATGCCGCCCATCCCTCGCACCCCCGTCACCCGGGGCAGCTCCGACAGGGCCCCGGTCATGGTGTCGCCGAGCGCTGCGGCCCGGGCCGGCAGGTCGTCGCGCTCCATGATCTCGAGCACCTTTCGCGCCGCGGCCGTCGTCAGGGCGTTGCCGCCGAAGGTGCTGCCGTGATCACCGGGCTCGAGGCACGCCGCCACCTCGCGCCGGGCCCACACCGCCCCGATCGGCAGCCCGTTGCCCAGCGCCTTGGCCAGGCACACCACGTCGGGGGCTGCGCCGTAGTGCTCGAAGGCGAACCAGCGGCCGGTGCGGCACAGGCCGCTCTGGACCTCGTCCACCATGAGCAGCAGGTCCCTCTCGTCGGCCAGGCGCCCCGCCGCGTCCATGAACGCCTGGCTGTTGGGCCAGACCCCGCCCTCGCCCTGGACCGGCTCCAGGTGGATCGCGGCCACCGACGGGTCGAGCGCGCCCTCGAGGGCCACCACGTCGTCGCGGGCCACGTACCGGAAGCCCTCCGGCATCGGAGCGAACGGCTCGTGCTTGTCGGGCTGCCCGCAGGCCGCGAGCGCCGCCAGCGTGCGGCCGTGGAACGACCCGTACGTGGTCACCACCCCGTAGCGGCCGTGCCCGGCCCACTTCCGGGCCAGCTTGAACGCCAGCTCGTTGGCCTCGGCCCCCGAGTTGCAGAGGAAGCTGCAGCCGTATTGTTCGCCCGGATGGGGCCCCAACCCCATCCTCCTCCCCTCGGCGGGGCCCCTGCCCCGCCCGGGGCCGTCACCGGGGCTGACGCCCCGGACTCCCCCACCGGGGCCGTCAGCGGGAGTGGTGATCGCGGTGGCGATCAGGCGGTCGAGGGTGAGGGCCACGTGGTGGGCGTGCTCGTTGGCCCACAGGTTCGAGACCTGCACCAGCTTCGCCGCCTGCCCGGCGACGGCCTCGGCCACCTCGGGATGGGCGTGGCCCAGCGCCTGCACCGCCAGCCCCCCGACGAAGTCGAGGTACCGCTTCCCCTCCCGGTCCCACACTTCGGTCCCCCGGCCCTCGACCAGCATGATCGACGGCGCCCGGTAGGTGGGCATGAACGGGCAGAACGCCAGCCCCGGGTCGGCCCCCATCTGCTCCCGATGGCTGGTCATGGCCCGCCCTGGGCGCCGGCCCCGTTGATCATGGTGCCGATGCCGGCGTCGGTGAACAGCTCCAGCAGGAGCACGTGTGGCACCCGGCCGTCGAGCAGGTGAGCGCTCACCGCGCCGGCCTCGACGGCCTCGATGCACGCGGTCAGCTTCGGGATCATCCCACCCGAGATGGTGCCGTCGGCGAGCATGGCCCGGGCCTCCTCGACCGTGGCCCGGGCGACGATGGACGTTGGGTCGTCGAGATCGGTGAGCAATCCGGCGACGTCGGACAGGTAGATCACCTTCTCGGCGGCCAGCGCGCCCGCGAGGGCCCCGGCCACGGTGTCGGCGTTGATGTTGTACGCCTGCCCGGCCCGATCCGACCCGATCGTGGACACCACCGGGATCATCTCCTCGGCCAGCAGCCGGGTCACGATGCCCGGGTTGACCTCGACGATCTCGCCCACGAATCCGAGGCGTTCGTGGCGGGGCTCGGCGGTGATCAGCCCCCCGTCCTCGCCCGAGAGCCCCACCGCCAGCGCCCCGTGGACGTTGATCGACCCCACGATGTCGCGGCCCACCTTGCCCACCAGCACCATCCGGGCCACGTCCAGGGTCTCGGCGTCGGTCACCCGCAGCCCGTCGACGAACTCGCTCTCCTTGCCCAGCCGGCCCAGCAGCTGGCCGATCTGGGGTCCCCCGCCGTGGACCACGACCGGTCGTAGGCCGACCGAGCGCAACAGCACGACGTCCTCGGCGAAGGTCTCCGCCAGCGCGGGGTCGGTCATCGCGTGGCCGCCCAGCTTGATCACCACCACCGCACCCCGGAACCGCTTGATGTAGGGCAGGGCCTCGATCAGGGCGTGGGCCCGCCGTTCGGGCGCGAAGCCCCGATCGGGCAGGATGTCGTCGTCGGGTGTCGTGGTCATGATCGGTACCCGGCGTTGACGTCGATGTAGCCGTGGGTCAGGTCGCAGGTCCAGATGGTGGCGCTCCCCTGTCCGACGCCCACGTCGACGGCGAGGCGCACCTCTGGCTGGCGCAGGTGCTCGGCGGCCCGGACCTCCTGGTAACCCGGGGCCCGCACCCCCTGCTCGGCGACCAGCTCGTCGCCGATGTGGATCCGCAGCCGGTCCCGGTCGGCGGCCTCCCCCGCCTTGCCGACGGCCATGACCACCCGGCCCCAGTTGGCGTCCTCGGCGGCCAGCGCGGTCTTGACCAGCGGCGAGTCGCCGATCGCCCGGGCGATCCGCTGGGCCGCGGTGTCGTCCGCTGCGCCGCTGACCGTGACCTCGACGAACTTGGTGGCCCCCTCGCCGTCGCGGACGATCTGGTGGGCCAGGTCCAGCATCACCTCGTCGAGGGCAGCCTCGAGCGCAGCCCCGGCGTCGGGCGCCTCTCCGGCAGCGCCGGTGGCGAACGTGAGGACGGTGTCGCTGGTGGAGGTGTCGGAGTCCACGGTGATGCGGTTGAACGTCCGGTCCACGACCCGGGACGACACCGAAGCCAGGGTGGCGGCGTCGACGGCCAGGTCGGTGAACACGAAGGCGAGCATGGTGGCCATGTGAGGCGAGATCATGCCGCTCCCCTTGGCGATCCCGACCACGACCGCGTCGCTGCCGGCCACTGCGCCGGTGGCTCCCTTGGCGAAGGTGTCGGTGGTCCGGATGGCTCCTGCGGCAGCCTTCCAGGACGGCCCGTCGGCGGCGGCCAGGTCCGCCACGAGCAGCGGCAGGGCGGCCACCAGGTCGTCGTCGACCATGGGCTCACCGATCACCCCGGTCGACGCCACCAGGACCTCCTCGGGCTCGATCCCCAGAGCCCCGGCGACGGTCTCGGCGGTCACGGCCACGGTGACCTCGCCCGCCTTGCCCGTGAACGCGTTGGCGTTCCCGGCGTTGCACACCAGGGCCCGGGCGCGGCCGGCGGGCAGGTTCGCCCGGCACCACTCGACCGGTGCCGACGGGCACCGGGAGGTGGTGAGCTGGCCGGCCACCGCGGTGCCGGGAGGGAGCGCGGCGAGGAGCAGGTCGTCCCGTCCCACGTACCGCAGGCGGGCGGCATGGGTGGCCAGGCGCACCCCGCCGACCGGCGGCAGGTCGGGGAACGAGTCGGGGGCGAGCGGGGAGACGGACGGGAGCACGAGCAGCAGACTCTACGGGTAGACGCCCACCAGGGGCAGCCCGGCGGTCTCGGGGAGCCCGAGGGCCAGGTTGGCGTTCTGGATGGCCATGCCCGATGCCCCCTTCACGAGGTTGTCGAGGGTGGCGATCGCCATGACGATGCCGGTGCGGGGATCGACCCTGGCGGTGAGGTGCACCGTGTTGGCGCCGAGGGTGGCCTTGGTGGACGGCGAGCGCTCGTCGACCACCATGAACGGCTCGTCGGCGTAGAGGTCGGCCAGCGCCGCCAGGGCGTCCTCGGTGGTGTGGGCCCCGGTGGACCGTCCGTAGCAGGTGGCGATGATGCCCCGGTTCATCGGGGCCAGATGGGGGGTGAACAGCACCGACACCTCCTGGCCGGTCCGCTCCCGCAGCGCCTGCTCGATCTCGGGGGTGTGCCGGTGGACGAGGAGCCCGTAGGCGGTGATGTCCTCGTCCACTGCGCAGAACGTGGTGTTGGGCTTGGGGGGCCGCCCGGCGCCGCTCACCCCGGTCACCAGGCTGACGACCAGGCCTTCGCCCTCCACCAGCCCGGCCTCCAGCAGCGGGGCCAGCGCGAACACCGCGGCCGCGGCGTTGCAGCCGGTGGCGGCCACCAGCTCGGCACCGTGGATCTTGGCCCGGAACAGCTCGGGCAGCCCGTACACGAAGTCGTCGAGCAGCTCGGGACACTGGTGCTCGCCGCCGTACCACGTCGGGTACAGGCCCGGGTCGTGCAGCCGGAAGTCGGACCCCAGGTCGACGATGTGGCCCACCTGCCCCCGCAGCTCGGGGACCACCGTCTGGCTGACCCCGTGCGGCAGGGCGCAGAACACCAGGTCGAGACCGGCGAGGTCAGCGGCCCGGTACTCGTCGAAGGCCCGGTCGCCGTAGTGAGCGGCGAGGCTCGGATACAGCTCGGCGATGCGGGTACCGGCCTGGCTGTCGCCAGTGGCCACCGCGACCTCGAGCTGGGGGTGCGACGCCAGCAGGCGCAGCAGCTCCGCTCCCGTGTAGCCGGACCCGCCGACGATGCCGATCTGCATGAGGGGTGACTATACGTCAGCCTGTATTTCTATGCAACCTGGGTCCCCGTGGCCCCCGGAGCTCCTAGCCAACCGCGCCGAAGAGCTTCTCGAAGTTCCGGGCGTAGAAGCGGTCGCGGGTCCCGTCGGGATGGGCTGCCAGCGAGCGCTCGAATCGGCCCAGCGGGTTCCGGCCCCCCTCGAAGTGGGGGTAGTCGCTCGAGAACAGGTAGATCTCGTCGTTGGACTGCTCGACCAGGGCGCCGACGTCCTCGTAGGCGTAGGGGGTGAAGGCCAGCTGGGCCGTGACCTGCTCCGACGGCCGGCGGGTCAGCTTCTCGAGCTCGGGCTCGGACTTGCGCCAGATCTCGGCGCTCCAGTCGAGGCGATCCATGAACGACGGGACCCAGCCGGCACCCAGCTCGATGGCGCCGCCCCTCAGCGCCGGGTGACGTTCCAGCACCCCGTCGAGGATCAGCACGCCCAGGAACGTCTCGACCGGATGGTGCAGCGACGTCATGTCCTTGGATCGAACGTTCTCGCCGCCGCCGAGCCAGTCGGAGGGCACGGGCCGGCCGGTGTTCATCCAGTCCGGGTGGATCTGCAGCGGTCGACCGCCGACGTGCAGCACGAACGGCATCCCCGCCGCGGCCAGGGTGGCCCACAGTCGGTCGAGGTCGTCGTGGCCCGGGGAGCGGCCCCCGCACGGGGCGTGCGGGACCCAGGCCGCGGCCAGCCCCAGGGAGATGGCGTGCTCGGCCTCGGCCACGGCCATCTCGGGATCGTCGAGCGGCAGCGCGGCCACCCCCAGGAGCCGCTGGTCGTCGGCGCAGAACTCGGCCATGGCCCGGTTGTGGGCCCGGGCCGCCTGGTACCGCAGCCCGCCGTCCGCGATCACCGAGAACGCCATCGGAGCTGCGAAGGTGGTGAACACCAGCTGGCGGTCGAAGCCGAGCTGGTCCAGGGCCTGGCTGCGCTCGGTCGGATCGAACGCCCCCAGCGCGTGGTATCCCTTCGGGCCCGCGATCAGCGCGTCCCCCAGCTCGACCATCTCCGCCACCCGGGCCGGGCTGTGGGCCCGGCTGGCCTGGGCCTCCTCCACGCCGAAGGAGCTGCGCCCGCCGGCACCGACGTCGACCAGCGGCAGCCGGTCCCGGAGCCCCGGGTCGGCATGGCGGCGCAGGAAGTCCGGTAGCTCCATGATGTGGCTGTCGGCGTCGTAGAACGTGCGTCCGCTGGCGTAGGCCACCGCCACCTCCTGGGGTCCGGCCGATCCGGCCGCCAGCGTACTTCCTGGCCTCCTGCCAGCGCCGCGGGACCTCGCCGCAGTCAACCTCGCAGGGTGGCCCCGGGCTGGCGTGACTGGACTGCGTCGATGCAGCGGGCCCGGGCCGCCGCCACCTCGGTGTCGGTGAGGGTCCGGTCGTCGGCCTGGAAGCGCAGGCGGTAGGCGAGGCTGCGGGTGCCGTCGCGCACCCCCGGGCCGCGGTACACGTCGAACAGCTTCAGGTCGACGAGCAGCTCGCCGCCGCCTGCGCCCAGCGAGGCCGCCACCGCGGCTGCCGGGACCTCCTCGGGCACCTCGAAGGCCAGGTCGATGTCGCTCGACGGGTACTTCGACACCGGACGGTAGCGCCGGTTCGCGTGGGGGCCCTCCAGCAGGGCGCCCAGGTCGAGCTCGAGCCACGCCACCCGGCCCTCGACCCCGTAGGCGGCCAGGACCTCCGGATCCACCTCGCCCACGTGGCCCCGGACCTCGCCGGCCACCAGCACCTCGGCCGACCGGGTGGGGTGCAGGCCCGGAGGGTCGGCAGCCCGCAGCTGGAGGTTCGGCAGCGCCAGCGCATCGGCGAGGACGTCGAGCACCGCCACCGCGCCCGGCGCCTCCTCGCCGGCGATCGCCACCGAGACGTGCTCGCGCTCGTCGGGGAGCAGCTGGCCGTCCGGGGGCGGGAGGAACACGTGGCCGATCTCGAAGAACCGCAGATCCTGGACCCGGTGGGACTGGTTGTAGGCGATGGCCTTGAGCTGACCCGGCAGCAGCGAGGTCCGCAGGACCGACTCCTCCTGCACCAGCGGGTTGGTCAGGGTGACGCCCTCTTCCGGCAAGCCGGCATCGGCGAGGTCGCCGGGCGCCAGGAAGGGCATGGGCGCGGTCTCGTCGCAGCCCACCCCCAGCAGCGTCTGCTGCACCAGGCGCCGGTCCAGCTGATAGGCGCTCAGGCCACCGGCCACCTCACCCTTCGGGACGGTACGGGCGATGTTCTCGTACCCGTGGAGGCGAGCCACCTCCTCGGCCACGTCGGTCTCGGTGGTGGTGTCCCAGCGCCAGCTCGGGACGGTGACGTCGAGATCGCCGTTGCTGGTTTCGGCGCCGAAGCCGATGCTCCGCAGGTGGCCGGCCATGTCGGCCGCCGAGAGGTCGGTGCCCAGCAGCGAGTTGACCCGAGCCGGTCGCACCCGGATCGGGGACGAGTCCGGGAGCACCCCCCGCTCGTCGACCTGGCCCGCGGCGGCGGTGGCCCCGCCTTCGGCGAGCAGCTGCACGAAGCGGTCCAGGGCCCGATCGATGTTCTCGCCGTAGTCCGTGCCCCGCCGGAAGCGCATCGACGCCTCGCTCGGCAGGTTCAGGTGCTTGACGCTGCGGGAGATCGACGGTGGGTCCCACCAGGCCATCTCCAGGAGCACGTCGGTGGTCCGCGCGGAGATCTCGGAGGACGCCCCGCCCATGACCCCCGCGATCCCGATGGCTTCGTCGTCGCGGTCGGCGATGACCCCGTCGATCGGGGTCAGGGTCCGGGTCACGTCGTCCAGGGTGGTGACGACCTCTCCCTCGTACGCTCGCCTGATCCGGAGGTGGCCGCCGGGCACCCGGGCCAGGTCGTAGGTGTGGTTGGGCTGGCCCAGCTCGAGCATCACGTAGTTCGAGACGTCCACCACGCTGTTGATCGGGCGCATGCCCAGCGCCAGCAGCCGCCGTTGCATCCACTGCGGCGACGTCCCGACGCCGACCCCGCGCAACACCCGGGCCACGAACCGGCCGCACAGGGTGGGATCGAGGATCTCGACCGAGGCCGCGGTCGAGACGTCCTCGTCGCTGGTCGGAGCCGCGTAGTCGGGGAATCCGAACGCGACGCCGAGCGCCGCGGCGAGATCCCGGGCCACCCCGGCGACCGACATGGCGTCGGGACGGTTGGCGTTGACCTCGAGGTCGTACAGCACGTCGGCTTCGATGCCCAGCACCTCGGCCAGCGGCGCGCCGAGCTCGGCGCCGGCTGCGGTGTCGGTGAGCACCATGATCCCCTCGTGGTCGTCGCCCAGCGCCAGCTCGGCGGCCGAGCAGCACATCCCGTTCGAGACCTGGCCCCGCATCTTGCGGCGCCCGATCTCGGTCCCGTCGGGCATGGTGGTGCCCACCGGGGCGAAGGGGATCAGGTCGCCGACCGCCATGTTGAAGGCGCCACAGACCACCTGGAGGGCCTCGCCGCCGCCGGCATCGACGTCGACGAGCTGGATCTTGTCGGCATCGGGGTGGGGCCGGAGGTCGACCACCCGGGCCAGCACGATCCCGTCGAGGTCGCCGCCGGTGACGGTCATGTCCTCGACGGCCAGGCCCAGCCCGCTCAGGATCTCGCCCAGCTCCGCGGGATCACCCTCGATCCCCGGCGCGAACTCACGCAGCCACGACAGCAGCACCTTCACGGCCGGCTCCTCATCAGAACTGCCGCAGGAACCGGGCGTCGCTGTTGACCAGCTCGCGGATGTCGTCGAGCTGGTAGCGCATGACCGCAAGCCGGTCGATCCCGAAGCCGAAGGCGAAGCCCTGATAGATCTCGGGGTCGATGTCGCAGTTGCGCAGCACGTTGGGGTGCACCATGCCGCAGCCGCCGAGCTCGAGCCAGGAGCCGTCGGGGCGGGAGATGTCGAACTCCGCAGACGGCTCCGTGAACGGGAAGTAGCTGGGGCGCAGCCGGGACTCCACCTCGGCCCCGAAGAAAGCGTGGACGAACTCCTCGATGGTGCCGGCCAGATCGCCCAGGGTGATGCCCTCGTCGACCACCAGCCCCTCGATCTGGTTGAACACCGGCAGGTGGGTGGCGTCGGCGCTGTCGGCCCGGAACGTCCGCCCCGGGGCGACGATGTAGATCGGCGGACCCTGGACCTCCATGGTGCGGATCTGCACCGGTGACGTGTGGGCCCGGAGCATGACCTGCTCGGGCTCGCCGAGGTCGACGAACAGGGTGTCGAAGCTGCCGCGGGCCGGATGCCAGTCGGGGATGTTGAGGGCTTCGAAGTTGTACCAGTCGGTCTCCACCTCGGGCCCTTCGGCCACCTGGAAACCCATGCCGACGAACACGTCCTCGAGCCGGTTCCGGGCCTGGGTGACCGGGTGGAGGTGGCCCCGCCGCAACGAGCTGCGGGTCTCGGTGAGGTCCAGGCGCTCCGCCTCGAGCCGAGCGGTCCGATCGAGGCTGTCGAGCTCCCGGCGCCGGGTCGCGAACACCTGCTCGAGCCGGGCCCGAGCCTCGTTGAGGGCCCGGCCAGCAGCGGCCCGCTGGTCGGGGTCGAGGCGACCGAGCTCCTTCTTGGCCAGGTTGACGACCGCGCGCTTGCCCAGGAACTCGGACTCGAGCTGAGCGAGCGCGTCCAGGGACTCGGCACCCGCGGCGGCGGACCCGGCCTTCGCCACCAGGTCGTCGTAGTCCGTCATCGCCCACAGCGTGACCGGATCACCGGTGGAGGTCCAATCGTTTCCGGGCGCCGGCTCGGTGGTCATGGGACGGCCTGGCGGCGTTGCCGGGCGACTTCGAAGCAGACCGCCGCGACCGCAGCCGCGACGTTGAGCGACTCGACGCCTGCGGCCATGGGGATCGCGGCCAGCGTGTCCACCCTGGGGCGGACCAGGGGGCCGAGCCCGCCGGCCTCGTTGCCGACCACGATGGCCACCGGGTCCCGCAGGTCGAGCTGGTCGTAGCCCACGTTGCCGACCCCGCCCTCGAGCCCCACCGAGCGGAGGCCGAATCGCCCCAGCCGGTCCCAGAGGGCGTCGATCGGCGCACCCCGAACCACCGGCACCCGGAACAGCGCCCCCGCGCTGGCCCGGACCACCTTGGGGTTGAACAGGTCGACTGCGTCGTCGCAGAACACGACCGCATCGGCGCCTGCGGCCGCGGCCGTTCGCACCAGGGTGCCGCCGTTCCCCGGGTCGCGGACTCCGGCGGCGACCACGACGAAGGTCGCCGACGGCGTGAGCGCGGCGTCGAGCTCGACGTCGCAGTGCGGCGCCACGCCGAGCAGGGGCTGGGGCGACACCGTGCTCGCGACCGCCGACACCGCCTCGGCCGGGATCCGGTGGACGCTGGCGCCGCGTCGCTGGGCCTCGGCGACCAGCTCCTGGTCGGCGTCGCTGCCCGCGGCGACGAACACCTCCAACGGCACGTGCCCGGTGGCCAGGGCCTCGGCCAGCAAGCCCGCACCCTCGAGGACGAAGAGGCCGGCCTCGTCGCGCGCCCGGCGCCTCGCGAGCAGGCGTCGGAGCTGCTGCACCCGCGGGTTCCGGGCCGACAGCGGCGTCGCCCCGATATCGGCCACGGGCTCAGGGCGAGCCGGCGGTGCCTGCGCCCTCCCTGGCCTCCCCGGCGACCTGCACCAGCGCGCCGAACGCGGCAGCGTCCGACACCGCCAGGTCCGCGAGCGTCTTTCGGTCCACCTCGACACCGGCAACCTTGAGCCCGGCGATGAACGCGCTGTAGGTGGTCCCGTGCTGGCGGCAGGCGGCGTTGATGCGCTGGATCCACAGCTTGCGGAACTCGCCCTTGCGAGCCCGCCGATCGCGGAACGCGTAGTTCCCGCTGTGCATCAATTGCTCGTTGGCGCCGCGGTAGGTGCGGCTCTTGTTCCCGTAGTAGCCCTTGGCGCGCGTGACGACCCGGCGGCGCCGCTTCTTGCTCTGGACGGCTGAGGTGCCTCGTGCCATCGGTGCTCTCCTTCTCTGACGTTCTCCGCGGCGGCTAGCTGCTGAGCTGGCGCCGCACCCGCTGGGCATCGGCGTCGCTCACCGGTGCGGGGCGGCGCAGCTGGCGGATCCGCTTGGGCGATTTGGCCGCAGCCAGGTGCTGCTTGTTCGCGCGGGCGCGCCGCAGCTTGCCGGTGGCCGTGGTCTTGAAGCGCTTCTTGGCGCCCTTGTGGGTCTTCATCTTCGGCATGGGGTCTCCAGCGTGAACGGTGGGAGGTGGGCAGGACGCGGGTGCGCAGCCGGGTCGGTCCCAGCCCTGGCTCGATCGATCGGGATGTGGGGCCGGCGCTGGGTCAGTCGACCGGGGCCTCGGCGGCCTGAGCCTCGGCGGCTTCGGCGGCCTGAGCCTCGGCGGCTTCGGCGGCCTGGGCCTCGGCGGCTTCGGCGGCCTGGGCCTCGGCGGCTTCGGCGGCCTGGGCCTCGGCGGCTTCGGCGGCCTGGGCCTCGGCGGCTTCGGCGGCCTGGGCCTCGGCGGCTT
>JBFKRY010000065.1:0-18966 GCA_041636995.1 Acidimicrobiales bacterium | reverse complement strand
TCCTGGTCGTCGACCTCGCGGGACTCGATCCCCTTGCGGGCCGCGAACTCCCGGATCATCTGCTCCACGTCGGGGTCGGGCGTGGCCGACCGGGTCTCGGGGTCGTAGGTGTAGTAGCCGCGGCCGTTCTTCTGGCCCCGGCGACCGCTCTCGCACATCAACTCCCTCACGGTTTCCCCGGTGGAGGTCTCGGCCTTCCAGCCGATGTCGAGGCCGGCCAGATCGCTCATGGCGAACGGGCCCATGGGGAAACCGAAGTCGTAGATCACCCGGTCCACCTGCGCGGGGGTGGCCCCCTCGAGGATGATCCGATCGGCCTCGATCCGGCGCACGAACAGCATCCGGTTCCCCACGAAGCCCGTGCACACCCGGACGACCACGGGGATCTTGCCGATCCGCTTGCTCGTGGCCAGCGCAGTGGCCACGGTGGTGTCGTCGGAGGCATCGCCGCGCACGATCTCCAGCAGCTTCATCACGTTGGCGGGGGAGAAGAAGTGCATCCCGATGACGCTCTCGGGCCGCTCGGTGGCGGTGGCGATCTCGTTCACGTCGAGCGCCGAGGTGTTGGTGGCCAGCAGGCAGGCGTCCTTGCAGATGCGGTCGAGGTCGGCGAAGACCGACTTCTTGAGGGCCATGTCCTCGAACACCGCCTCCACGACGATGTCCGCGCCGGCCAGGTCGCCCCGATCGAGCGATCCCGTGATCAGCCCCGTGCGGGTCTCCACGTCGGCCTGGTCGAGCCGGCCCCGGGCCGCAGAGCGCTCGTAGTTCTTGCGCACCACGGCCAGCCCCTGGTCGAGCGACTCCTGATCGCGCTCGACGACGGTCACGGGGATGCCCGCGTCGGCGAAGCTCATGGCGATGCCGCCGCCCATGGTGCCGGCGCCGACGATGCCGCAGGTGGCGATGTCGAGCGTGGGGGTGTCGGGCGCGATGTCGGGGACCTTGGCCGCGGCCCGCTCGGCGAAGAAGTAGTACTGCTGGGCCCGAGCCTGGGTGCTCCGGCTCAGCTCGACGAACAGCTCGCGCTCGCGGGCCAGGCCGCTCTCGAAGTCGAGCTCCACCGCGGCCTGGACGCAGTCGATGTTCCGTTCGGGCGCCAGGAAGCCTCGGGCCCGGCGAGCGATCCGAGCCCGGGCGTCGGTGAACACCTCGGGGTCGACGCCGTCGAGCTTGTCCCGGCGGTCGCGGATGCGGGTGAGGGGACGGTTCTCGGCCACCACCCGCTCGGCGAGGGCCACCGCACCGGCCTCCAGATCCTCGACCACCTCGTCGACCAGCCCGCAGGCGAGGGCCTGGTCCGTTCCGATCTGCTCGCCCGTGGTGACCATCTGCAGGGCCTGCTCGACCCCGGTCACCCGGGGCAGCCGCTGGGTGCCGCCCGCCCCCGGCAGCAGGCCCAGCTTGACCTCCGGCAGCCCGAAGCGGGCCGACGACACCGCCACCCGGAAGTGGGCGCAGAGCGCCACCTCCAACCCGCCGCCGAGGGCGGTGCCGTGGATGGCCGCGATCACCGGCTTGCTGCAGTCCTCCATGGCCGCCTGGACCTCGTAGAGGGAGGGCGGCTTCGGGGGTGCGCTGAACTCGGTGATGTCGGCGCCGGCGATGAACGTGCGTCCCTCGCAGATCAACACGATGGCGCGGGCGTCGCTGGCCTCGGCCTGGGTGACGCCGTCGAGGATGCCCTGGCGCACGTGCCAGCTCAGGGCGTTGACGGGTGGGTTGTCGACGACGACGAGGGCGATGTCGCCGCGCCGGTCGGATCGGACGGATTCGCTGAGCTCGGTCACGGCTGCCAGTCAACCAGAGATGACGGAGCGGAGTAGCGTCGACACATGCGGCCGCCCGATCCCGGTGCCGGCGTCGTCGAGCTGACGGCGGCGCTGGCTCGCATCGACTCCACGAACCCGACGCTGGTGGCAGGGGGCGCCGGTGAGGCCGCGGTCGGCGCCCAGGTGGCCGAGTGGATGCGGGAGCGCGTCTGGCAGGTCGAGGTGCACGAGGTCGCCCCGGGGAGGCCGAACGTGATCGGGCGCATCCCCGGTCGGGGCGGTCCGACGCTGCTCGTCAACGGGCATCTCGACACCGTCGGCGCCGCCGGGGCCACCCGGGAGGTACGGCTGGAAGGCGACCGGCTGCACGGCCGCGGGGTGCTCGACACCAAGGGCGGGCTGGCCGCGGCCCTCGTCGCCGGTGCCGGTCTGCCCGACCCCCCACCGGGTGACGTGGTCATCGCTGCGGTCTGCGACGAGGAGGACGGCAGCATCGGCACCGAGGCCATGGTTCGCCAGGTCGGAGCCGACGCAGCCATCGTGCTCGAGCCCACCGACCTGGCGGTGGGCGTGCGCCACCGGGGCTTCGCGATCATCGAGGGCTCCTTCCACGGACGCGCCGCCCACACCGCGCATCGCGACCAGGGCCGGAACGCCATCGAGGCCGCCCTGCGCATGAGCCGTCGCCTCGAGCAGCTCGACGCCGCCTTCTCGGCCACGCCGGCTCGCAGCGCGGTCGAGCAGGCCTCGGTGCAGATCACCCGCATCGGGGGTGGCGCCGAGATCTTCACCATCCCGGACCGCTGTGACGTGGTGGTCGAGGTTCGCACCGTGGCGCCAACCGCGGCCGCCGACATCGAGTCGGTCAGGGCGGCCATGGAAGCCGACGACGTCGACGGCATCACCGCGTCGGCCGCGGTCGTGCTCCAGCGCCCCCCGCTCGGCATGCCCGACGACACCGCCGTCGCCGAGGCCCTGCTGGCCGCAGGCGCGGCTGGCCCCGTGTCGCTGCCCTTCTGGACCGACGCTGCACTGCAGGCCGAGGCCGGGATCCCCTCGGTGGTGTTCGGGCCCGGGGGTGAGGGAATCCACGCCGACGACGAGTACGTGAGGGTCGGCGATCTCGAGCGCTGCCGCGACATCCTGGGGCAGGTCATGGCCAGCTTCGGTGCCGCCTGAGGGTTCCGGGGCCGCCGTCGAACGGTAGGGTCCGGCCGTGCCCTGCGCCGCCTGCCCTCGTCCTGCCCGGTGACCAGTCCCGCCCGGCCCGGCTCGGGCGACCGGCCGCCCGGGATGGGGAGGGGGTACGACCCCGACGCCATCCCGGTCCGGGACGCGGCCACGGTCCTGATCCTCGCGGATCGCCCGGACCTGCAGGTGCTCATGCTGCAGCGCAACGCCCGCTCGGTGTTCGTGGGTGACATGTGGGTGTTCCCCGGGGGTGCCGTCGACCCCGGCGATGCCACCAGCGCAGCCGACGCCATGGTCAGCGACCTCACCGACACCGAGGCCAGCCGACAGCTGGGCCTCGACCGTGGCGGCATCGCCTTCTGGGTGGCCGCGCTGCGTGAGACCTTCGAGGAAGCCGGGGTCCTGCTGGGCCACCCCGTCGACGCCACGGTGCCCCGTGCCGACATCGGACCCAGGATGCGTCGCCACCAGGATGCGGTGAATCGGGGGGTCGCCGACTTCCTGGGCGTGGTCCGCACCGAAGGAGTCGTCCTCGACGGGGCCGGCGTCCACTATGTGTCGCGCTGGGTCACCCCGGTCGGCCCGCCCCGCCGCTACGACACCCGGTTCTTCGTCACCGCCATGCCACCAGGTCAGACCGCGGTGCACGACGACGACGAGGCCGTCCACCACGAATGGGTGCGAGCGGCCGACGCGCTCGAGGCGAACCGCCACGGTGAGATGTCGATGCTCACGCCGACGGTCGCGATGCTGCAGCGCCTGGCCCGCTTCGAGTCGGTCGCCGCAGCCATGGAGGCCGCCAGCACTGCCGGACCCGACGACGACGAGATCCTGCGGATCCGGTACGGCACCGACGGGCCCGACCGCATCGCCTTCCCCGCCGACCCCGACTACGACGCCGCCGACCCCCACGTCGAGCACGGCGTCATCCGCTGGCCCTGTTGATCCGCAATCGCCCAGCCGACGGCGGGTCAGGCGGCGTCGGCCTCCTCACCATCCTCGGCGCGGTTCGGGTCGGGGGTGTCGGTCTCCTCGCCTGCCTCGGCTCGGTTCGGATCGGCGGCACCCTCGCTCTCCTCGAGGCGGTTGCCGTCGATGTCGTCGTCGTCGAGCTCGAGCTGGTCAGCCGCGGCCATCTCGTCGAGGCGGCCCGCGGCGGCCAGGGCCACGGCCAGCGCCGCAGCCTTGTCGTACACCAGGCTGAAGTAGTGCTTCGAGGCGTTCTCGTGACCCGGGATGGGCGGCCGGCCCAGTGACGCCACCACCACCGAGGTGTCGGGGGTGTCGGTGACGAAGTCCTCGGGTACCCGGAGGAGATCCCGGTCACCCCAGTACTTGACCGGGTCGACCTTCTTCGAGCGCCCGCGACCACGGCTCTTCCGCTTGGCGGGCTGCTTCGACTGGGCGTTGCTCCGGCCGGCGCGCTTGCGACCATCGCCGCTTCCGCTGCGGTCGTTCATGCCGGGACCTCCTCGACCTCGTCGACGGTGTCGTAGTCGGAGTCGCTGGTGATCAGAGCGGCGGAGTCGATGCCCAGGACCTGCTGGAGCTGGTTGGCGTCGAGGTCGCCGATGGAGCTCGACTTCGGGAGCACCAGGTTGGCGATCTGTCGCTTGCCGGCCACGACCTCCTCCACCCGCTCGTCGACGGTTCCGGGGCAGACCAGGCGGTGGCAGATGACCGTGTTCCGTTGCCCGATCCGCCACACCCGGTCACGGGCCTGGTCCTCGACCGCCGGGTTCCACCAGCGGTCGTAGAGCACCACGTGGTTGGCAGCGGTGAGGTTGAGGCCGGTGCCGCCAGCCTTCAACGACAGCACCATCGCGCCAGCGCCGTCGCTGTCCTGGAAGCGGTCGACCATCCGGTCGCGGGCGCCCCGGGCCAGGCCGCCGTGGTAGCAGTCGATGGGCATCCGGTACCGCTCGCGGAGGTAGGTGGCGAGGCGCTCGCCCCAGGTGGCGAAGTGGGTGAAGATCAGCACCTTCTCGTCGGATGCGAACACGTTCTCGAGGATCTCGTTGAGGCGGGCCAGCTTGCCGCTGCGGCTGTCGAGGGGACCGCCGTCGTCGCGGTAGTTGACCGGGTGGTTGCAGATCTGCTTCAACGCGGTGATGGCCGCCAGCACCGCGCCCTTTCGCTCCGGGGAGCCCTCCTCGGTGCTGCTGCTGCTGCGCACCAGCCCGTCGACCACCGCCTGGTAGAGGCCGATCTGCTCGGGGGTCATGGCGCAGTGGTCGAGCTCGTCGATGCGATCGGGGAGCTCGGCGGCGATCGAGGGCTCGGCCTTGGTGCGCCGGTAGACGAGGATGCCGTTGAGGGCCTTGAGCGCGTCCTCGCGGGAGGACTTGCCCCTGCCGTTGTCGGGGGTGAGCTGGGCGATGAACTGGGCCCGGGGACCGAGCAGGCCCGGGTTCGCCCAGTCCATGATCGACCAGAGATCGCCGAGCCCGTTCTCGATGGGGGTGCCGGTGAGCGCCAGGCGGGTGCGGGCTTCCAGCCGGCGCAGCTGCTGGGAGGTCTCGGCGAGGGGGTTCTTGATGGCCTGGGCTTCGTCGAGCACCACCTTGGCCCAGGAGATCGACGACAGCTGGTCCATGTCCCGCAGCGCGGTGCCGTAGGTGGTGATCACCATGTCGGCGCGCTGGATGGCCCGGTCGAGCGGGGGTCCTGCGGCCCGGTTGGGCCCGTGGTGCACCAGGATCTTGAGGCCGGGGACGAACCGGCGGGCCTCGGCCGCCCAGTTGCCGACCACGGCAGGAGGGGCGACGACCAGGGTGGTGCCCTGCTCTCTGACGGTGGTGCGCAGGTTGGCCAGGGTGATCGGCGTCTTGCCCAGGCCCATGTCCAGCGCCAGGCAGCCACCGAGCCCTGCGGAGTCGAGGAACTCCAGCCAGGCCAGGGCGTCGGCCTGGTAGTGGCGCAGCTCGCCGACGAAGCCCTCGGGCTCGGTCTCGGGGTTCTCGGGGAGCTCGCTGACGCTGCGCAGCAGGTCGGCCGCCCAGCCCTGGCCCGTGATGCTGACGCCGTTGCCGAACGGATCGCCCTCGAGGCCAAGGGCGTGACGGAGCATGTCCGCGCCGGTCAGCTTGGTCTTGTCGGCCCGGTCGGCGAGGGCCGCAGCCGCCTGGGCCAGGTCCACCTTGTCCAGCTCCACCCACTGGCCACGCGACTTCACGAGCGGCCGGGCCTCGAGCGCCAGCCGGGCGATGTCGGCCGCAGTCAGCTCGACGTCGTCGAAGACCGCCGACCAGCGCACGTTGGCCAGCTGCTGGGCTCCGACGACGGTCTCGTCGGCCTCGGAGGTGAGCCGCAACGACGGGGAGGGCCTACGGCGCGACAGCGGGGGCACCCGGACGTCGAAGCCGGCCGCAGTGAGCAGGGCCCCGCCCTCGGTCATGAGCTGCCAGGCCTCGTCCTGGGCCAGGATCACCTCACCGCGGCGGCGGCCGCCGGGCCGCAACAGCTCGGGGAAGATTCGCTCGATCCGGGAGAGCTGGGCGCGCACTGCCTTCGCTCGCGAGCCCGAGCCCGTGGCCAGGGTGACCTCGACGGGCTCGACACCACCCTTGTCCACCGGCACCAGCACCGCCGCGTGCCAGGCCCCGGCGTCGTCGGGCGGGTCGAGCTTGACGACCAGGCGCAGGTCGTTGGTGCCCTTGACGGGCTCCGCCCACTGCGCCAGCTTCCGCACCACCTCGGCCCCGATGCGGGTGGGGGCCTTGAACGCGGTCCCGTCGAGGCGGCAGAGGATGGTCTCGCCCACATCTGACCGGGTGGTGGGGTCCGGCGGCGCTGCCGGCACCTCGAGCTGGCTGGCCGCGGTACGGACGATCGAGTCCACCAGGTCCGTGAGGACCGATCCCGCGAACTTCCGCCGGTCCTGGTCCTGTTGGCAGGCCATCGCCGCGCCGGGGACCGCGTCGACCAGGCCCGTGAGCATGTCCGGGTCGATGAGGGCCGGCTGCCAGCGCACGGAGAAGGTCGACAGCCCGTCGCTGGGCTTGCGCCCGCCCCGGAACTGCACCAGCTGGGGGATCACCCGTCCCCGGGCGACGAGCTCGACCGCGGCCGCGGTGGCCAGGCCCATCCACACCGCGCTGACGCCCAGGGTCTCGTCGCGGCGGTGGGAGCCGAGGGCGACGACCCAGCCCAGCGCCGATGCCAGGGGAGCCGACACGGTGGGGGCGGACCGCCCGCCGGGCAGCCTGACGTCGTCACGGGGCTCCCAGCCGATGGCGCCGCCGCCGTGGTCGCGCAGGCGCTGTAGCACCTGCTCGTGGGACTCGGCGTCGGTGTTGAGCCCGGCGGCCCAGGCGACCAGGCGACCGTCGATCCAGGACAGCTGGAGCTGGGGGACGCCCACCTCGAGCTGCGGCGCCGGCGCGGGCTGGGGCTGCGGGAGCGGACCGATCAGCTCGGTCAGCACCGCGTCGATGCGCCGGCACTCCTGGTCGAGGTCGTCGAGGACCACGGCCCGGGCTCCACCGCGCAGCTCCCGCTTGGCCCGGTCGAAGGCATCCTCGGTCCGGTCGAGCAGGCGCAGGAGGGTGTCGATCCAGGCGGCGTCGTGGGCGCGCAGGAACGCGACCGTCTCCTCGTCGGCCCGCTCGTCGAGGTGGGCCTGCACCATCCGTTCGAACTGCTCCGACGTCGGTGCAATCGGTTCGCTGTTGATAGCTACGACGCTCTCCTCCGGGCTGCGTCTCCCCGGTCGCCAGGGCTCGCCCGCCGCGGCGCGTACTCACGCATGTGGCCTATCGGGCACGTCCCTGCGTGCAGTCCCGCGGGTGTCACCCCCCGGCACTTCGAGCTCCCATGCTAGCGGCGCCTCGGCTCCATTGCGCCCGCTCGGGATCAGTGGCGGGAGCGGAGGTCCCTCCGGCCTCGGCCCGCCGCTCGCGGCACTACTGTCCCGGCATGGATCTGGATCGGCGAGTGGTGGTGGTGACCGGCGGCGGCTCGGGGATCGGCGAGGCCCTGGCAATCGCCGCAGCCGATGCCGGCGCCGCGCAGGTGGTGGTGGCCGACATCGACGGCGACCGGGCCGCGGGGGTCGCCGAGGCCATCGGCGCCACCCCGGCCCAGCTGGACGTGCGCGACGAGGCGGCCATCGTCGATCTGGTGGCCCGCACCGAGGCGGCTCACGGGCCGATCGGGCTGTTCGCGTCCAACGCCGGGTTCGTGACCACCGCCGGGCTGGAGGACACCAACGAGCGCATCCAGGAGATGTGGGAGGTGCACGTGATGGCCCACATCTACGCAGCCCGGGCGGTGCTGCCCCAGATGATCGCCAACGGCAGCGGCTACCTGCTCAACACCGCCAGCGCCGCCGGGCTGCTCACCCAGATCGGGTCGCTGGCGTACTCGGTCACCAAGGCCGCGGCGGTTTCCCTGGCCGAGTGGCTGGCCATCACCCATCACCACCAGGGCATCCGGGTGTCGGTCCTGTGCCCGCAGGCGGTGCGCACCAACATCTTGGCCAACAGCCCCGACGCGCCAGCCGTCCCCGGCGAGGACTGGGAGGGCGGGGTGGCCAGCGGCGACGGGGTGCTCGAGCCCGCCGACGTGGCCCGGGCCTGCCTCGACGCCATCGCCGAGGAGCGCTTCTTGGTGCTGCCACACCCGGAGGTGGCCGAGTACACCCGGCGGAAGGTCTCCGACATCGACCGCTGGCTGGCGGGGATGCGACGCATGCAGGCCGCGCTCTGCGGCGACGGCCCGCTACCGGGCGACGCGATCGTGCCGTGAGGTCGCCGCGGGGTCGGTGGTGACGGACTGGTAGTGGTCCAGCTCCGGTGCGGCCATCGCCTCCCGGAAGCGGTCGAAGGTCCATGGCCAGGCCGAGGGGATGCCCCGATCGTCGAGGTACCAGGATCGGCAGCCCGTGGCCCAGATCGTGTTCATGGCCTGAGCGGTCCGGGCCTCGTCGAACTCCTCGAGGGCGGCGGCGGTGGCGCTGATCGCGGTGCAGCGCCCCCTGCGGACCAGGTCGATCAGCTGCAGGATGTAGTCGAACTGGAGCTCGGCGATCTCGATCAGCGAGAAGTTCCCGACCGGGGCGTTCGGTCCGTTCAGCATGAACAGGTTCGGGAAGTCCGGGATCGAGATCGACAGGTAGGCGGTGGGCCGCTCGGCCCAGACGTCGTCGAGGCGGACCCCGCCGTCGCCGGTCACGGCGATGGGCCGCAGGAACCGGTCGGGCCGGAACCCGGTGGCGAGGACCACCACGTCGAGCTCGTGGAGCTGCCCGTCGGCGGTGCGGATGCCGTCGGGCTCGACGCGCTCGATGGGCTCGGTCACCAGGTCCGACTGCGGGAGCTGCAGGGCCTGGTAGAAGTTCTCGGCGATGACCAGCCGCTTGCACGCAGCCCGGTAGTCGGGCCGGAGCCGCTCGCGCAGCTCGGGATCGGCCACGTTCTCCTCGAGGTTGGCCCGGCACAGCTCCTCGATCTCGGCCATGTGCGGCGACGACGCGTCCACCACCGCGTTGGAGAATCCCTCGGCGAAGCGCCGCGACATCTCGTCGCGCATGTGCCGCACCACTGCGGGGTCGGACCGGAAGAGCGCTCGTTCATCGTCGGAGTACGGCGGGTTCTCGTAGGGGAGGATCCACTGTGGCGTCCGCTGGAACAGCAGGTAGCGCCGGGCCCGGGGGGCCAGGGCGCCGGTGATCTGCACCCCGGTGGAGCCGGTGCCGACGACCCCGATGCGCCGGTCGTCGAGCTCCACGTCGGGGTCCCAGCGCGCGCTGTGGAAGCAGGCCCCGCCGAAGGTCTCGACGCCGTCGAGCTCCGGGACGTAGGGATGGTGGAGCACCCCGGTGGCGGCGATCACCATGTCGCAGCGATCCTCGACCCCGCCCCGGGTCTGCAGCGTCCAGCGGCCGTCGGCCCACTCGAGGGAGGTGACCTCGTCGCCGAAACGGATGCAGTCGCGGAGGCCGTGCCGGTCGGTCACCTCCTCGAAGTACCGCTGGATCTCCGAGCCGGGGGAGAACCGGTGGCTCCAGTCGGGGTTGGGCTCGAAGGAGTAGCTGTAGAGGTGTGACGGCACGTCGCACGCGATGCCGGGGTAGCGGTTCTCGCGCCAGGTGCCGCCCACCTCGTCGGCCTTCTCGTAGATCGTGAAGTCGTCGATCCCCGCCTCTCGGAGCTTGATGGCGCCGAGGATGCCCGACATCCCGGCACCGATGATCGCGACCCGCAGCGGCGCGCCATCACGGCTGGTCATGGCCCCGAGTCGACCACATCGACAGTTCGGGCGACAAGACCCGATGATCGCGGTCAATGCAGGACGAGGTCGGCGTGCCCGAGATGCAGGTGGTGGTGGGCTGCGCCGATCTCGACGCCGCGCTCGACCACTTCACCTCGGTGCTCGGGCTCCGCGTCGACCGGATCTCGCCGGCCGACAGCCCGCGCGAGGCCGATCTGTCCGGCCACGGGATCGCGGTCGGGCTTCGCCGGGACGCCGCCGCCCCCACCGCGCCGGCCCTCGGCCTCGACGATCTCCGCCAGGCGCTCGCCGGCTCGGCGCCGGCCGGTGTGGTGGTCGCCCCGCGCCCGCCGCCATCGTCGGGAGAGCTGCCGCCGCTGCAACCTGCCCTGGTGGTCAGCCGCCGCAGCGAGGCCGACGGGTTCGGTGCCGGCCGGGTCGGCATGGGCTATCGGGACCTGATCCCGGGTCGGCTGGGCGGGCGGTTCATCGCCTCGCACATCCGCATCGACGGCGGCGGGGAGGTACCCGACTACGCCCACTACCACCACGTCCGGTTCCAGATGATCTACTGCTACCGAGGCTGGGTCCGGGTGGTCTACGAGGACCAGGGCCCCCCGTTCGTGCTGGCGCCGGGCGACTGCGTGCTGCAACCGCCGGGCATCCGGCACCGGGTGCTCGAGAGCTCACCGGGGCTGGAGGTGATCGAGATCGGATGCCCGGCCGACCACGACACCTTCGCCGACCACGAGATCGTGCTCCCGACCGGGGTGCTCGATCCGCAGCGGGAATTCGGGGGCCAGCGCTTCGTCCGGCACGTGGCTGCGGCCGCCAGCTGGGAACCGGTGGGGGAGGGCCGCCTGGAGCGCGACACCGGGATCGGCGCGGCGACCCACGGCCTGGCCGGCGCCCGGGTGCTGCGGCTGGGGCGCGACACCGCGGTCCCGCCGACCACCCACCACGCCGAGCTGCTGTTCCGCTTCGTCCTCGACGGCGCAGTGACCCTCGGCGTGGGGGAGCGGCGCCTCGAGCTCGGCCCTGCCGACAGCGTGGTCATCCCCCCGGCGGAACCGTTCTCGATGGTGCCCGTCGGGCCCGGCACCGAGATCCTCGAGGTCTCCCTCCCCGACCAGTGGGGTCAGACCCCGTCTTCCGTGGGGTCCGACCCCTCCTCGTCGGGGGTCTGACCCCGGGGTCGGAGGCGGGGGCGGCCGGTGGCCTCGGCGGTGAGCCGGCCCTCCACGAAGAGGCGCCGGCCCTCGACGGTGGCGCTGCGCTCGTCCCAGCGGCACTCCATCGCGATCTGGCGCGCCCCGGCGGCCTCGGCGTCGGCCCGAGCCCCGGCCTCTGCAGCTGCCCGGGCCAGCTCCCTGGCGGCCCCGAGGTCGTGGACCGTCTGCGGATCGTCGCCGGTGTGCACCACGTAGGTGCCTCGGCGGGGGGCGCCGACGGTGATCGACCGGGACATCCTGACCCGGCCCACGACCGCGCCGATGGCGTTGGCGACGTCAGCGTGCTCGTGGATCGCGCAGCTGGTGCCGAGCAGCTCGGCGGCGGTCGCGAGGTAGGCCCCAGCCGGCGCGCCGAGGGCCACGATCGGGATCGCCAGCCCGATGTCCACCCGGGCCACGCCGGTTTCGCCGGCGAGGGCCCGGCGGGCCAGCGCCGACGTTGCCGCAGCCCCAGGGAGGCCGTCTCGCTCCAGGGCCGAGGCCAGCATCGCCTCGCTCGCCTTGCGTCCGACGGCAGCGACGACCGCGCGGGCCAGCGCCTCCGCGCTCGGCGCGATCGGGGTGCCACGGCGATCCCGACGGCGCGCGAACAGCGAGGCGGCGAGCTCGGCAACCTGGCCGTCGAGGTTCGGCTGGTGGCCCAGGACCCGGGCCGCATCGGTGGGCGTGAGAGCCGAGAGCCGGACCAGCCCGCCCGCCACCAGCCGGCGGAGGGCCCGCTGGTGCACCTGGCTACCGGCCAGCAGATCCGCGGCCGCGGGTATCTCGCCGAGCGCGTCGAGCACCTCGCGCTCGGGGCGGGCCAGCTCGCCGGTGTGGCGCCGAGCGGTGGGGATGGCCACGGTGCCGGTGAGCGGACCCGGGCTGGCGATGCCCTGCTGGCGCCGCAGCATCTCGGCCACCACGTCGGGCTGTTCCAGGGCGACGCGGCTGATCGGCTCCACGCGCCTGGGCCCGACGCTCAGCTCGGTGCCCGCGGGTCCGTCGACCAGCCCGATCTCGCTGTCACCGCCCAGGCCGTGGGTGTGCATCCGGGCCGCCTCCACCATCGTCTGGTGGCCCCCGACCTCGGCGCCGTGGGGGTCGATGTCGGGCCGGCCGTCGTGCACGATGGCGATGTCGGTGGTCGTGCCGCCCATGTCGGCGACCAGGGCATCGGCGGCGCCCACCAGGTGGCTCGCGGCGATGACGCTGGCCGCCGGACCCGAGAGGATGGTCTCGATCGGCCGGTCCCGGACGAAATCGGCGGAGACCAGGCTCCCGTTCCCCCTGACGACCATGACCGGGGCCTCGATGTCCCGGTCGGCCAGCATCCGCCCGGCCGCTTCCATCAGGTCGTCGACGAGGGCGATCAGCCGGGCGTTGAGGAGCGCGGTGAGCGCCCGTCGGGGTCCGTTCAGGTCCGACGACAGCTCGTGGCTGCAGGTCACCGGCAGCGCGGTGCGCTCCCGGATGAGGTCGCGGATGGCAAGCTCGTGGGCCGGGTTGCGCACGCTGAACTGGGAGGTCACCGCGTAGGCGTCCACCGACGGGGCCAGCGCCTCGACCTCCGCCCCCAGTGCGTCGAGGTCGAGGGGGGCCAGCTCGGTGCCGTGCGAGGTGTGGCCGCCTGCGGTCACGATGACCTCGGTGTCGGACAGCGCGGCCTGCAGGCCGCCGCGGTCGAGGGCGCCCTCGCCGAAGCCCACCAGGACCAGGCAGGCCCGGCGTCCCCGACCCTCGACCAGGGCGTTGGTGGCCAGGGTCGTGGACAGCGAGACCAGGTCGATACCGTCCGGGCCGATGTCGGCCTCGGCCAGCACCGCGTCGATGGCGGCGCCGATCCCGGTGGCGAGGTCGTCGTGGCTGGTGGGTGCCTTGGCCTTGGCCAGCACACCGCCGGTGGCCTCGTCGACCACGACGGCGTCGGTGTAGGTGCCGCCGGTGTCCACCCCGAGCAGATTCGGCATCGGCTCCCGGGACCTCAGGGGCCGAGCTTGACGATGGGGTCGCCCGGCCGGATCACTCCGGGCTGGACCACCTTGGCGTTGATGCCCCGCAGGTGGAGCTCCCGGTGCTCGGGGTCGTTCACGAAGCGGTGCGCGTCGAGCCCGAATCGCTGGGTGAACTTGGCACAACCCCGGTGCGGCTGCGCGGTGACCTCGATGACCGCGGTCCCGATCGCGAGGCGAGTGCCGGCAGGGGTGTTGGACTCGGTGATGTCGAAGTCGACGTACAGCTGATCGCCCGCCAGCGCCCAGCGGTCCCGGCTCCGGGCCACCAGGTCGGTCACCCGGCAGTTCATGACGTTGAGCTGCATCTCGGGATGGGGCCCGCCGTCCGCGGTGAGCGAGCTTCCTCGGGTCGACCAGTTGTCGCCGACGACGCCCTCCGCGGTGCTGAGCTCGGCTTCGTCGAGGATCTCGCGCTCACCCGTGGTGGGGCGCCGGATGACCATCTCGACCACTCCCTGGTCCGATGGAGCAGCCAGGATGTGGGCGAGCCCGGCCTGGAGCTGCTCGGCGGTGAGATGCTGCACCGTGCCAGTCTGCCACCTGCGGGACGGCGCTCAGCGTCCCTCGAAGGCCGGCGGGCGCTTCTCGAAGAACGCGAGCATGCCCTCCTTGGCGTCCGCGCTGGCCCAGGCCCCGTCGATGCGGGCCTCGAGCTCGGCGACGTCGTGGCGCAGCGGGGTGGCGGCGTTGGCGATCGACGCCTTGGCGATGGCCATCGACAGCGGCGCGCTGGCGGCCAGGGTGGCCAGCAGGCCATCGACCGTGGACTCCAGCTCGGCCTTCGGGACCACCGACGTCACCAGACCCAGCCGCAGGGCCTCGGCGGCGTCGAAGCGGTCGCCCGGCAGCAGGATCCGAGCCGCGGCGCCTCGCCCGACGATCTCCACCAGCAGCTGCACAGCCGCCAGCGGGTAGGCCACGCCGAGCCGAGTCGCCGGGATCGAGAACTGGGCGTCGTCGGCGACGATGCGGAGGTCGGCGGTCATGGCCACGATGAGCCCGGCGCCGAGGCAGTACCCGTGGATCAGGGCGACCACGGGCTTGGTGCAGGAGAGCAGCGAGGGCACGAAGTCGCCCCGGTCGGGGTTGGGGGTGTGGGTCTCGGCGCGCTCGGTCTGCTCCCCGAGGTCGGCCCCGGAGGCGAAGGCGGCGTCGCCTGCGCCCCGGATCAGCACCGCCCGGACCCGGTCGTCGTCGGAGGCGCCCACGAGCAGGCGCCGGATTCCCACGAACATGTCGGCGGTCAGGCTGTTGAAGCGGTCGGGGTTCGAGAGCACGATCCGGAGGACCCCGCCGTCGTCGATGTGGGCCAGCAGGCGATCGGTGCCGGTGTCGATCTGTCGAGTCACGGCGAGGACCCTACCCGCGGGCATGATGGGCCCATGGCAGACTGCGGCACCGAGCCCACCGGTGCGCTCGACGGCATCCGGGTGCTCGACCTGACGGTGGCTCGGGCGGGTCCCACCTGTGCCCGTCAGCTGGCCGACCTGGGCGCCGAGGTGATCAGGGTCAGCCGGCCCGGCCACCGTGACCTCGGTGGCTCCGACGCGGAGAACCTGCGCCGGGACCGCCGGGAGGTGGTCCTCGACCTGACCACCGGCGACGGCCTCGACGCGTTCCACCGGCTGGCCGCCACCGCCGACGTTCTGGTCGAGAACTTCCGGGCCCCGGTGAAGGGCCGGCTCGGGATCGGCCCCGACGTGGTGCGGGCCCGTCACCCGCGGCTGGTCTACGCGTCGATCTCCGGGTTCGGCCAGCACGGCCCCTATGCGGATCGGCCCGCCGTCGACCAGATCGCGCAGGGGATGAGCGGCATCATGAGCGTCACCGGGCCGCCGGGGACGGGTCCGTGGCGGGTGGGTCTGGCCATCTCGGACACCGCGGCCGGCACCCTGCTCACCCAGGGAGTGCTCGCGGCGCTCCTCGCCAGGGAGCGCACCGGCGAAGGCCAGTGGGTCCACACCTCGCTCCTGGAGGCGGCGGTGTACTTCATGGACTTCCAGCTGGCCCGCTATCTCAACGAGGGTGAGATCCCCGGCCAGACCGGCAACGACCACCCGTCGCTGCCGGCGATGGGTACCTTCGCCACCAGCGACGGATACCTGAACATCGCCGCGACCTGGCGCTGGGATGCGTTCGTCGACGCCATCGGTGCCGATTCGATCGCCGCCGATCCCCGCTTCGCCGACGCGGCCGGGCGGGCCGAGCACCGTGGGAAGCTCGACCGACATCTCCGGGACCACCTGGCCCGACGTAGGACCGACGAGTGGCTGGCGCCGCTGGTGGACGCGGGGATCCCCGCCGGTCCGGTGCTCGACGCGCGCGGGGTCTTCGACGATCCACAGGTGGCGGTGCTGCAGCCGGCGGTCACCCTCGACGGCGCGCGGGGCCCGGTGCGGGTGCTGCGCCATCCGGTGACCCTCGAGGGCACCCCCACCCGGGTGCGGCGGGCGATGGTGCCGCCGGGAACCGACACCCGGGCGGTGCTGGCCGAGCTGGGCTACACCGACGTCCAGATCGACGCCATGCTCGCCGCCGGCGCCGCGGCCCTGGCCCCGCCCGACGGCGCCGAGCCGCCCCCCTGGGGCCGCGAGTAGCCCCGGCCCACGACATGCGGTCGTTCCGGCGCGCGTGCCATCGTGGACGGGCTGACCGCCGAGAGGCCACGAGGGAGTGCAGTTGAGAACCTCCGGATTCGACCAGGCCCGCCTGCAGCGAGTGGCTGACTTCGCCGACCGCTACGTGGACACCGGCAAGGTCGCCGGCATCCAGGTGCAGGTGGCCCACGAGGGCAAGGTGGCCTTGCGCCACACCGTCGGCCTGGCCGACATCGACGACGACCTGCCGCTGCGCGACGACGCCGTCTTCCGGCTCTACTCCATGACCAAGCCGGTGACGTCCATCGCCCTGATGCAGCTCTACGAGCAGGGCCTGGTCCTGCTCGAGGATCCGGTCTCGCGCTACATCCCCGAGTTCGAGGGCACTCCGGTCTGGGCCGGGGGCACGCCGATGGACCCCCGGACCCGACCCTGCATCGTGCCCATGACCGTGCACGACGTCCTGCGACACACCTCCGGGCTCACCTACGGGTTCCTCAACCAGCACCACGTGGACGCGCTGTACCGGGCCGCCGGGCTGGGCGACTTCCAGCTGCCCGACATGACCCTCGAGGAGGCCATGAAGGTGCTGGCCTCCAAGCCGCTGCTGTTCGAGCCGGGCTCGGCATGGAACTACTCGGTGAGCACCGACGTCTGCGGCCGCATCGTGGAGGTGGTGTCGGGCCAGCCTCTCGACGAGTACTTCTCGGACCACATCCTGGCGCCGCTCGGGATGGAGGACACCGGCTTCTCGGTGCCGACGGGCCAGCTGCACCGCTTCACGTCCAACTACACCCGCAAGCCCACCGGCGGGCTCATGCGCATCGACGCCCACGACCGGAGCAGGTACGCGGAGCCACCCACGTTCCTCTCCGGTGGCGGGGGCCTGGTCGGCACCACCGACGACTACCAGCGGTTCTGCGACATGTTGCTCAACGGGGGCGAGCTGGACGGCAAGCGGATCATCGGCCGACGCACCCTCGAGTACATGACCACCAACCACCTCCCCGGGGGCCGCACCCTGAACGAGATGGGCCAGTCGCTGTTCAGCGAGACCGTCATGGAGGGCATGGGGTTCGGGCTGGGCTTCTCGGTGGTGGCCGACCCCGCGGCCAACGGCGCAGTGAGCACGATCGGCGAGTTCGCCTGGGGCGGCGCCGCGAGCACCGCGTTCTTCGTCGACCCGGTCGAGCGGATCACGGCCATCTTCATGACCCAGTTCATGCCGTCGAGCTACTACCCGATCCGCCGCCAGCTCAAGGCCACCGTCTACCAAGCGCTGCTCTGATGACTCGCCCCCACCATCCCGAACGCCTCGACTTCCACTTCGACGTGATGTGCCCGTGGGCGTACCAGACCTCGCTGTGGATGCGCGACGTCCGGGATCAGCTCGGGCTCACCGTGAACTGGCGGTTCTTCAGCCTCGAGGAGATCAACCGCCGCGAGGGCAAGAAGCACCCCTGGGAGCGCGAGTGGTCCTACGGCTGGTCGATGATGCGCATCGGGGCTCTGCTCCGGCGCACCGACATGGCCCGCCTCGACGCCTGGTACCACGCCGCGGGCACCGCGCTCCACGTCGACGGCAAGAAGCCTCACGAGCCCGACGTGGCCCGTCACCTGCTGGCCGAGCTGGGGCTCGACCCCGGCCTGGTCGACGAGGCCATCGCCGACCCCACCACCCACGACGAGGTGAAGGCCGAGCACGACAAGGTGGTCGCGGCCGGGGGCTACGGGGTGCCCACCCTGTTCTTCCCGATGCCCGACGGGTCCGAGCAGGCCCTCTTCGGCCCGGTGCTGATCGACCCGCCCGCCGGCGATGCGGCCCTGCGGCTCTGGGACCTGGTTTGCGGCTGGCTCGACTTCCCCCACCTCTACGAGCTGCAGCGGCCCAAGACCCGAGACGACGAGCAGGTCATCGCCGAGACGTTCCGCCCCTACCTCGAGGCCCGTGACTGGGTCTCCATCAACCGGGGCCAGGTGGTCGGCTTCCCGCCGTCCTGAGCAGGGGGGCGTCCGCCGCCGGTGGCTCGTCGCCGGCGAGGACGGTCGCTCCGGCGGCCAGCGCGGTGACCAGCAGGACGGCCCAGGCCACCGGATAGCGGTCGGTGGCGTCCACGATGGCGCCCACCATCGGGGCCCCGATGGTCAGGCCCATCAGGAAGCCGAGCAGCAGCACCCCGGTGGCCCGACCGGCGGCCTCGATGCCCACGCCCCGGATGATGGCCAGGTTCCCCACGGCGTTCCAGGCCACTGCGCTGAACGCGGTGAGCAGGGCGATGGGCCACAGCAGCCAGGCCCCCACGGTGGGGGCCACGGCGAGCAGCACCGTGGTGGTCGCGGCCAGCGCCGCCAGCACCACCAGCGCGGCCCGGGTCCCCACCCGGTTCTCGGCCAGGCGACCCCAGGTGATCCGGGCCACGATGCCCGCCAGGCCCACCACCGCGGCCGCCAGGCCGGCGACCGTCTCGCTGTAGCCCAGCTCCTCCTCGGCGTACAGCGGCAGGAACCGCAGGATGCCGGCGGTCACCACGCCCATCAGGAACCCGTAGAGGGCGATGCGGAACACGAACCCGTCGAGGGGGGCCCGACGGTCCCGGACCGCCGCCGGGGCCCCGTCGACGATGTCGCCGGGCAGGCGGACCCACGCCACCAGGGCCAGGGCCAGGCTGATGAGCCCGTAGGCCGCCACCGCCGTCCGCCACCCGAACAGCGACGACGATCCGGGCAGGGTGAGCCCGCACAGGAACAGGGCCAGGGTCACCCCCGACTGCTTGACCCCGGTGATGGCGCCGCGAGCGCCCGGGCGCACGTGCAGGGCGATGAGCTTGTTCGTCGACGGGTTGCCCCCGGACTGGGCCAGCCCGGCCACCACCGACGCCGCGAGCATGGCCCCGTACGTGGGCGCGGCCGCGGTGGCCAGCATCCCGAGCCCGCCGCCGGCCAGCACCGCCACCGCGCCCCGCTTGGC
>JBFKRY010000064.1:0-19374 GCA_041636995.1 Acidimicrobiales bacterium | reverse complement strand
GCTGGTGAACAACGCGGGCTGGGACGCGTTCATGCCCTTCGTCGACACCGACGAGGACTTCTGGGACCGGGTGATCGAGATCAACTACAAGGGGCACCTGCGGACGGTGCAGGCGTGCCTGCCCCCGATGCTCGAGGCCGGCTGGGGTCGGGTGGTGGCCATCAGCTCGGACGCGGGGCGGGTGGGCTCCTCGCTCGAGGCGGTCTACTCGGGCGCCAAGGGCGCGGTGATCGCCTTCACCAAGACCCTGGCTCGTGAGGTGGCACGCGCCGGGGTGACCGCCAACTCGGTCTGCCCCGGCCCCACCGACACCACCCTGCTGGCGGAGCTGGCATCGCAGACCGACGACGCCTCCCGGGTGATCGACGGGCTGCGCCGGGCGGTTCCGATGAAGCGCCTCGGCGAGCCCCACGAGGTGGCGGCAGCCGTCGCCTTCCTCGCCGGCGAGAGCGCCGGCTACATCACCGGCCAGACCCTGTCGGTGTCCGGCGGGCTGACGATGGCCTGAGAGGGCCTGGGAGGAGAGACCCCGTGTCCGATGACTGGTTCGAGAAGTACCCGGGGCTCCGTTTCGAGCGCCCCGAACACGGGGTGCTGGTCCTGACCCTGGACCGGCCCGAGGCGCTCAACGCCACCAGCGCCGCCGACCACAACGCCCTGAGCCGGGTGTGGCGCGACATCGACGAGGACCCCGACACCCGGGTGGTGGTGGTCACCGGCGCCGGCGAGGCGTTCTCGGCCGGCGGCGACCTGGCCTGGATCGAGACCATGGTGCAGAACTACGACGGGATGATGGCCGCCTTCCGCGAGGCCGGCGACATCGTCCACCGGATGACCGAGTGCTCCAAGGTCATCGTCTCGGCGATCAACGGGGTGGCGGTGGGGGCCGGCCTCGCCGTGGCCCTGATGGCCGACATCAGCATCATGAACGAGGACGCCAGGCTGACCGACGGGCACCTGCGCCTGGGGGTGGCCGCGGGCGACCACGCGGTCATCATCTGGCCACTGCTGTGCGGGATGGCCAAGGCCAAGTACTACCTGCTCACCTGCGACTTCATGGACGGCCGCACCGCTGACCGGATCGGGCTGGTCTCCAAGGCGGTCCCGGCCGAGGAGGTGCTCCCCGAGGCCATGCGAGTCGCCACCAGGATCGCGGCCGGACCCCAGGACGCGGCCCGGCTCACCAAGCGGGCCCTGAACCTGTGGCTGAAGCAGGCGGCGCCGGCCTTCGACGCCAGCCTCGGCTTCGAGATGCTCACCTTCATGGGCCACGACGCCGGCGAGGGGACCGCGGCGCTGCGCGAGAAGCGCCGGCCCGACTGGGACCAGACCTCGTCCTGACCTCGTCCTGACCCGGCCGCCGGATCGCGGCCGTTCGGGCCTACCGCTCGTAGGCGCCGATGTCGTAGGCGGCGCCGCTCGGTCGACCCTGGCCTCGCCGGTCGTCCGACACGTAGGACAGCGACCGGCCGGCGTCGACCGCGGGCGAGCTGGCCTGCAGCCTGTAGTTCGACACCCGCCGACCCGTGCCCACGGTGAAGCGGGGATCGGCCCGGATGTCACTGGAGTGGGCCGCCGCGCCGCGGCGACCCGAGGCCCACAGGTTGGACCGGAAGCGGGTACCGCGGGCGCTGCCGCAGAAGTTCCAGGCGCCCCGCTTGCGCACCACGATGTTGTTGATCACCTCGTTGCCGGAGTTGTTCGGCGACGGGGCGATGTCGATGCCGCAGTCCGCGTTCACGATGGTGTTGTTGGCCACCAGGGTGTTGCGCATGCCCGCGTCGGTGCCGATCTGGCCGAAGCTGAAGCCCCGGTTCACGTCGATCATCACGTTGTTGCGCACGATGTTGTTGCGCACCGGGTTGGCCGAGCCGCTGAACCAGCCGGTCTCGTTGGCCATCGCGAACCCGGTGGCCTGGTACGGGCCCCAGCCGTAGTCGCGGGTGAAGGTGGGATCGCCGGTGGTCTTGGCCACGTTGTCCTCCCACTTCGAGTTGGTGCTGTTGTCTGCGTAGAACAGGGCGTTCCAGGCGTCGACCACCACGTTGCGCCGGACCCGGCAGCGGTTGGACAGCGGGCAGTTGATGCCCTCGCCGTAGGTGCGGCGCACGTCGTTGCGGGTGACCTTCACGTCGTCGCCACCCACGACGGAGATCCCGGACCCCCAGCCCCCGGCCCACGGGTTGTTGTGGCGGAACTGGTAGTTCGCCTGGCGCACGACGTTGTCGTCCACGACGATCTTGCGCGCGGTGTTCATCCGGGTGTCGCCGACGTGGATGCCGGTGTGGGGAACCCGGCGCACGGTGTTCTTGCGTATGGTGATGTCGCGCACCCCGCCATTGGCGATGATGCCCTGGTGCCGGTCGCCCCAGAGGTCGTGGACGTAGTTGCCGTACACCTTGACGTGGCTGGACCCGAAGATGCCGATGCCGGCGTAGCCGGTGCAGTCGATGTTGCGGATCCGCACGTAGTCCTGGTTGGTGGCGATGCAGTGGTGGCCGGCCCCGGAAACCAGCTCGGCCCGCTCACCCGGCGCCGACTTGACCACCAGCGGCCGGTTGCGGGTGCCGCCCATCCACAGGAACGCGGTGCCACCGTTGATGTGGTAGGTGCCTCCCCGGAGCAGGATGTCGCCGCCGTTGGGCAGCAGGATCATCGCCCCCTGGATCGTGCCCTTGGGCTGTGACCGGGTGCCGGGGTTGCCGTCGTTGCCCCACGGAGCCACGTACACGGTGTGGGCTTGGGCGCCGGCCGGCGGCGAGGCGCTCACCAGGGCGGTCGCCAGCAGGGCGAGGACGGTGACGAGCACGCGGAGAGTCCAGGACGTGAGGCCGCGACGCTTGGGATGCGCGGTCCTCGGCAAGGGGGAGCGGCTGGGCATCTTCGTGATCCTCGGGGAGACGACGTGCCCGCGCCGTTGGGGCGTCACTGTGGCATGCGTCCGATGGTGGCGCAAGGCACCCGGGGCGCGAGCAGGCGGTTCACCGGCGCCATCGGCGGTAGGGGCTCGGCTCTTGACGCCCCCGCCCGAGAATGGGCCGTCGGACCGGTGCCCGGCCCTGCGCCCCGGAATTGACCGCGCGATATGTTGCTCGCACCGGAGGGGAGGGACCCATGGCCGACGAGGTGTTCGACTACGAGGACGTCACCGTCTACACGCTCGAGGACGAGGACGAGGAGCGCATGCTGCTGGCCCAGAACGAGTGCACGTTCATCTGGGCCAACAAGGAGGGCTGGCCCCTGGGCGTGATCATGTCCTACGTGTGGGCCGAGGGCTGCTTCTGGATCACCCTGACCAGCCAGCGGGCCCGGGTCCCGGCCATGCGCCGGGACAACCGCTGCGCGGTGTGCGTGACCTCCACCGGGACCGAGCTGGGCCCGGGCAGGACCGTCACCTACAAGGGCACCTGCGAGATCCTCGACGACGAACAGACCAAGGCCTGGTTCTACCCCGCGCTCGCCGAGGCCCTGCGGCCGGGCGACGAGCACGAGCAGTGGCGCCGGAACTTCGCGGGGTTCCTCGACTCGCCCAGACGGGTGATCTTCAAGATCACCCCAACCCAGCGCATCGGCTACGACGGCCGCAAGATGGGCCGGGCCACGGCCGCATGGGTGGCCGCCCACGGCAACCAGTAGGGAGGCGCCGACCATGAAGCTCGGACTGAGCGCCGACGCAGTGCTCACCACCACCAGATCGGTGCGCAAGCGCCTCGACCTGGATCGCCCCGTCGAGCGCGAGGTGATCGAGGAGTGTCTCGACATCGCGCTGCAGGCGCCGACGGGCTCGAACCGCCAGGGCTGGCAGTGGGTGTTCGTCACCGACCCCGGCAAGAAGCAGGTCATCGCCGACTACTACGGCGCCAACTACGACGCCTACGCCGACCGCCCCAACCAGCCGGTGTTTGCCGCCGACGACCCCCGGACCGAGCAGAAGCCCCGGGTCTCGGCCTCGGCCACGTACTTGCGGCAGGTGTTCCACCGGGTGCCGGTCATGCTGATCCCGTGCCTGGAGGCCGAGGCCCGCCTCGACCGGGACATCCCCACCTTCCGCCAGGCCAGCGCCTGGGGCTCGATCCTGCCCGCCGTCTGGAGCTTCATGCTGGCCCTGCGGGAGCGGGGCATGGGCTCGGCCTGGACCACCCTCCACCTGCCGAACGAGCGGGAGGTGGCCGAGCTGCTCGACATCCCCTACGACACCGTCACCCAGGCAGGGCTGTTCCCGATCGCCTACACGATCGGCACCGACTTCAAGGTGGCCGACCGCATCCCCGCGAGCGAGGTCTCGCACTGGGAGCGCTGGTAGCCCGTTCAGGCGAAGGTGCCCCGCTGGGCCCGGCGGGCTCGGGCCCACTCGTGGGCGCCGGGGCTGGCGGCCCAGGCGACGGCGTTGGCGAGGAGCTGCCGGAAGACGGGGTGGGCGTAGCTGGCCGGGCCGTCACCGAACTGCAGGTACACCACCGGCGAGCGCCCGGCGTGCTTCACCCAGCCCACCAGGTCGCTGCCCGCCGGATGGGTCCAGCCGTCCCGGGCGTCGCGCCGGCCCCGGACCGCGAGGTCCGCCGAGAAGAAGCCGTCGTCGGTGAAGCGGTGCCGCGACCGCAGCAGCGGCTCCACCGCCTGCTCCAGCACCGGGGCCAGGTAGAGCTCGTCGGTGATCTCGAACGACGCCGGCACCCCGCCGGTCACCCGGTGGTCGGCGACCACGTCGACGGCGTGTGTGACGTGGTGGCGGTAGCCGGAGTCGGGGTACGCGACACCGTCGAGCTCGGCCGGGCGGTAGTGGAACCGTCCGCCGATGACGTGGGCCCACTCCTCCCAGGCGGGCCAGCCGGCGATGGCGTGGTGCAGGAACACCATGCCCTTCCCCGCGTCGAGCAGCGCCACGGCGTCGTCCACGAACGATGCCGGCGGCTCGACCAGCTCCACCGGCTGGCCGCCACCGGCGAAACGCACCCCTGGCATGTCGTACATCACGAACACGTCGAACCCGGCCGCCCGCTCCGCCGCGAAGCACGCCTGGGCCTCCGGCTGCCCGGCACGCGTGACCTCCACGTCACCCGTCGACGCCAGGTCGTCGAGCACGGCGGAGAACGCCGCGTCGTCGAAGGGATGGCCCCCGGTGATCACCAGCGCGCGGGTCACCCGCCGACATTAGGGCTAGGTTCGGCGCCCATGCCGGGACCGGCGCCTCACCTGGTGCGCGACGAGCTGTCCGCGATCGTCGGGCAGCAGGTCCGGCGCATGGAGCGCCTGGGCGGCGGCGACGTCGCCGAGTCGTTCCGGGTCACGCTCGCCGACGGCGACCGGGTGTTCGCCAAGACCCACCGCACCGCACCCGAGGGCTTCTTCACCACCGAGGCCCTCGGGCTGAGGTGGCTCGGCGACGCCGATGCCGTCGCGGTCCCCGCGGTGGTGGCGGTCTCCGACGACCCGCCGTGGCTGGTGCTCGAGTGGATCGAACCCGGACGGCCCGACGACACCACCGAGGCCGAGCTGGGCCGGGCCCTGGCGGCCCTGCACGCCAGCGGCGCCCCCTGCTTCGGGCGGGAGGACGGGCGGACCACGGGCAGCCGACGGCTCCCGAACGAACCGGCCGACACCTGGGTCGACTTCTACGCCGAGAGCCGGCTGCTGCCGCTGGTCCGCCTCGCGCGCGACACCGGGGCCCTGCCGTTGGCGACCATCGCCGAGCTCGAGTCCGTGGCCCGCGGGCTGCCCGCCCTCGGAGGCCCCGTGGAGCCGCCGGCCCGGCTCCACGGCGATCTCTGGGCCGGCAACCGGCTGGTGGGCCGGGGCGGAGTGAGCTGGTTGATCGACCCTGCCGCGCACGGCGGGCACCGTGAGTTCGACCTGGCGATGATGCGGCTGTTCGGGGGCTTCGGCGCCGAGTGCTACGCGTCCTACGAGGAGCGGGCCCCGCTTGCCGAGGGCTGGCAGGATCGCATCCCGCTGCACCAGCTGGCGCCGCTGGTGGTGCACGCCATCAAGTTCGGCGGCGGCTACGTGCCCGCGGTCGGCGAGGCGCTCGACCGGCTGCGCGGCTGACCCGCCGTCGACACGGAAGGGCCCGAACGGCCCATGGTCTCTCGACGCTGAGCACATCGCCTCGGCCCGCCGCCACGTCGACATGGGCAGCCTGCTGGCGCCCGCCGCCACGCCTTCGGGACCGTGGTGCTGTCGGCCACCCGCATCAGTCGCTCAGGCGGGTTCGTGCTGGCCACGACTCGGGAGAGCTACTTCGCGACCACGCCGTTCGACGCCTGCCGCCGGCAGGCGATCGACGATGGGCTGATCCGCCCTGCATCGACGGCGCTCGTTACATCGGCGACGAGGACGCCCACTACTGGGCCTTCGAGGTGCTGCGGTAGACGGCGCCGGTGAGGCCCGGCAGGCGAGACGAGGGAGCCCGATCCGCTAGGTTCGGCGGGCATGCAGGACCCAGCAGAGATGCCGGCGCGGGTGGCGGCGCTCCTCGAGGCCCGCGGTGCCCGCAACGTGGAGGTCACCCACTACGGGGAGATGATCGGCGGCTACTCGCGGCTGATGGCCCGGTTCGACGCCAGCTTCGAGCTGGACGGCGCGGCCGAGTCCGGCACCTTCGTGCTCCGGGGCGACCCGCCCCCCGGCCAGGCCATCATCGAGACCGACCGCACCCAGGAGTTCGAGCTGATCTCGGCGATCGCCTCACACGTCAACACGCCCCCGGCCCGGTTCCTCGACGCCGACGGTGAGCACGTGGGCACCCCGGCGCTGGTGCTCGAGTTCAGCCCGGCCCAGTCCACGCTGCCCTGGATCGAGGCCAACGGGACCGCCGACCTGCCGGTCCGCCTGGCCGAGCTGGCCGGCGCGCTCCACACCGTGCCCGTCGACGCCATCCCCGCCTCGACCCCTCGGCCCACCACCGACGACGTGCTCGGCGAGCAGATCGACAAGTGGCGCCGCACCGCCGACGGCCACGTGGAGGCGCTCCCGATCTTCCACTACATGGCCGGGTGGCTCGACGCCCACCGCCCGCTCCCGGTGCCGCTGGGGCTGGTCCACAACGACTTCTCGTCCGCCAACATGCTCGTCGACGAGAACGGCGACCTGGTCATCGTCGACCTCGAGCTGGCCACCGTGGGCGACCCCCGCCAGGACCTGGGCTACTTCAAGGCCTACGCCCAGGCGGTCCCGCCGGACCTCATCGACGCCGACCCCGAGGGCTTCTGCGCCCGCTACCGGGAGCTCACCGGCTACGACGAGGGACAGCTCAACCCCGCGGTCGTGGCCTACTTCTCGGTGGCCGGGGTCATCGACGTGGTCAGCCAGCTGATGGCGAGCGGCGCGGCGCTGGCTCGGGGCGAGGCCTCCGGCTCGCTCATCGCCTACAACTCCGACAACATCCTGTTCGGCCACGCCGCCTGGATGGCCGCCACCGAGGCCCTCGAGGCCGCGCTCGACGGAGGGACGTGATGCTGAGCCAGCCCCGCACCGACCAGGTGCTCGACGCCATCGCCGCCGACCTCCGCAACACCATCGCCCCCGCGCTCGGCGAGGGCGCGGCAGCGGTCACCCTCGAGCAGATCGCCCAGCTGGTGGAGCGGCTGGCCCGCCGGGCGGCCCACGAGATCGGCTGGATGCACGAGGAGATGGCCGCCATCGACGAGGCCCTCGACGGCGACACCGAGCCGACCACGGCCGCAGCCCTCGACGAGCTCCGGAGCGCGCCCGCCGACAGCCTGCACCTGGCCGACGTCGCCAGGCGGTATCACCTGGCGTCGGCCGCGCTGAGCCGGGCCATCGAGGCTGCGTTCGCAGCCGCCGACACCGAACGGGTGGCCGCGCTCAAGTCGCTGCTGGGCCAGCGCATCGCCAACGAGCAGGAGGTCCTGGGCCAGCTCGACCTGGTGGGCCGAGGCTGACCCCGTCCGGCCGCGTCCGTTAGGTTGGCCGGCCATGACCTTCGACTTCACCGGCAAGACCGTCCTCGTCACCGGGGCCAGCTACGGGCTGGGCGAGGTGTTCGCCCACCACTTCGCCGACGCCGGCGCCGAGCTGGTGCTGACGGCTCGCTCGGCCGACCTGCTCGACTCGGTGGCCCAGGCGTGCCGGGACCGGGGCTCACCGAAGGTCACGACCGAGACCGGCGACGTGTCGGTGGAGGGCGACGTGATCCGCGTGGTGTCCGCGGCGATCGACCAGCACGGTTCGATCGACGTGCTGGTCAACAACGCCGGGATCGCCGACCTGCGGGGCCTGGCCGCCGAGCGCTTCGACACCGAGACGTTCAACGCCATCCTGGCGGTCGATCTGGTGGGCGCGTTCGTCTACGCCCGGGAGTGCGGGCGCCACATGCTGGAGAACGGCCGGGGGTCGATCGTCAACATCTGCTCGATCATGGCCAGCGGCGGCAACGAGGCGAACGTGATCGCCTACACCGCGGCCAAGGGCGGGCTGCTGAACCTGACCTACCAGCTGGGCTGCGAGTGGGCCGACCGGGGGGTGCGGGTCAACTCGGTGTCCCCGGGGTTCATCGTCACCGAGATGACCCGGCCGGCGCTCGAAGCCATGGGCATGGACCACTGGATCGCCAGCCGCACGCCGATGCGCCGCGTGGGCGACGCCGACGAGGTGGCCAACGCAGTCCTGTTCCTGGCCTCGGACCTCGCCAGCTACATCACCGGCGTCGACCTGCTGGTCGACGGGGGCACCAACGCCAGCAACGGCACCTTCCAGATCCCGCCCATCCACCACGAGTGGAACACCGACCAGCCCATGGTTCCCACCCCCTACGAGCCGGTGCAGCCCCGGCCCGACTGGTACCAGGCGCTGGCGGCCGGGATCCCCGGCATCCACTACCCGATGCCCGACATGGCGGAGGAGCCGGAGCGCTAGCCCGGCGCGCCCTCGGCGCGGGCTGCTTCATCGGCGCGCCGCTTGGCGGGGATGCCCACCCGCTTGGCCGCCTCGATCCGGTCGGTCCCGAGCCGGGGGGCCACGTAGGCGAACACCGCCAGGTGGAGGGCCGCAGCCACCAGGAACGACGCCCGCAGGGCCATCTCGCGGCTCGTCACCGCGTCGGCCGCCACCACCCGCGCCCCACCGACGATGCTCCCGACGGGCATCATGCCCCAGCCGAAGAACCGGTAGACGCTGTTCACCCGACCGAGCAGCTGGTCGAAGATGAGGCTCTGGCGCAGGGCCACCGTGACGACGTTCCACATCATCCCGACGAAAGCGGTGATCGCGAACGCGGCCCCGACCAGGAGCACCGACGGCACCAACCCGATCAGGGCGTATGCCAGCGCGCTGACCAGGACGGTCGAGAACAGCGAGGCCCCGGGGCCGATGCTGCGGCTGGCCCGGGCGCCGACCAGGCTGCCGACCACCCCGCCCACCCCCCCGGCCACCGTGAGGGCCCCGAACCCCGCCGCCGACAGGCCCAGCACCTCCTGGGCGAACAGCACCTCGACGGCCATGGCCAGCATGCCCAGGCCGTTGAGCATCCCGAGGGCGATGGCCAGGGTGCGGAGCAGATCGTGCTGCCACAGCCAGGCGAACCCCTCCCGGATCTCCGCCCGCATCAGCACCGGTGCGTTGGTGCCCGCGCCGGGCGGGGCGGAAGTCGCCCGGGATCGACAGCACGAGCGCCGCGGCCACCGAGACCCGCGGACAAGTCACCCCCGCGAGGCCCTGGGCTAGGTTTCGGGCCATGAGCAGACGGATCGTCATCACCGGCGCCAACCGGGGCATCGGCCTCGAGATGGCGCGCGTCCTGGTGGGCCAGGGGCACACGGTCTACGGCGCGGTGCGTGATCCCGACCAGGCGCACGAGCTCCGGGAGCTGGGCCCGGCCGGCATCGTGCCCCTCGACCTCGGCGATCACGAGAGCATCGACGCCTGCGCAAAGGCCATCGCGGGCGAGACCGACGCCCTCGACATCCTGGTGAACAACGCGGGGATCACCAGCACCGAGCTGGGCGCCGATCGCCGGGCCAGCAACCCGTGGCAGGTCGACCCCGACATCGTGCTGCGAGAGACCGAGATCAACGCCCTGGGGCCGATGCTGCTGACCCGGGGACTGATCGGCCTGCTCGAGGCCGGCGAGAACCCGGTGGTGATGAACACCTCGTCGCAGCTGGGCTCGATGGTCGTCGGCGCCCGGGTGCCCTACGACGTGGCCTACAACGTGTCCAAGGCCGCGCTCAACATGATCACGGTCATGTCGGCCACCACCAACGACCAGGTGTGCTTCGTCGCCCTCCATCCCGGCTGGGTCAAGACCGACATGGGCACCGAGCGGGCCGAGCTCGAGGTGCCCGAGGCGGCCGCGGCGATCGTCGACACCCTCCTCGGCCTCACCATCGCCGACAGCGGCCGCTTCGTCCGCTGGGACGGCACCGACCACCCCTGGTAGCCGCCCGGCGCCGATGGACCTCGTCATCATCCGCCACGGGCGACCCCAACGGGTCGAGGATCTCGAGGTGGCCGCCGACCCGGGGCTGACCGACATCGGCCGGGCCCAGGCCGAGGCGGTGGCCAGGTTCCTGCTGGCCGAGCGGGTGGACCACGTGGTGACCAGCCCCATGCGCCGGGCCCGCGAGACCGCGCGGCCCCTGGCCGACGCCCTGGGCATCGAGGCCGAGGTGGTCGACGACTTGGCCGAGATCGACCGGGACAGCACGTCGTACGTCCCGGTGGAGGAGATGAAGGCCGAGGGCGGGGAAGCGTGGCAGGCGGTGATGGAGGACCCGACCAGCCTCCACGGCGACGTCGACGTCGAGGAGTTCGCCGACCTGGTGACCGCGGCGTTCGAGGACATCATCGTCCAGCACCCGGGCGAGACCGTCGCGGTGTTCTGCCACGGCATGGTGACCATGCAGTTCCTGCGACGGATCCTCCGCTACCCCGACGTGCACGGCCTGCGCACGGACTACGGCAGCATCACCCGGGTCCAGGCGGCCACGTCCCGGCCGATCCGCTCGGTGCGCTCGGTGAACGAGACCGGCCACCTGGGCGAGACCCGCATCCTCAGCCCCTGACCGCTGCCCCGGTGCCACCCGGGGGCGTTCAGCGATCGCCGGAGTCGTCGGCGGTGCGGAGGTGGTGGCGGATCACCTCGTCCACGATCAGGCGGAAGACCTTCTCGGAGAACACCGGGTCCATGCCCACCTCCTCGGCGATGGCGCGCAGCCGGGCCACCTGCTCACGCTCACGGTCGGGATCGGCCGCGGGCAGGCCGACCGCGGCCTTGTGGGCCCCGACCGCCTTGGTGATCTCGAAGCGCTCGGCCAGCAGCCGGATGAGCTGATCGTCGAGCTCGTCGATCCGCTCCCGGAACCGGCGCAGCGTCTCGTCGGTCATGGGGCGCCATGATCGCAGGTCCGGGGAGGTCCTCGCGTCCCGGGGCTCGCCAGCAGCGCGTGGGCGTCGCTACGCTCCGGCGGTTCGATCAGCTCCATCCACCGGGGAGGGTGCCGTGCAGATCGCGTTCGGGCCGCGCGTCAGGAAGTCGCCGTTCTTCGACGCCACCGTCGCCGCCGGCGCCACCCACATGTCGGTGTACAACCAGATGTACCTGCCGATGAGCTACGGGGATCCCGAGGCGGAGTACCGTCGCCTCACCGAGGGGGTGGCCCTCTGGGACGTGTCGTGCCAGCGCCAGGTGGAGCTGGCCGGCCCCGACGCCGCCCACCTGGCCCAGGTGCTCACCGCCCGCGACCTGCGGGGCCAGCGGGTCGGCCAGGGCAGGTACGCGCCGGTGTGCGACCATGCCGGCCGGCTGCTCAACGACCCGGTGGTCCTGCGGGTCGAGGACGACCGCTGGTGGCTCTCCACCGCCGACGGCGACCTGCTGTGGTGGGCTCGTGCCATCGCGGCCGAGCGGGGCCTCGACGTCGAGGTGACCGAGCCCGACGTGTCGCCGCTGGCGGTGCAGGGACCGAAGGCCGAGGAGGTGGTGGCAGCCCTGCTGGGCGACTGGGTCCGCGACACGAAGTTCTTCTGGTTCCATCCCGCCGACCTCGACGGCATACCCCTGCTCGTGTCCCGCTCCGGCTGGTCCAAGCAGGGGGGCTTCGAGCTGTACCTGCGCGACGGCTCCCGGGGGAGGGAGCTCTGGGACCGGGTGGTGGCGGCCGGCGCCCCGTGGGGGATCGGCCCCGGCGCGCCGAACGCCGTGGAGCGCATCGAGAGCAACCTGTTGTCGTACCGTGGCGACACCGACGACGCCTGCGGCCCGCTCGAGGCCGGGCTCGAGCAGTACACGTCCGTCGACGCCGACGTCGACTTCATCGGCCGCGACGCTCTCCGGGCCCAGCTCGCCGCAGGCGTCCCCCGGCGCCGGATGGGCGTCTGGATCGACGGCGAGATGACCGGCGCCAACCAGCACCCCTGGCCCGCGACCCTGGACGGGCAGCCGGCGGGCGAGGTGCGGGCGGCGTGTCACTCGTACCGCTTCGGCCGCACCATCGGGATCGCCCTGCTCCGGTCCCGGGCCTGCAGTCCCGGCAGCGAGCTCGAGATCGACACCGAGTCCGGTCCCCGCACCGGCGTGGTGACCGAGCTTCCGTTCGGCCTCGACTAGCCAGCGGCCAGGCGAGGCGAGGCCCGATGGTGACGAGCGCAGCGGCGCGGGAGCCCGGGGAGGCCAGCACCCGCAAGATCTGGGCCATCCCCGTCGCGGTCGCGGTCGGCCTCCTCCTGGCATGGCTGGCTCCGGAGGACTGGACCGACGGACCGGGGATCCTGGAGGTGGACTACCGGGGAGCGACCGCGATCTCGGTGCCGGTCGAGCTCGGGTCGGACGAGGAGGTCGTGGCTGGCGCTCGAGCGGGGTCGGCGGAGCTCGAGGTCCTCGCCCCCGAGGGGCTGGGGCTCGATGGGCCGATCGAGGTCGAGGTGGTCATCGTCGACCCGCCTCGTCGACCGGCGCTGGAGGATGTGGCCATCTCACTGGTCCTGTCCGACGGTGACCGGGAGATCGTCCCCATCCTCGAGGCCGACGGGGGCGCGTTCTCGGCGTCACGCCGACCGGTGGAGGGTGCGGCCGTGGTGCTGGCCGTGCTCGGCGCCGCGATCGTGCTGTGGGTCACCGAGGCGTTCCCGCTCTTCGTCACCTCCCTGGCGATCCCGGTTGCGTTCGCGGTGACAGAGCTCGGCCCGGCCACCGACACCCTGGCGCCGTTCTTCGACCCCATCATCGTGCTCTTCTTCGCTGGTTTCCTGATGGCCGAGGCGATGCGCCGGACCGGCCTCGACCGGCTGCTCGCGGTCACCATCGTCGACCTCGCGGGCAACGGCCCGATCCGGCTGTACGTGGCCCTGCTCTGCCTGGCGGCGTTCATGTCCATGTGGATGTCCAACACCGCCGCGGTCACCGTGCTGCTCCCGGTGGCCATCGCGGTCACCGAGCCCATCGGCTCCGTCGGCTACCGCAAGATGGTCGTCCTCGGGATCGCCTACGCGGCCACGATCGGTGGCGTCGGGAGCGCCATCGGGACCCCGGCCAACCCCCTGGCCATCAGCTTCATCGAGCGCTTCACCGGGCGGGAGATCTCCTTCGCCGAGTGGTTCGCCTTCGGACTGCCGATGGTGGTGCTGTTCCTCCCGGTCATGGCGGTGTACCTCTGGCTCGTGAGCGGCGTCGACGCCCCTGCCCATCGCTTCCGGGAGGCGGCCGCGGTGGCCGCCGAGGAGCGCCGCCGCGCCGACCCCGTCGGTCGGCCACAGGTGGAGGTGCTGATCGTCTTCGGGCTGGTCATGGTGCTGTGGCTGAGCCAGAGCGCCCACGGAATCCACACGGGCATCGTGGCCCTCGGCGGGGCGGTGCTGCTGTTCTTCCTGGGCCGTCTGGAGCCCGGTGACCTGTCGCGGATCTCGTGGCCCACCCTGCTGACCTTCGGCGGCGGTCTGACGCTCGGGACGTTCATGGTCACCACCGGGACGTCGGACTGGCTGGTGACCGAGCTCGAGGGCGTGGGCGGCTGGGCCGATGTGGCTGCGATCGCCGCGGTCGCGGGGGTGGCCCTCGGGCTCACCACGGTGGCGTCGAACACCGCCGCGGCAGCGACCCTCATCCCGCTGGCCATCCCGCTCGCCGGGCTCATCGGGGTCGAGCCGGCGCTGCTGGTGGCGGTGGTGGCCGTGGCGTCCTCCGTGGACTTCGCCCTGGTCATCGGCACCCCGCCGACGATGCTGGCCTACAGCACCGAGCTGTTCACGGTTCGCGAGATCCTCCGCAAGGGGAGCCTGCTCGACGTCATCGGCATCGCGATGCTCGTCCTCGCCGTGGTCCCGCTGTGGCGGGCGTTCGGCATCGTGTGACGGCAGGGGTCAGAACGGCACGCCCACCGCGTCGCAGAGGAATCGGACCATGGGGACGGCCCGCTGGAAGCGCTCGGCGAGCAGGTCGGAGAAGCCGGCGCTGGTGACCTGCCGCTGGGTGAGCGGTGCGGTGGCGATGAAGCTCTTGCGCTTGAGGTCGTCGATCAGGGGATGATCGGCGTCGAAGCCGCGAGGCGGGCGGACCAGGGACTCGCCGGCCAGCTGGTAGACCTCGGTGAACCCGTCCGACCGCGTGGCGTCCAGCCACTGCTGCGGGTGGGTGTCGATGTGGGCGCGGATCTCGTAGGCGACCCTCGACTCGGGCTGCCAGAGGCCGGCACCGATGAAGCACTGCCGGGGCTGGAGGTGGACGTAGAAGCCGGGCGCATGGGCGTCCTCGGCCTGCTCGTGGCGGAAGTGCATGCCGGTGTTCAGCTTGTAGGGCGTCTTGTCCTTGCTGAACCGGGTGTCCCGCTGGATCCGGAACAGCGACCCGCCGACGGTCCGGGAGTCGGCCACGAGGTGCGGTGATATCCGGGCCAGCGGCTCGGCGAACTCGGTGATGAAGTCGAGGGCGGGCTGGCGGACCTCGGCCTCGTACGTGGCCTGGTTGGCCTTGAACCAGTCCCGGTCGTTGTTGGCCGCCAGATCGTCGAGGAACCGGAAGAGCTTCGGGGAGAACGTCGCCATGACCGAGACAGTATGTCCGGAGGCGAGACGTCACCTCCCGTCGGCGCTGAAGTGCTGGTAGTCCTTCGAGCTCCGCCAGTGGCCGCCCCAGACCCAGCCGATGTCACCGAAGGCGGCGACCGCGGCGTCGCCCTCGACGATCATTCCCGGACGAACGTTGCCCCGGTCGAGGTAGGCCGCTCCCTCCGGGGGATCGACCACCGAACCGCGCACGTACGGGTTCATCAGCGGGTTGAGGTCGATGGCGGTTCCGAACGCGTGGTTGGACCACACGCCCGGGCGGCCGGCGACCTCGCGGCAGTTGAAGCCCGAGGTGTTGTTGGCCCGCATCGACGCCCCGTCGTCACCGCCGTACTCGTCGACGAGACGGATCCGCTCCACCGGGTAGGACGCATCGAACAGCTGCTCGAAGACCCGGCCGACCGCGTCGGTCCACTCGGCGGCCACGATCAGCTCGCCACGGTGAATCCCGCCGTCGAAGCCGTGGTGCGGGAACGTCAGCAGCCGCAGGTCGTCCAGCCCGACCGGACACCCCGGTCGCCACGAGGTGGGCTCGACGCGGGCCCGGATGGCGTCGTCGATCTCGCGCACCTCGAGCTCCCACGCCGGCTCCGGCTCGGGCGTCGCGGTCGCGGTCGGCGCTGGCGTGGCGGTCGGCTCCGGCGTCGGCGAGGGGGAAGGCGCCGCCGTGGGCACCGGTGCGAGCGTCGGCTCCACCGCCGGCGCGGCGGTGGCTGCGGCTGCCACCGACGCCGGCGAACCCGACCCGCATCCGGCACCAGCGGTCAGCGCCAGCGCCAGGCCGACCACCACTGGACGCCCAGACACGACCTCAGCGTAGGATGTCGGCCCCACCATCGGCGCGCGCGAGAAGTGGTCGGCTCACCTCGGGGAGTGATCTCGTGGGTGAGCCGATCCATCCAAGGACTCGGGATGGTGTAGTTCTGCTCTGTCACGCGATCATGGCCACCGGCCATGATGAAGTGCCGTATCCACCTTCTCGACATCCGGGGTTCGACGAATGACTCAGCAAGCCGCAAGCCGATCGATCGGCGGACGGACCAAGGCGGTGCTGGCGCTCCTCGCCATGCTCGCCACCCTGGTGGTCACCGCGCCGCCTGCCGCCGCCCAGACCAGGTGCGTGTTCGCACCGGACTCCGGTGGCCTCGTCGTGCAGGTCGACGAACCCAACCCCGACGACATCACGCATCTGGCCGTGCGCAACGGAGAGCTGTTCGTGAACGACGTGAGCTGCGGCACCGGCAACTCGATCACCATCATCGACCTCGGCGACCCCAAGGCCGACAAGATCCGGATCGACTTGGCCCAGGGGCCCTGGCGCATGAACGGTGAGGCGGTGTTCGTCACCCTGATCCTCGACGAGGTTCCCGAGGGCCAGCGCGACGAAGTCGTGATCCGGGGGACCAGGCAAGTCGACCAAGCGACCCTCATGCCGGGCTTCGTGTTCATGGGTGCTCCTGAGAACTTCCCGGGCAGCGACGATGCGCTGCGCCTCATCATGGGCATCCAGCTCACCCAGAACACCAAGATCAAGTTCTGGCTGCGAGCCGGAGACGACACCTTCCAGATGCTCCGCGACGAGACGAACGCCTTCTACCGCGGCTGGGTGCTCGTGAAGGGCGGCCCGGGTGCCGACGAGATGCTGGGCGCCCCCGGGCGCCAGCGCATCCGGGGTGGCCCCGGCCCCGACATCATCGAGGGACGCGCCGGACGGGACCTGCTGCGGGGCAACTCGGGCGACGACTTCATCGGCGGGGGCAGCGGGAACGACAACATCGACGCCGGCACCGGCGAGGACGTGGTGCGTGCCGGCCCGGGTCGGGACTTCATCGACGCCAACGACCGGGACATCGACGATGTGTTCGGCGGGCCCGGGCGCGACGTCTGCGACTGCGACCGCGACGACATCCTCGGGAGCGCCCGCCGGCAGTAGAACGGCACGGGCGGGGACACGGACCGGCTCCGGCGCCAGCGGCGCCGGAGCCACCGCGTGTGCCTGCTAGACAGTCGAGCGTGCAAGCGGCGCTGGACGCGGTCCTCGAGCTCCTCGACATCGAGCCGATCGAGGTCAACATCTTCCGGGGGGTCCAGCCCGACGAGGATCGCCAGCGGGTGTTCGGCGGCCAGGTCGCGGGGCAGGCGCTGGTGGCCGCGGCCCGCACGGTGGAAAAGGGCTCGGTCCACTCGCTGCACTCCTACTTCCTGCGGCCGGGTGACCCGTCGATCCCGATCCTCTACGAGGTCGACCGCATCCGCGACGGCCGATCGTTCACCACCCGGCGGGTAGTCGCCATCCAGCACGGCCGGGCCATCTTCAACCTGGCCGCCAGCTTCCACATCGACGAGCCCGGCTTCGACCACCAGGCGCCGATGCCGGAAGTTCCCGACCCCGAGCATCTTCGCAGCCGGTCGCAGATCCTGTCCGAGGAGCCCGAGCTGTTCCCGGCCATGTGGAGGGACCGACCCCAGCCCATCGACATCCGATACGTGACCGACCTCCCGTATCGTCACCTCGAGGGCCGGGCCCCCGAGCAGCTGGTCTGGATGCGGGCGAACGGCACCCTGCCCGACGACCCGGTCGTCCACACCTGCCTGCTCGTGTACCTGTCGGACATGACCCTGCTGGACACCGCGATCATCCCGCACATCTCTCCGTACCGGGACGACATGATGAACGCCAGCCTCGACCACCTGATGTGGTTCCACCGCCCGTTCCGGGCCGACGACTGGATGCTCTACGCCACCGACTCCCCCTCGGCGTCGGGGGCGCGGGGCTTCAACCGGGGTCAGGTGTTCAGCCGGAGCGGCGCGCTCATCGCGTCGGTGGCCCAGGAGGGTTTGATGCGTAGGATCGAGCGCCGATGACCGACCGCTTCTTCCCCTACCGCATCGACCGGCGGTTCCAGGCACCCCTGTGGATGCTGGGCGTGCGCGACGGGGTGGACGGCGTCACCCTCACCGGGGACGGGCGCTTCCGGGCCACGTTCGGGCTCCTGCGCCTCGAGACCGAACTCGAGAATCTGTCCGGGGCCCACGTCACCACCGGCTACCGCTGGTACAAAGCGATCGGCCCCCGGCTCAGCTTCGTCGACGACGGCCTCACCTTCGGCACCAACACCGACGCCGGGGTGTGCGTTCACTTCGACCAGCGGGTCCGGCGGGTCATCGGGTTCCGGGACCACTCGGCGGTGACGGTGACGGTGGCCGACTGCGACGGCCTGGTCGAGGCCATCGGCTGATCGCGACGACGCCGGCGGCCGCCTGGGGGCGGACGGTGCCAGCCCTCCGGTCGGTCCGAGCCTTCCGCCCTCTGTCCTCAGCGACCGCGGCGGTACCGTCGCTGACCGCTGTCCGAGTGAGACCGACGGATCCACGGCTGGTCGCGCCGCCCCCCGATGTCGGGCGCTGCGGGGGACGCCTGCCTGCTCGGTGGCGGGAGATGGCGATGCCCTGGCGCGTGTGCCGGGTCGTCGACCGGAGGAGGCGCGGTCCGGGCCCCGGGTGCGGCTTCGGCACCTGGCTGGTCGGCGCCGGTGAGGACCACCTCCACCAGCACCATGATGTCGCCGGTTGCCCGACTGGTGCGGGGGAACCGGTCGCGATAGACCTCACCGAGCTCGGCCGCGCGATCCGGATCCGCCACCACCGCGGCGTGGCCGACTCGGACCTGTCCGCCCACCCGGATCGTGACGGGTGTGGTGCCGTCGAGGAAGTTGCGCCACCAGGCCTTGTCCTCGGGGGAACCGGCCGCGATCACCAGCCGTCCGTCCTCGTGGGCCGCGTACATGACCACGACTCGCCGGGACCGACCGCTGCGGCGCCCGGTGTACTGCATCTCCGCGACCCAGCCCGACACCAGGCGGTGAGCCGGAGACCGGAGGACGAGCCCCAGGACGGGGTTGACCATCCGGTTCATGATCTTGAAGAAGACCGGCTTCTGGTCGGCACGGCGGTTGCCGTCCGAGCGGTTCGGTGCGCGCACGTCCGTCATGGTCACATCATCCTCGACCCACACCCACCACCGGCAGGGCCCAACGTCACCCCGCACCCGCCCACCCGCAAGCCGCCCATCGCCGCCTCGGGCCGCAGCGACCGGACGCGGCCAGGGACGGCCGCCCCGGACGAACCGAACGACCACGAACAGGTCGCCCGTCGCCGCCTCGCGGCAGGGCGACAGTCGAGTCGCCGCCAAGGATGGCCGCAGCCGCCGTTGCAGACGGCCGGCTCCCCGGACGCGGCCAAGGATGGCCGCCCCCGACGGAGCACCCACCCACCCACAGGTCGCCCGTCGCCGCCTCGCGGCAGGGCGACAGTCGAGTCGCCGCCAAGGATGGCCGCAGCCGCCGTTGCAGACGGCCG
>JBFKRY010000063.1:0-19631 GCA_041636995.1 Acidimicrobiales bacterium | reverse complement strand
TGCCGTTGCGGTTGACCATGATGTCGCGGTACGCGCCCGGGGTGATGGTCTGGGAGCCGTTGCGGGCGACGTTCACGTCGGTGCCGCCGGGGGTGCCGGTGCGGAACGCGGGAGCGTCGGCGATGGGGACGGGCACCACGAGCGGCGAGAACGGGGTGCCGTCGATGGCGCCGTTGCCGCTGAGGGTGTTGTAGTAGACGTCGCTGCCGGCGGTGGAGTTGTTGTCCAGCCGGACGTTGTCGCCGATGACCCGGGTGTTGGCATCGGTGCTGGCGTTGCGCAGCATGCGCACCGACTGATCCCCGCTCACGAATGGGTTCTGGGCGACGATGTCGCTCAGCAAGCCGTTCGAGTTCACGGTGGCGCCCCGCTCGATCTTCACCGAGTCGGTGGCCCAGATCACCAGGTTCCCGCCCTGGACGTTCGGGTCGGGAGGCTGCGCGCCCGCGCTGATCCCGCCGGTGGTCGTCAGCAGCGTCGCGACGAGCGCTGTGACCGCGAACGCCTTGGTTCGCTTCCCCCGACCGGTCCGCCGATCACCCTTGACCGAGAACATCGCTCCGCCCTTTCCGGGGCGACCCTCGAATAGGTCCCCCCACGCCCAGCTCGAGCCAGCTCGATCGACGGTATACCACCGGACGCGGCTTGTCGCCCCAGCGACACACCCGGTCGCTCACGAGCCCTCGGCCGCCTCGACCGCCGGGTCCCGCTCGGTGACGTACACGCACGCTGTGGCACACAAGGCGAAGACGACGAGGAACACGACGAAGGGCGTCACCGTCGTGTCCACCTGGGCTGCGACGATGGCCCCGAGCACCGCCCCGCCGCCGAGGCGAATGGCACTGGTGAGCGACGAGGCAGCACCGGCGATGTCGCCCATGGGCAGCATCGCCGCGCTGTTGAGGTTGGGCATGACGGCCATGAACGACGACAACATGATGGCGAGGGCCGGCGTGAACGCCCAGAAGTTCGGACGGCCCCCGGCGCCCGTCGCGAGCGCGAGCAGGACGCCCGAACCGGCGAGCCACATGACGAGCCCGCCCCACACGACCGGCATGATCCCGAACCGCTCGACGATCTGGCCGTTGACCAGCGCGCCGACAGCGAACAGCACCGCGATGGCGCCGAAGATGAACGGGAACTGGTCGCCCCGACCGAGGATCTCGCCGAAGATCAGCTCGGAGCTGGCCAGGTAGGCGGTGAACACGCCCTGCACGAACACCGTGGCCAGGGTGTACCCGATCGTGGACCGGGTGGTCACCACCCGGCGGGCCGTCGCGGCCATCGATCGCCACTCGAGCTCCTGGCGATTCTCGGGGGCGAGCGTCTCGGGGATCCGCAGGCTCCAGAGAACGATCATCAGCGCCCAGACCGCGCAGAACCAGAAGATGGCCTGCCACGGGAGCACGGCGTTGACGCCCGCGCCGAGCGCCGGTGCGAACACCGGCACCATCACGAACACGGCCATGATCTCCGACAAGGCCCGGGCCATGGCGGTGCCCTCGAACCGGTCGCGCACCATCGCGGTAGCCGCCACGCGGGCGGCTGCCGCGCCGAACGCCCACAGGAACCGGCTGGCGAGCAGCAGCTCGAGGGTCGGGGCAAGCGCCGACGCCACCGCCCCGACCACGTAGATGGCGATGCCGACGTAGATCGTCCGGAGGCGCCCGTACCGGTCGGCGAGGGGCCCGAACACCAGCTGGGCGATCGCCAGCCCGAAGAAGAAGACGGTGATCACCTGGGCGACGCGGTTGTCGTCAGGGGCCAGCCCGAACGACTCCCGCATGTCGTCGAGGGCAGGCAGGATCATGTCGATGGCCAGCGCCATCAGCGCCATCGTCGCCGACAGGAACGTGAGCAGCTCGCGCCGCCCGATGTCGGCGCGGCGGGTGCGACCCGAGGGCTCGCGGTCGGTCCCGCTGGTGATCGTCACTCCGGCACCCTACTGGCGGCCCCCGGTACGGCTGCGCACGTACAGTGCCGCCATGGAACCGGACCTGGCGCACCTGCGGGTGCACGTCGAGGAGCGGATCGCGTGGGTGACCATCGACAACCCGCCGATCAACGTGCTCACCAAGGAGCTGTTCATCGAGCTGCACCAGCTCGCCGACTGGCTCGAGCCCCATCGCGAGCTCACCGTGGTCGTGCTCCAGAGCGAAGACCCCGACTTCTTCATCGCGCACTACGACGTGGAGGCCATCCTCGGGTTCGACCGGCACCCGGATTTCGAGCGGCCCACCGAGCCGAACGCCTTCCACGTGACCTGCGGCCGGTTCTCCACGATGGACAAGGTGACCATCGCCAAGATCGCTGGTCGGGTCGGCGGGGGTGGCAGCGAGCTGGCGATGGCGCTCGATCTCCGCTACGGCGCCCTCGGTCGGGCGGTGGTGAACCAGATGGAGGTACCGATCGGCATTCTGCCCGGTGGGGGCGGGACCCAGCGCCTCCCCCACCTCGTCGGCAGCAGCCGGGCCGCCGAGGTGATCCTCGGCGGGGTCGATCTGGACGCGGCCACGGGCGAGCGGTGGGGCTACTTCACCCGGGCCCTGCCCCCCGACGAGCTGGACGACTACGTCGACGGGCTGGCCCGCCGGATCAGCTCGTTCTCCCCCGACGCGGTCCGGGCGGCCAAGGCGTCGCTGGCTGCGGCCCGCCCCGACCTCACCACCGGGCTCGTCACCGAGTCGGGGCTGTTCCAGGATCTGCTGCGCACCGATGCCGCGCCGGCGCTGCTGGAGCGGTTCCTGGAGCGGGGAGGTCAGACCCGCGCCGGCGAGCTGCGGCTTGCCGAGCTGGTCGAGGAGCTCGCTGACGGCTGAGGCCTAGCCCACCAGGGCACCCTCGCTCATCGGGGTGACCGACACCGGGATGCTGCTCCGAGTGCTCTGACTCACGACCACCGCGGGAAAAGCGGCGCGCCCGGGACCGCGCGTGCGTACGCTCCCCTGATGCCCTCGAAGGCGTCGCCGATGTGGATGTTCAGCGCGCTGTCCGCCTGCCTCGCCGCGGGCTACGGGGTGCTGTTCACCATCGTCGGCGACTACCGCGACGCCTACGGCATCAGCGAGACTGCGGTCGGGCTGATCATCGGCGTGGGCTTCCTCTCGGGCTTCGTGGCCCAGGTGGTCCTGGCCCCACTGGCCGATCACGGCCGGGCCCGGGCCGTCGTCCTGATCGGGGCCCTCGTGAACGTGGCCGGCCTGCTGCTGATGGCCTTCGGCGAGGCGTTCTGGCCGATCCTGATGGGCCGGATCATCTCCGGGCTCGGCATCGGCGCGGCGAACCCGGCCATCCGCCGCATCGTGATCGTGGCCGAGCCCGCCCGCCTCGGGCGCAACCTGGGCCGGCTGCTCTCGGCCGACGTCTTCGGCTTCGCCACCGGCCCGGCCATCTCGGCGGCGCTGGTGGGCCCGATGGGTCTCGCCGCACCGTTCGTGGTCGTGGCCGCGGCCACCCTGGTCACGATGGGCCTCAGCCTGAGCGTGCGGGTGGACGAGTCCGGCGAGGTGGCCCGGCACCGCTTCGCGCTCGACCTGCTGCGCCAGCGCCAGGTGGCCGGCGCCGTGATCCTCGGAGCGGCCGCGTTCTTGATGATCGGTGCCTTCGACGCCCTCTGGGACGTGGTCCACGAGGACCTGGGCACCGACACCTGGCTGGCGAACCTGGGGATCACCCTGTTCGCGATCCCGCTCATCGTGTTGGGCCCGACCGGGGGCCGGCTGGCTCAGCAGATCGGGCCGTTCCGCTTCGCCGCCGCGGGGCTCGTCATCGGCGCCGGGTTCATGGCCCTCTACGGGGTGCTCCCCGGGGGAGGCTGGATCTTCGCCTTCGCCATGGTCCATGCGGTCTCCGACGGCCTCACCATCGCCTCCTCCGGGGTGGCGGTGGGCATGACGGTTCCCGAAGACCGCCAGGCCGGCGCCCAGGGACTCATCGGCGCCGCCCAGGCGCTGTTCGCCGGGATCACCGCCATCGTGATCGGTGGCCTCTACGACGCGTTCGGGCGGGCCACCGCGTACGGCGTCTCGGCGCTGGGGATGCTCGCCTGCGTGGTGGTGGGCATGGCCCTGGCCTCGTCGGTGTGGCGGGGCCGGCGGCCCCGGATCCGCCGGGCACGGATGCCGCAGCCGACGACCAGCGCCGGGATCTGAGCGGGCGCGCGCAGCGACGACGAAGAATCAGCGGCGGGAGTGCTTGCTCAGCTTGACGTCGATGAAGGCCAGGATGGCCTCCTGGTCCTCGCGGGAGAGCTGGCCGGCCTTGGCGGCGATCGAGGCCGGGATGCCCGTGATCTCCACCACCCCGTCGTCCGACTGTACGACGACCATGACCGCATCGGCGGCCTTGACCCCGGTGGCCAGCAGGGCCAGCTCCCGGGCGGGCACGTCGACGGCGTCGGCCAGGTCGGCGAGGCGCTCGGGCCGGGGCCTGGCCTCGCCCTTCACCCACTTCGACACCGTCTGCTGGCTGACGCCCACCAGACGTGCCAGGTCGGCCTGGGACAGGTAGAGGTCGCGCAGACGCCGGGCGATGGTCTGGCCGAGATCGTTGGGCTGGCTCATGGGCGAGTCGGCGGCGGGGTTGGAGAGACGCCGCCACGCTTCTTGGTTGTAGTTCTATCGCCGATCTCGCGCCGGAGCGAACGCGCGGTCAGCAGCACCCCGCACGGCGGCTTCGATCTCACCCCGCACGGCGGCTTCGATCTCACCCCGCACGGCGGCTTCGATAAGGTCTCCCGGCAACCGGCTCTGGAGGGGACATGGTGGATCGAGGCAGGACACTCACGAGGCTGCTCGTCGCGCTGGTGGCGCTGGCGCTGCTGGCTGCCGCATGCGGCGACGACGATGACGACACCGCTGGCGACGACGGCACGACCGCCGCCGGCTGCACCCCAGACGAGCTGAACCTGGTCGACGCGGGCCAGCTCACCGTGGCCACCGGCGAGCCGGTGTTCCCGCCGTGGATGGGGGTGGGCGACGACAACTTCGACGTGCCCGAGTCCGGGACCGGCTTCGAGGGCGCCCTGGTGTACGAGCTCGCAGCCGAGCTGGGGTTCACCGACGACCAGGTGACCTTCGTGCGCACCGGCTTCGACGAGGCCATCGCGCCCGGGCCCAAGGACTGGGACTTCAACATCCAGCAGTACTCGATCACCGAAGCGCGCGACGAGGTCGTCGACTTCAGCGACCCGTACTACGTCACCCGCCAGGCCCTGGTCGCCTTCCCCGAGTCCGAGCTGGCCACCGCCACCACCGTCGAGGACCTCCGCGGCGCAAAGCTGGGCGCGGCCATCGGCACCACCAGCCTCGACTTCATCGAGGACATCATCCAGCCCGACACCGAGCCCAACGTCTACGACGAGAACGTCGACGTCGAGGCAGCCATGAACGCGGGCCAGATCGACGGGCTGGTCGTCGACCTGCCGACTGCGTACTTCGTCATCGCGGTGCAGGTCGAGGGGGCGATCATCGCCGGCCAGTTCGAGGCGGAGGCTGCCGCGCCCGACGAGTTCGGGCTCCTCTTCGCCGACGGCAACCCCCTGGTCACCTGCGTGAACGCCGCACTCGCCACCCTACGCGACGACGGCACCCTGCAGGACCTCGAGGACCAGTGGCTCAGCCAGGAGGGCGCCATCCCGGTCATCACCGGCTGAGCCCGGAGCCGCACCGTGACCTCGGGAGTCCCCGACATCCAGCGTCCGGGGCTCTGGCCGAGCCGATCCCGACGACCGCGCCAGCCGCGCGAGGAGGGCGCCCGCAGCGCCCTCATCGCGGCGGCGTCGACGGTGGTCCTGGTCGGGCTGGTGGCATGGTGGGTGCTGACGTCCGAGACCTGGCCCGCCGTCCAGCGCCAGTTCTTCAGCGCATCCAACTTCCGGGAGGCCTGGCCGGCCGTCGCTGGTGGCTTCTGGCTCGACATCAAGATGTTCCTGGTGGCCGAGGTGCTCATCCTGGTCATCGCCCTGCTCCTGGCGATGGTCCGCTCGCTGCGAGGTCCGGCGTTCTTCCCGCTGCGGGCGCTGGTGGTCATCTTCATCGACCTCATCCGCGGCGTGCCCATCATCCTGCTGATCCTGTTGCTGGGGTTCGGGGTCCCGGCGCTGCAGCTCCGGGGGGTGCCGTCGAGCCCGATCTTCTGGGGCGTGGCCACCCTGGTCATCAGCTACAGCGCCTACACCGCCGAGGTGTACCGGGCCGGGATCGAGTCGGTCCACGAGAGCCAGCGCATGGCCGCCCGCTCGCTCGGCCTCACCCAGATGCAGTCGCTGCGCTACGTGCTGGTCCCCCAGGCGATCCGCAACGTGGTCCCGGCGCTGCTGAACGGGTTCATCAGCCTCCAGAAGGACGTGGCCCTGGTGTTCGTGCTCGGGGTCCGGGAGGGGGTGCGCGAAGCGCAGATCTACACCGCCCGGACCTTCAACTACACGGCGTACATGGCGGCCACGGTCCTGTTCCTCGCAGTGAGCGTGCCCCTGGCGCGGTTCACCGACTGGTATTCCGAGCGAGACCGGCGGCGCAAGCAGGCGGTGGGCGTGGGATGACGCCCAAGGTCGAGGTCCGGGGGCTGGTGAAGTCCTTCGACGGCAAGGTGGTGCTCGAGGACGTCGACCTCGACGTCGGTCACCACGAGGTGGTCTGCCTGATCGGCTCGTCGGGGTCGGGCAAGTCCACGCTGCTCAAGTGCATCAACCTGCTGGTGCCGATCGACCGGGGCGAGATCGCCATCGACGGGCAGTCGATCACCGACCCGTCCGTCAACCCCAACCAGGTCCGCCAGCGGATGGGCATCGTCTTCCAGGCGTTCAACCTGTTCCCCCACATGACGGTGCTCAAGAACATCATCCTCAGCCCCACCAAGGTCCACGGCCTCTCCCGGGACGACGCCACCGAGCGGGCCCGGGAGCTGCTCGACCGCTTCGGCCTGCTCGACAAGATCGACGAGTACCCCGACCGTCTCTCGGGGGGCCAGCAGCAGCGGGTGGCGGTGGTCCGGGCCCTGGTGACCCAACCCGAGCTGATGCTGTTCGACGAGGTGACCTCCGCGCTCGACCCCGAGCTGGTGGCCGAGGTGCTGGGCGTGATCCGGGGACTGAAGGAGGAGGGCATGACGATGATCGTGGCCACCCACGAGATGGGCTTCGCGCGCGACGTTTCCGATCGGGTGTGCTTCCTCGACGCCGGCGTGATCCTCGAGCAGGGCGCGCCCGCCGACATCTTCCGGGATCCGAAGCAGCCCCGGACCCGCCAGTTCCTGCAGCGCATCGTGGACGCGGGCCGCCTGTAGCGTGGCGCCGAGGGGCCAGCGGGACCGTGGGGGACGACGTAGACTCCAGCCCACCAGCCGCTCGGCGGAACGGAGCCACCATGGAGATGAGCAGCAAGACCTTCGAGGGCCTCGTGGGGTCGTCACTCGACGTCGACGAGGCCGGAGTCTCGATCGAGGTGGCCTCGGTCGACAGCCACGAGACCCACGACAGCGTGTTGTTCAAGGGACCTCAGGAGCCGGTCCTCGACCAGGGCACCTACACCCTCAAGTCCGGCGAGAACGAGCTCGGCCTCTTCATCGTGCCGATCAGCAGCGACGAGGACGGTACCGTGTACGAGGCGGTGTTCTCGGAGGAGCCGTCGAGCTGACAGCCGCGCGAGCGGCGCGCTAGAGCGGAACCACTGCCTCGTCGCCTTCCAACACCACGGTCAGGACCCGCGCCGGGTCGGCCACGGACCGGGCGAGCACCAGCCGGTAGGCGCCCGGTTCCACGTACCAGCCGGGCTCGGTGCGCCGTCGGCCCTGCGCGGCCGGAACGGCGAGCAGGGCAGCGAGCCCGCCGAAGCCGGGATCGCCCGGATCGAAGTAGGCGAAGGCCCGGCGGTCCAGCTCGATGCGGGCGGTGGCGGTGGCCCCGGCGTCGAGCTGCAGCCTGGCGAAACCCTTCAGCTCGCGGACGGGGCGGTGCAGCAAGGACGGCGGGGGCTCGACGTAGAGCTGCACCACCTCGGTGCCGGCCCGGGCGCTGGTGTTGGTGACGTCCACCTCGACGACCACGGGGTCGGCCAACGCAGTGGGAGCGGTCGCCGGCGCCCGCGGCTCGCCCCACGAGAAGGTCGCGTAGGAGAGCCCGTGGCCGAACGGCACTGCTGGCTCGATTCCGCGGGCATCGAACCAGCGGTGGCCGATGTGGAGGCCCTCGCCGTAGCGGACCACGGAGTTCTCGCCGGGCCAGCCGAGGTGGGAGGCCGAGTGCTCGAGGCGAGCGGGCACGGTGGTCGGCATGCGGCCGCCCGGATCGCGCTCGCCGACCAGGACGTCGACCAGGGCGTCGCCGAGCTCCTGTCCCCCGAACCCGACGCTCAGCACCGCCGCGGGCGCGTCCAGCCAGTCGAGCCGGTGCGGGCCGCCGGTGTTGACCACCACGACGGTCCGGTCGTTGACCGCGGCCACCCGGCGGATCAGCTCGGCCTGGTCGCCGGGGAGCTCGAACTGGTCCCGATCGCGCCCCTCGGTCTCCCAGTCGTCGTTGGTGCCGACCACCACCACCGCGGCGTCGCAGCCCTCGGCCAATCCCACCGCCTCGCCCATCAGGTCGCGGGTGACCGGCGCGACCAGCCCCACCCCGAACCCGCTCAGCAGCACGGCATCGCGGGCAGAGAACTCGATGAGCAGCTCGTGAGGACGGCCGGCCTCCAGGTCCACGTCGGCAGCGATCTCGACGGAGGCGAACCCGAAGATGTCGTCACCGCGCTCGTATTCGCCCTCGGTGGCGTCGAGGACCACCGCGCCGTCGAGCAGGACCCGGGTCCGGCCGCTCTGCACCAGGCGCAGGGAGTGCCGGCCGCCGACCTCGGGCACGATCGTCCCCGACGCGCGCATGGAGAACGTGGACGGTGACACCCCCTCGGCGGGTGCGCCGAAGAAGACCACCCGGGTGGTGGCGGTGGTGGCGGTGGCGACCACGTCGCCCTGGTGGTCGAGCCCCTCGTGGAAGCGCATGGTGAGCCCGTCCTGCAGCACCGGGGCCGTGAGCGGAGGCGTCGAACGGTCGATGTCGCAGCCCTTGGCGTAGCGGACCTGCACCCGGTCGCCCAGCCGCTCCTCCAGCGCCCCGAGGGGGCTCGACGCCCGGTACGCCCGCACCGTCGCCGATCCCCCGCCCATGATTCGCGCCTGGCGAGCGTTGGGCCCGATGACCGCCAGCGACGCCACGGTCGCCGGATCGAGGGGCAGCACCCCGTCGTTGCGGATCAGGACCGTGCCCGCGGCGGCGGCCTCCCGGATCAGCGCTCGGTCCTCGGGGCGATCGAGCGGCTTCTCCTCGCCACCCCCCACGCCGTCGAGGGCTCCGGTCCGTTCCAGGGCCACGAGCACGTCCCCGGCGATGGCGTCGAGCTGGCTCTCGTCGATCTCGCCGGCCTCGATGGCGGCAGTGATGCGGGCCGCTCCGTAGAAGCGACCCTCGCCCGGCATCTCGAGGCTCAGCCCGGCGCGGACCGACCCGGCCGTGGAGCGGGTCGCGTACCAGTCCGACACCACGAGGCCGTCGAACCCCCACTGGTCGCGGAGCACGGTGTCGAGCAGCCACCGGTTCTCGCTGGCGAAGGTGCCGTTGAGCCGGTTGTAGGAGCTCATCACCCCCCAGGTGGCCCCGGCGGTCACCGCGTGCTCGAACGGGAGCAGGTACACCTCCCGCAGGGTGCGCTCGTCCACGCGGACGTCGATGGTGGTCCGCTCGAACTCCGAGTCGTTGGCGACGAAGTGCTTGACGGTGGTGGCCACGCCCCGACTCTGGACGCCCCGCACGAACCCTGCGGCCAGCCGGCCGCTCAGGAACGGATCCTCGGAGTAGCACTCGAAGTTGCGGCCCCCGAGCGGATGGCGGTGGAGGTTCACCGTGGGCGCCAGCAGCACGTGGGCCCCCTTGGCCCGGCACTCGTCACCGAGCAGCGCGCCCAGGCGCTCGACCAGGTCGGGATCCCAGGTGGCGCCCAGCACCGAGGCGGCGGGGATGCAGGCGGTGGGGGTGCCGGTGCCCATGAGGCCGCCACCCCGGGCGCCGTTGGGCCCGTCGGTCATGATCAGCGGCGGGATCCCGAGGCGCTCGACCGGTCGGCTGTCCCACATCCCGCGGCCTGTGACCAGCTCGGCCTTCTCGTCCCGGGTCAGCGCCGCCAGCAGGCCGTCGACTCGCTCGCTCACCGGGGCGAGTGTACGAGCGTCAGCTGCTCAGGTTGCTCACCCGACGGAAGCCGACCACGCGACCGACCGCCACCGCCGCGGTCTCCCGCACCAGCTGGCGGAACGACGAGTCCAGGTCGGTGGGCGAGAACCACGCCTGCAGCCCCACCTCCTGGGCGATCTCGCGGGCCCGCAGGGCGTGGTACGGATCGGAGACCAGCAGCACCCGGTCGCCGAGGCCCTCGGCCCGCAGCACGTTGGCGGTGGCGCTCAGCTCCTCGAAGGTGTTGGTGCCGTCGACCACGATGCGAAGATCGGCCTCGGGCACGCCCTGGTCCCGCAGGTAGGCGAACCCGGCGAAGCCCTGGGTGAACCGATCGCCCGCCTGGCTGGAGCCGGTGGTGACGATGACCGTGGCGTACCCGGCCCGGTAGAGATCGAGCGCCGTGGTCAAGCGGGCTTCGAGGACCGGCGAGGGCCGGCCGTCGTACTGCGCAGCTCCGAGCACGACGATGGCGTCGACCGGCCGGGCCTGGTCCTGGCGGCTGGCGTGGAGGACCTGGAAGAAGGTGACGGTCACGTACAGGACCGCCAGCGCGACCGCACCGAGCACCGCCAGGACCGCGATGCGCCTCCAGGACCGCTGGCCCCGGACCGGCGCTTCTCGAGGCGGGGACTGGTCGGCCTCGGTCATCGAGCACAGCCTGGCACGGGGCCGCTCAGCCGATGGCGCGTCGAGCGGCCCGGAGACGATCCAGGACCAGCCGGCGATCGAGCAGGGCCATGGGCTCGAACAGCGGCGGCCCCACCCGACGCCCGGTCACCGCAATGCGCACCGGCACCTGGGACTTGACGCCGAGGTCGTCGCCGACCCGCCGGACCGTCGCCGCCAGGCTGTCGGGATCCCATGGGCAGTCGGCGAGCGCGATCATCGCCGCATCGAGCACCGCGGGGACCGAGTCGTCGGCCATGGCCTTGGCGATCTTGGCCCGCTCCGACGGGTCGGTCTCGGTGGGCGCATCCACGGTGAAGAGCCAGTCGACGAGGTGGCCGACGTCGGAGAGCCGGTGTAGCCGCTCCCTCACGTAGGGCAGCACCGCCGCCAGCACCCGGGGGTCGTACCGCTCCGGCGGCCAGGGGGCGTCCGCGCCGACCCAGGGCTGCAGGCGTTCGATGAGCTCGTCGTCGGGCAGGGCCCGGATGTACTCGCCGTTGATGTGCAGCAGCTTCTTCCGGTCGAAGAACGCCGGGGCCTTGTTGACCGCGTTCAGGTCGAACAGCTCGATGATCTCGCTCATCGGCCGGACCTCGATCTCGTCGGGCGGCCCCCAGCCCAACAGCGCCAGGTAGTTCGCCATGGCCTCGGGCAGGTAGCCCTCGGCCTGGAAGTCGGACAGGGCAACCGACTCCCGACGCTTCGACAGCTTCTTGCGGTCCTCGCCGACCAGCAGCGGCAGATGGGCGTACACCGGCGGGGGGCCGTAGCCGAGCGCCTCCCACAGCAGCAGCACCTTGGGTGTGGTGTTGAGGAGATCCTCGCCCCGGATGACGTGGGTGATGCCCATACCTGCGTCGTCGACCGCGTTGGCCACCAGGAACACCGGGGAGCCGTCGCCCCGACGGATCACGAAGTCCTCGAGCTCGGCGTTGTCGAAGCGCACCGCGCCCCGGATGACGTCCTCGACGACGGTCTCTCCGGCGTCGGGGGTGAGGAACCGGAGCACCACGCCCTCGCCGTCGCCCACCGCCCGGTCGCGGCAGTGCCCGTCGTAGCCGCCCTTCGAGCCCGCGGCCTGGTTGCGGGCGTCGATGTCGGCCCGGGTGCAGTCGCAGCAGTACGCGGCGCCCGAGCTCACCAGCGACGCGAGGGCAGCGGCGTACTCCTCGCCCCGCTCGGACTGGAGGAACGGGCCCTCGTCCCAGTCGATGCCGAGCCAGCGCAGCGGCTCGGTGATCGCCGCGTAGTACTCGGGGGTGGCCAGCTCGGCGTTGGTGTCCTCGATGCGCAGCACGAACGTGCCGCGGTGGTGGCGGGCGAACAGCCAGTTGAACAGCGCCGACCGGGCGCTGCCGACGTGGAGGTAGCCGGTCGGCGCCGGCGCGAACCGGACCCGGGGCGGGGTGCCGTTCTGGTCCACCGGTCAGTCGTGGGTGTGGGCAGCAGCGGCGGCCCGCTCCGCCTCGATGCGGTCGAGGTCGACGAGGCTGCGCCACGACGCCTTGTGCATCGACGCCACCGACTCCGGCGTGGTCCGCAGCGCCTCCTCGGGGACCGCCGCCTCCAGGCGGCGGGCCTCCCGGGAGTGGTGCGGGTGGTCCACCCCCTCGAACAGCTCCTCCCGCAGCGCGACCAGCTCGGGCTCGGGCGACTCGTCGAGGAACCCCCAGATGCGGAAGCCGATCTCGATGTCGGCCAGGACCGGGGCCCGCGAGAACAGCGAGGCCCGCTTGAGGCCCACCAGCACCGCGCCGGCTGCAGCATCGTCCCAGCGCTCACCGGGCTGCAGGTGCACCCGGTCCCGCAGGTGCTCGACCAGGGTCAGCGCATAGCCCTGGTCGGGACCCTGGCGCCCGAACCCGGGGCCCTCGGGGAGACCACCGGGCACGTCGCCGGGTCGGTCGGGCACCCACGAGCGGTCACGCCGCGGCGGCGACTCGTAGGAGCGGGTGCGGCCGGGTCGGGTGGGGACGTAGTCGGGTGCAGCCACCCGGCCAGCCTACTGGCACCCCGTTCCTCGCCGATCCGTGGGATCGAACCGGGTCAGGAGGGGGTGGCGAGGGCGCGGAGGCGGGCGGCCACCTCGGCATCGCCGGCCCACTCGGCGATGTCGGCCGCCGAGGTCACCGTCTGATCCGTCCGCTCGGTGGCGGGCACCCGGGCCAGCTGGTCGACCATCTCGGGCAGCCGGCCCGCGGTGTGGAGAGCGAAGGCCAGCCAGCGGGCGTGGAAGCGGTCGGGGCTGCGCTGGAAGATCTCCTCGAGCTCGTCGACGCCGCGCATGCCGAAGGTCTCCGAGACCACCACCAGCGCGTACATAGCCGGCGGCACCGTGCCCGGCAGCCGCTCCAGCAGCTGGCGCGCCGCGGTGCCGTGGCCCGACACCGCCGCGGTCTCGACCGCCGCGAGCTTGAACGCCGGCTGGCGCCGCCCCGGGAGCCGACCGGCGAGGGCGCGAGCGTCGCCGGGCGCATCCGGATCCTGCTCGCTGAGCCGCACCAGGACGGCTCGGATCTCGTCGTCGAGCGCCTGGTCCCGTCGAGCCTGCGCCGGTGCCCGGATGGCGGCGATGTTGGTGAAGACCGCCCAGGCGAACACCAGCGCCGCGAACATGAAGCCGACGATGACGAGCGCGATCGCGGCGGCGACCCCGGTGACGACCGACACCACTGCAGCCCGGCGCCAGCGCTGCTCCCGGTTGCCTGGCAGCAGCTCCGCGAGCACGTGACCGCCATCGAGCGGCAACACCGGCAACAGGTTGACCAGGCCCCAGCCGAGGTTGATCCACAGCACGACCACGACCAGGAACCGCAGGTTGCCGCTGCCGAAGCCGCCGGCGAGGGTGGCGATGCCGGCGACCGCGCCGCCGAGCGCCATCCCGGCCACCGGCCCGGCCAGGGCCACGCTGATGAGATGCCAGCGGGTGGCGTCGGTCCGGGGGCGCCAATGGGTGAGACCGCCGAAGCTGTAGAGGTCGATGGTGGGCGACGAGCCCAGGCGCCGGGCCGCGAACGCGTGGCCCAGCTCGTGCCACAGGATCGAGACCGCAGCGACCCCGGTCCAGATCAGGACGGTGCTCAACGTCGCGCCCGGGAAGAGGCCGAGCAGCACCACGACGACGAAGAACGACATCTGCACCCGGACCGGGAAGCCGAAGAGCTCGAACCGGAGCCCGCCGTCGCCGACCTGGAGACCGGAGAACGGCGCCGACACCAGCCCTGACCCGCGCTTCCTCTACTCGGCCGCGAGCAGCAGGCCGTAGATCAGCGAGTCCATCAGTGCCTGCCAGCTGGCCTCGATGATGTTCTCCGACACCCCGATCGTGGTCCAGGTGTGGTCGCCGTTGGTGGAGTCCAGCAGCACCCGGGTGACTGCGCCGGTGCCCTTGACCGTGTCGAGGACGCGCACCTTGTAGTCGGTGAGCGAGATCTCCTCGAGCTCGGGCAGCCGATCGACCAGGACCGACCGCAGGGCGGTGTCCAGGGCGTTCACCGGGCCGTTACCCTCGCCGATGCCGACGAGGCGCTTGTTTCCCACCCAGATCTTGACGACGGCCTCGGTCTCGATGTCGACCGAGATGTCGTTCCAGGCCCGGCTCCCACCGCCCCGGTGCTGCATGGCGACGTGGAACGACTCGACCGAGAAGAAGTCCTGCTCCCACCCGGCGGCGCCCCGCATCAGCAGCTCCAGGGACGCGTCGGCGACCTCGAAGTGGTACCCCGCGTGCTCGAGACGCTTGAGGGTGTCGACGATCTCGCCGACCGCGTTGCCGTCGAGCTCGAGGCCCAGCTCCTGGGCCTTCAGCTCGAGGGTGCTCCGCCCGGCCATCTCGGACACCACGAACCGGGTGCCGTTGCCCACCACCTCGGGGTCGATGTGCTCGTAGGCGTCGGGCCGCCGGGCGATGGCGCTGGTGTGCAGCCCCGCCTTGTGGGCGAAGGCCGAGCTGCCCGTGTAGGGCTGCTGGGCGGCGGGGGTGAAGTTCACCAGCTCGGCGATGTGGTGCGAGACCGAGGTGAGGTGGCGCATGCGATCGTGCGGGATGGTCTCGATGCCCATCTTCAGGCTGAGGTTGGCGATGATCGGGACCAGGTCGCAGTTGCCGGTGCGCTCGCCGTAGCCGTTCATGGTGCCCTGGACCTGCACCGCGCCGCCCCGCACCCCGGCGATGGCGTTGGCCACCCCACAGCCGGTGTCGTTGTGGAGGTGGACCCCGACGCCGCTGTCGACGTGAGCCACCACGTCGGCGACCGCGGCCTCCACCTCGTGGGGCAGCGAGCCTCCGTTGGTGTCGCAGAGGACGAGACGATCGGCCCCGGCCACGGCGGCGCTCTCGAGCACCCGCAGCGAGAACTCGGGGTTGTGCTTGTAGCCGTCGAAGAAGTGCTCGGCGTCGAAGAACACCCGGCGCCCCCGGGCCACCAGGTACTCGATGGAGTCGGCGACCATCGCGACCCCCTCGTCGAGGCTGGTCTGGAGGGCCTCGGTGACGTGGTAGTCCCAGCACTTGCCGACGATGCAGACCACCTCGGTGCCCGCGCCCAGCAGGTTCTCGAGGGTCTTGTCCTGGTCGACCCGCCCCCGGGCCCGGCGGGTGGATCCGAAGGCCACGAAGGTCGAGGTTTCGAGCCGGAGCTCGTCCCGAGCCCGGGCGAAGAACTCGTCGTCCTTGGGGTTGGCACCGGGCCAGCCGCCCTCGATGTAGTGGACGCCGAGGCGGTCGAGCTGCTCGGCGATCCTGAGCTTGTCCTCGACAGTGAGCGAGATCCCCTCGAGCTGACTGCCGTCGCGCAGGGTGGTGTCGTAGATCTCGACCGCGGTCATGCCAGCTCGACCCAGTGTCTGTAGGCGTCGACCTTGCCGCGCACCGCGTCGCCGTAGACGTCGGCGATCGCCAGGGTGGCCGGGCCCGGGCAGGGAAGGGCGCGGTCGTCCACGCTGTTCACGGCGCTGACCTCGGCGGCGGTTCCGACCACGAAGATCTCATCGGCGATGTAGAGGTCGGATCGAGCAATTCCCTCGACCCGGACGTCGTAGCCCAGGTCGCGGGCGATGGTCGTCACCGAGCTCTGGGTGATGCCCTCGAGCGCGCCGGACACCAGCGGCGGGGTGATGAGCCGGTCGTGGCGGCTCACGAACAGGTTCTCGCCGGTGCACTCCGAGACCAGCCCCTGGGGGTTGAGCATGATGGCCTCGTCGTAGCCGGCTCGCAGGGCCTCCATCTTGGCCAGGGTGGAGTTGGCGTAGTTGCCGGTGGTCTTGGAGGCGGGGGGCATGATGTTGTGGTCGTGGCGGGTCCACGACGAGATCTTCATCCGGACCCCGGTGGTGAGCGCGTCGTCGCCGAGATAGGCACCCCAGGGCCAGCAGGCGATGGCGACGTCGACGGTGCAGTTGGTGGTGGCGAGGCCCATCTCGCCGTAGCCGTAGTAGACGATCGGACGCACGTAGCAGCTGGGCAGGCCGGTCTCGCGCACGGTGAGCTTGGCCGCCTCGACCAGCTCGTCGACGCCGTAGGGCATCGGCATCCCCATGATCTTGGCCGAGTTGGCCAGCCGCTCCATGTGGTCGGTGAGCCGGAAGATGCCGGGGCCCTCGGCGGTCTCGTAGGCGCGGATACCCTCGAAGACCCCGGTGCCGTAGTGGAGGGTGTGGGTGAGGACGTGGATGCGGGCGTCGTCCCAGGGCACCAGCTCGCCGTTCATCCAGATCTTCTCGGTGGGCTCGATCGGCATGGCCGGTTCCTTCCTGGGCAGGCCTGGGCAGGCGGCGGATCCAGTCGACGGCCCGAGCATGCGCCGGTCGTCGTCGTACCGATCAGGCTACGGGCTCCGCCGCCCGGGTTGCGAGCGACTCCAGCGGTGCCGGCCGGCGGGGCTCAGCCGGCCACCCGAGCAGCGATGGCGTCGCCGATCTCCGCGGTACTGCCCCCCTGGGTGGCCGGGTCGGCGCAGGCGGCGGTGATGCGCGCCGCGGCCTCGGCCTCACCGAGGTGATCGAGCATCAGCGCGCCGGACAGGATCGCCGCGGTGGGGTTGGCGCGACCGGTGCCCACGATGTCGGGCGCGGAGCCGTGGACCGGCTCGAACATGGACGGCGCCTCCCGGCCGGGGCTGAGGTTGGCCGAGCATGCCAGCCCGATGCCACCGGACACCGCGCCACCGAGGTCGGTCAGGATGTCACCGAACAGGTTGTCGGTGACGATCACGTCGTAGCGCTGGGGTTCCTGCACGAAGAAGATGCAGGCGGCATCGACGTGGTTGTAGTCCGTCGCCACATCCGGGTGGTCGCCGGCCACCTCGTCGAAGGTCCGCTGCCACAGCCCGCCCGAGAACGTGAGCACGTTGGTCTTGTGCACCAGGGTGAGGTGGCGGCGATGCCGGCTGCGGGCGAGACCGAACGCGTAGCGGACGCAGCGCTCCACACCCATGCGGGTGTTGACCGACCCCTGAGTGGCCACCTCGTGAGGGGTGCCTGCCCGCAGCAGCCCGCCCTCCCCGGCGTAGGTGCCCTCGGTGTTCTCCCGCACGACCAGGAAGTCGTGGGGGCCACGGTGCTCGTCGCCGGCGAACGTGAAAGGGCGCAGGTTGACGTAGAGGTCGAGCTCGAAGCGCATCTTCAGCAGGAGGCCCCGCTCGATGACCCCCGGCGGGACCTCGGGGGTGCCGACGGCGCCCAGGTAGAGGGCGTCGAGGCCCCGCCACTCCTCGAGGATCTCGTCGGGCAGGATCGTCCCGTCGCGCAGGTAGCGGGCCCCACCGAGTTCGTAGTCGACGGTCTCGATGTCCACGCCCGCGGCCCGGATGACCTTGAGGCCCTCGGCGACGACCTCGGGGCCGATGCCGTCACCGCCGATGACCCCGATCCTGTGGCTCACCTGTGCCCTCCTCGCACCGTCGCCCCGCCAGCCCGGGCTGGCCGGGCTGGCCGGGCCACTGTAGGGGCCGGCGCCCGTGACCGGCACGGCCCGGACGGCATCTCGGGGACAGGCCACTACCCTCTGGGTGATGGCTCAGACCCAGCAGCTGTCTCAGGCCGCCTACGACCGGTTGAAGGCCGAGTACGAAGAGCTCACCACGCGCGGGCGGGTGGAGATCGCCCGCAAGATCGAAGCTGCCCGCGAGCTCGGCGACCTCTCCGAGAACGGCGACTATCACGCCGCCAAGGAGGAGCAGGGCAAGATGGAGGGTCGGATCGCTCACCTGGCCAAGATGCTCGAGAACGCCGAGATCATGGCCGCCAGCGGCTCGGGTGACGCGGTTGCCGCCGGCTCGGTGGTCTCGATCCGCTACGCCGGTGACGACGATGTGGAGCAGTACCTGGTGGGCTCCATCGAGGAGCGCCACGACGATCTGGACGTGGTGTCGCCCACCTCTCCGCTCGGGTCTGCCCTCATCGGCGCCAGGCCGGGCGATACCGTCCACTACGAGGCACCGGGTGGCACCCTCGCCGTCGAGGTGGTCGCCGTCGACTGACCCGGTCATCCGGGCGCACGCAGTACCCACGATGCAGTTCTCATGACCGAGCGCGACGAGCAGCCCGACGAGGCCGACGAACCGCACCAGATCGACGACCTCTTCACCGCGGCCGGGGGTCGACCCCGGGAGCCAGCACCGCCGCCGTCGCCGCCGCCCGAGCCCGACTCGCTGGCGCCCGAGGCCGGCCCACCCACCGAGCCAGCCGACGCCGCGCCCGAGGCCGGCCCACCCCCGGAGCCACCCGGCGGGCCCGCCCTCCCCTACCCCGACGGCGCCGGCAGCGGGGTCTACGCCGACATGGTCGACGGCGCGGGCGGCGATCAGGAGGTCACGCCCCCGGCCGGCGGCGAGGCCGCCGGGCCAGCCGACGATCCGGCCCTGCCGTACCCCGACGGCGCCGGCAGCGGCGTCTACGCCGGTGACCCCGACCGCGAGGGCGGCCCCGACCGCGAGAGCGGCCCCGACCCCGAGGGCGGCCCCGACCGGGACGCCGATCTCGCGCCGGCGAGCCCGGAGCCCCCGCCGGCCGCGCCCTGGCCCGGTCCGCCGCCTCCACCCAGCGGGCGCCGGCCCGGCCCGTCGCCCTGGGGACCCCTGGGCTACGGCCAGGGGCCGGCACCGAGCTACGGCGAAGGCCACGGCTACCGGGCCGGGCCGTACCCGGCGGGCCCGCCGCTGCCGCCCCAGCCACAGTTCGGTCGCCGCCCGCCGCGGGGCCCGCAGCAGCCCGACGAGGACGGCTACTACCCGAGCGACTACTACCTCGGGACCGACTGGACCCGGGTGGTGGTCGGCGGGCTCGCCACCCTGGCGCTCCTGCTCGGCGTGGTGATCCTCGGCTTCTACCTCTTCGAGCGCTTCGACCCCACCGAGGAGACGGTCGCCGCCGAACCGACGGTCACCCCGGTCCCGGCGGTGCCCGTCTACAAGTGCGCCGGCGACCCGCAACCGGTGAGCGAGATGGTCGCTCCCGAGACCGTCCTCATCGCAGGACGCACCGCCGACAGCCGCTGGCTGGCGTTCCGCAACCCACAGGCGCCGCCCCGCCAGCTCTGGGTGCGGGCCACCTCGGTGCCCGAGTTCAACGCATCGACGGTGGGGATCGTCAGCTGCGCCACCTCGCCCGACGAGTTCCCGACCCCGATCAACGCCCCCATCCCCACGCCGAGCATCGGGCCGCTCGAGACCCCGACGCCCGGGCTCGACGCCACCCCCACGCCGCTGCTGGCGCCCACCCCCGAGCCCACGCCGGCCCCCACCGCGAC
>JBFKRY010000062.1:0-19972 GCA_041636995.1 Acidimicrobiales bacterium | reverse complement strand
GCGGTTCCAGGACCCGGCTTCCTCCCACCCCGAGGCCGTGGACGACCCGGTCCGGAGCAAGCTCGGCGAGGGTGGCGATGGCGGCCGCGGTGGTCACCGGATGGCGGCTGAACGGGTTGGTGATGGCCGGCCCGACGGTCAGCCCGGTGGCCTGGACGATGGCCGTGAGGGCCACGTAGACGTCGCGCTCGGTGCCCTCGTCGGCGACGAGGCAGGTGGTGGCCCCGAGGCGCTCGGCCAGCCGGGCCAGCTCGACCAGGTCGGCGACCGGCTGCGTGGGCTCGAACCAGACGCCCCACGGCACCGGGGCCACGGCTACCGGCCGAAGTCGAACGCCGCGATCTCGGCCATCTGCTCGCCGAGCAGGCGCACCGCGGCCTCGAACAGCTGCTTGCCCTCCTCGGCGGTCGCCCCGGTGGGGTCGCCGATGTGGCCCTCCGGGGAGAAGTCGTTGGACAGCCAGCCGAACGAGGTCAGGCCGCCGAACTTGACGTGGGCGTTGTCGGCCAGCGTGGCCGGGACCGCCCGACCGGCCCGCTCGAGGTGCACCAGGTGGGGACGGAGGTGCATGAAGACCGACGTCTCCTGGTGGCCGCCGTGGATGCCCATGCCCAGCTCGGCCTCTGGCGACTTCCCGCCGTGATCGGCGGGCACGAAGGGATGGACCAGGAACGTCTTCAGACCGTGGGCGAGGCGCACCTCCCGGCAGGCCACGTTGAGCAGCGCGGTGTTGCCGCCGTGACCGTTGAGGAACACCAGGCGTTCGGCCCGGGTGCTGGCGACCGATGCCGCGATGTCGCCGATGACCGCCAGCATGGTGGTGGCCGAGAGCCAGATGGTGCCCGGCGACCAGGCGTGCTCGTTCGACTTCGACACCGAAAGGGTGGGGAGCAGCCACAGGTCGCTGGCGTCGCCGTACTCGGCCACCAGGGCCTCGGCGGCCTCGTGGGCGATCACGTGGTCGACCGACAGCGGCAGGTGCGGCCCGTGCTGCTCGACCGCACCGACGGGCTGGATGATGATCGCGGACTCGGTGATCCGCTCGGCGATCTCCGGTCCGCTCAGGTCTTCGAGATGCCGACTCATGCCGGCAATGGTAGGGCAGCGATGCCGGGCGGGCCCCGAGCAGGGTGTCGCGGGCGCGACGCGTCAGCAGCCGGCGCGGTGCTCGGCCAGCAGGCAGAGGATCTCGAACATCAGAGTGGCGCCGACCAGCGCGGTGTTGCCGGAGGGGTCGAACGGGGGAGCGACCTCGACCACGTCCCCGCCCACCGTCCGCAGCCCCCGCAGGCCCCGGAGCAGCGCCAGGGCCTCGCGGGTGGTGATGCCGCCGACCTCGGGGGTGCCGGTGCCGGGCGCGTACACCGGGTCGAGGCCGTCGACGTCGAAGCTCACGTACGTGGGCCCGTCGCCCACGACCCGGCGGGCCTCGGCCACCACCCCGTCGATGCCGAGCTCGACCAGCTCCTCGATGAAGACCACCCGCATCCCCTGATCCAGCGAGTAGTCCCAGCCGTCGGCCCAGTTCTGGGCCCCCCGGATCCCGATCTGGATGGTGCGCCCGGGGTCCAGCAGCCCGGCGTCGCACGCCAGGCGAAACGGCGAGCCGTGATGGAACTTCGAGCCGCGGAACGGGCCCCAGGTGTCGGTGTGGGCGTCGATGTGGACCAGGCCCAGCGGAGCCTCCGGCGTGGCCAGGGCCCGGAAGACCGGATACGTGATCGAGTGGTCGCCCCCGGCGGCCAGCGGGATCGCCCCTGCGGCGACGATGCGCCGCACGAAGGCCTCGATCTCGTCCATGACCGCGGCGTTGTCGTAGACCCGGGCGAAGCGCACGTCGCCCACGTCGGCCACCGAGCACAGCTCGAAGGGGTTGACCCTGGTCGCATGGTTGATCGCCCGCATCAGCGACGACTGGTTGCGGATCTCGCGAGGACCATGGCGGGCCCCGGGACGGTTGGTCACCCCGCCGTCGTAGGGCACCCCGTAGAGGGCGATGTCGACCCCGTCGAGGTCGGGCCGGTGCGGCGCCCGCATGAACGTCGCCAGCTCCTGGTAGCGGGGCTCGAACATGGGGTCGTTGCCGACGTCGATGCCCTTGGCCATGCCCTCTCCCTAGCACGACGCCGTCGCACCCGTCAGCCGGCCGCCGGCCAGCTCCGGCTCACGAGCCGCCAGCTGGGGGCTCGGCAGCGCGCCCGCGGGCCGCGCTCCGCCGGATCGTCTCGGCGACGAGCACCGGATCGTCGATCATCGGCACGTGGCCCACGCCGGCCAGCACCACCCAGCGGGCCGCGGGGATCAGCTGCCGGGCCCGCTTCCCGTCGACATCCACCGGGAGGAGGCGGTCCCGCTCCGACCAGGCCAGGGTGATGGGGCAGGGCTCGCTCTCGATGGGGGCGAGCTGGTCGGTGAGCCGGAGCAGGTCGTGGCGGGCCGCGCATCCGAGGATGTCGTCGACGAAGTCGATGAACTGCTGGGGCGTCAGCCGGTCGCCGTGCACCGCGGCGTCCCTGAGGCCGAGGCGCCGGACGAACGCGAAGCGGGCCAGGAAGGGCAACGCCCATCGGGAGAGCCGCGCCATCCTCGCACCCGTGCGGATCCGGGCCAATGCCCGCTTCTGCTCGCTCACCGACGCATCCCAGCAACCGGCAGGCGAGAGGGCGCAGACGCTGGCCGCCCGCCCCCGGCGGGCGAGCTCGATGGCCACCCAGCCGCCCAGCGAGCTCCCCGCGAGGTGGGGGCGCGCCAGCCCGAGCTCGTCGAGCACCTGCTGGGCATGGTCCACGACCTCACCGATCCCGATCCCCGGTGGGGCCGGTGGGCCACCCCGATGACCGAGCGCGGTGAACGCGACCACGTCGTAGTCCCCGGCCAGGTGGGGGATGACCGCCTCCCAGGCCCTCTCCGACGACGTTGCGCCGTGGAGGAGGACGATCGGCTCACCCGTGCCCTGTCTCGTCATGCGGACCACCTCCCCCGGGGTGGCGCCCGACGCTACTCCACGGCCGGTGCGGAGCTCGTGGCAACCTGGCCCCATGAGCACCCGATTCGGTCACGTCAACCTGATCGTCGCCGACATGGCCGCCGCAGTCGACTTCTACCGGCTGCTCGAGCTCGACGTCCCCGATCCGCTGGAGTGGCCGCCGGGCTCCGGTGCCCTCCACGTCGAGATCGCAACGGACGACGGGTGCTACCTGGCGCTGGACAACCACCCTCAGGCGCGCATCTGGAACAGCCGGTTCGACCCAGACCCGGGCCAGGGCAATGCAGTGATCGGCCTCCTCGTCGACTCCCGCGAGGACGTGGATCGGCTCTACGAGAAGGTGCGAGGGGCCGGTCACCGGGTCGGCCAGGAGCCCGACGACGCGTTCTGGGGATCGAGGTACGCCATCGTCATCGATCCCGACGGCAACCAGGTGGGCCTCGAGAGCCCCGTCGACGACACCCGGGCCTACGAGCCGGGAACGAGGTGAAGAGACGGCGACAACCGTCGGGTCGTCGGGCGACCGCTGGTCGTGGCCCGAGCAGCCGGGGCACCATGGGGGAGTGGGAAGGCGCACCAACGTCGCGCTCGAGCTGCTCCTCCTCGTCACCCTGGTGACCGGGATCGCCGGCTTCCTGTCGGGGAGCCACGGCACCCGGTGGATTCTCGTCGTCCACGGCACCGCAGGGCTGAGCATCGTGTTCCTGGCGCCGTGGAAGGCCGCCATCGCCCGGCGTGGTCTGCGGCGCGCCCGTCCCGACTCGGTCCTGTCGATCGTGTTCGCGCTGCTCGTCGTGATCACCATCGTCGCCGGGGTGGTCCACACCACGGGGGTGTGGGTGGACCGCGGCGCCTGGTCCCCCATGGGGATCCACATCCTCGCGGCGCTGGTCACGATCCCGCTGTTCGCCTGGCACGTCGTCCACCGCCCGCAGCGGCCCCGCCGGGGCGACCTCTCCCGGCGGGCAGTGCTGCGCGCCGGCGCGCTCGGCGGTGGGGCGCTCGCGGTCCGGACCCTGACCAGAGCCGACCACCGGTTCACCGGCTCGTTCGAGGTCGGCTCGTTCAGGCCGGACGAGATGCCGGTGGTCCAGTGGTTCAACGACGACAAGCCTCGGATCCGCCCCGAGGACTGGACGCTGCGCGTCGACGACCGGGTGCTGGGGTTCGACGACATCGCCGGCTACGAGGACGAGCTCGTCGCCACCCTGGACTGCACCGGCGGCTGGTACTCCACCCAGGTGTGGCAGGGGGTGTGGCTCGGGCGCCTCCTGGGACCTGAGCCGGATGGGCGGAGCCTGGTGGTCGAGTCCGCCACGGGGTATGCCCGCCGGTTCCCTCTCGGTGACCGGGACCGGCTCCTGCTGGCCACCCACCTCGGAAGCGAGCCCCTCGATCGCCGACACGGCTCGCCGGCCCGGCTGGTGGCCCCGGGCCGGCGGGGGATGTGGTGGGTCAAGTGGGTGACCTCCATCCACACCAGCGACCGGCCGTGGTGGTTGCAATCGCCGATCCCGCTGTCGTGACCACCTTCCGCGATCCGGGGAGGCGTAGGCTCCCGCAGGTGACCGGACCCGGGCCCTCCGAGCGGGACCTCCTGCTCGCCTACCTCCGCAAGATGCGCCACGCCGTGGTGGCCGCCGGTGAGGGCCTGTCGGACGAGCAGCGGCGGGCGCCAGGGGTGCCGTCGGGGACGAACCTGCTCGGGCTGGTGCACCACCTCACCGGCGTCGAGGAGCACTGGTTCCAGCTGGTGTTCCTGGGCGAGCGCCCGAGAGCCGACAAGGCGATGAAGGCGCCTCCCGCGATGTCGTGGGAGCAGGCGGTGGCGTCCTACCGGTCGGCCTGTGCCCGCAGCGACGAGATCGTCCGGAGCACCGGGGACCTCTCGACACTCTCGGCGATCCCCAACCCGGGCGAGGAGCAGCTGGACTCGCTCCGCTCGGTCGTCGTCCACATGATCGAGGAGACCGCCCGCCACGCCGGCCACGCCGACATCATCCGGGAGCTGATCGACGGCAGGACATCGAACTGACGACGCCCCCGGGTGGGACGCGAGGACGTGGTTTCCGATCGGTAGGGTCGGCCCGGCTCCGCCGGGACTCGACGCGTTCCCGCAGGTCAGGCTGCTTCGCAGCGACCAGCGGGGTTCCTCGCCGATGGCTCGCTCACGCTCGCAATCGCCGACGAACCGACTTCTCCAGCAGCAAGCAGCTAGGAAACCGCGGAGGCGGCCGGGCTCTCGAGGGGCGTCGACGACAGCGCGCCCCGACGCGGGGCCGGCGGCTCCTGCGGGACGGCCCACTCGGCGCCGGTCGCCTCGAAGAGCGCCGCGACCTCCTCGACGTGCAGGTCGACCAGATCCCAGAGGTCGGGCACCAGGTCCCGATCGGCGACCAGGCCGAAGTCGAGCCAGTCCTGGTAGCTGTGCACGGTGATGTTGAGCCCCATGCCGTCGACGATGGTCGAGACCGGCACGTAGTGGGCCAGCTTGGCGCCGGCGAAGTACAGCGGCCGGCGCGGCCCCGGGACGTTCGAGATCACCACGTTGGCCGCCAGGGTCACCCGATCGGCCAGGCGGGCGAACAGGCGCACCGCCGCAGTGGCCACGAACGGCGACGTGTAGTCGGTGGCCTCCACCAGGGTCTCGGCCGGGACCAGGTCGAACTGGTGCTTCGCCTCCTCCATGGCGTCGCGGCAGCGGGCCACCCGCTCGAGGGGGTCGTCGCAGTCCGTGGGGAGCTCGGCGAAGATCGACGTCACCCGGTTCGTCCACGGGTCGGCCTCCTCGCCCGTCCGGATCGACACCGGGACCATCGCCCGCAGGGGCTCGTCGGGCAGGGCGTCGTGACGGAGCAGGTACGCCCGCAGGGCCCCGGCGCAGATCGCCATCACCACGTCGTTGACGGTCCCCCCGGTGGCGTCCTTGAGGCGCTTGACGTTGGCCAGTGACACCGATCGCATCGCGAAGCGCCGGTGCGGCCCGATGCTGTGGTTCCACGGGGTCGGCGGTGCCTGGATCGCCGGGACGGAGATGCGTCCGAGCTGCTCGTCGACCGCCGCGGCCTGTTCGGAGCGCCCGACCGCCGACGCCAGCAGCTGGCGACCCCGGGCTGCCAACCCGCTCACGCTGGTGAGGCCGGTCGCGGTAGCGATGTTGCGGACCAGGCGCAGCTGCAGCCGCGCCGCCTTGACCGGGTTCGTCGCCAGGTGGGCGGCGGTCCGCCGCAACAGCTCGGTGTCGCTCGGGACCTCCTCGCCGTGCCAGTCGACCGGGTCGTAGGGCCAGGGTGCGTCCGGCTCGGGCTGGTTGAACATCTGGATCATCATCACCCCGGACGCACCGTCGATCGTGGCGTGATGGGTCTTGCTCAGGAGGGCCCACCGGCCACCCGCCAGGCCCTCGATGACATACACCTCCCAGAGCGGGTGGCGGCGGTCCATCGGCCGGGCGATGATGCGGGCCACCTGCTCGGCGAGCTGGTCGGCGGCGCCGGGCGGGGCCAGGCCGATCTCGCGGACGTGGTAGTCGAGATCGAAGTGCGGGTCGTCGATCCAGTACGGGTGGTCGAGCCCGAACGGCACCTCGACCACCCGGCGGCGGTACGGCGCAATGTGGCCGGTCAGCGAGCCGAACCGCTCGTACACCGCCCGGTACGGGTCGAAGTCGGGCGACGGCCGCTCGTAGATGGCGAGCCCGTTGACGTGCCCGTAGGTCGTCGGGGTCTCCATGTAGAGGAAGACGGCGTCGAGACCGCTGAGCTGCTTCATGGTGTGCCTCCTGCCGACCCGAAGTGGGAGGTCGACGGCTGGGGGGAACCCCATCTTGACCGATCGGGCGGAGCCGCGTTCAACCGCGGTCAGCGGGTGATGACGATCTCCGCGGTCTCCACGTCGACGCTGCCGAAGACGTCGATCATCGTGACCGTGATCGTGTGGGGCCCGGCTGGGTCGGCGCTCAGATCGGCGAGCGCGTGGCGGTACTCGGCCTCGGTGGTGACGGCGATCGTCGTGGCCTGCGCGGTGGTCGTGCCGGCGGCCAGCAACGCCCCGACCAGCGCCATGATGGCCAGCAGTGCGTGGCCTCGACGGCGGCCTCCCTGGACACTCGAAGCCGACGCGGCCGTCCCGGCCGCCCGCCCGGAGCGCGCACAACCCGCATGCTCCCGATTCAAGAACGCCGAGCTGCGGGCCGGCAGGGGCAAACGTCCCTCCCGACGGGGCCGGGGTCACTCCGGGCGCGGCGAGGGCCGGCGGGGGACCGCGAGGAGCGCGGTGGCGCCCGCAGCGAGAAGGGCGACGCCGACGACCAGGATCATCGCGGTGATCGGGCCGGACCCGGTCTCCGCCAGGGCCCGGGGCTGGGGGACCTCGTAGCTGATCGAACCCGACGCCAGGGTCTGCTGGTCCTCGTCGGCGATCACCACCTCACAGACGATCCCGCCCTGGTCCTGCTCGAAGGTCGGGGGGCAGGCCGCGTTGGTCCCCACCCGCCCGGGCCGTAAGGGCACGTCGACCAGCTCGACCGTGCCGTCGTCGTCGACCTCGTAGCCCTCGCTGCCGGCGCCGAGGAGTGCGCAGCGTGTCGCGGGCCCGCCGATCGACTCGTCGGAGTTGCACAGGAGCAGGAACACGGTGGTCCCGGGCTCCAGGCCGGTGGCCCTGGCGTTCAGCACCCCGTCGCCGCTCAGCTCGCTCCCGTCGTCGACCTCGAGCGCCGGCTGCGCCGCCACCGGCGCGATCGACAGCAGAGCGACCGCGAACAGCACGACGCTGGACGCCAACAACATGTGCTGGCGCCGCCGGGATGTCGATGACCGGGTCACTCGGTGGCGAGCGTACCGAGCGGCTCCTCGGCGTCGGGGGATGCCTCCGCTGGAGCGGTCTCCACGGTCACCGCACCCTCGATGCGAGGTGGCGGGGTGTTGCGGGCCGATCCGAAGGCCCAGGCCTGGGAGTCGTCGGCGATCACCCACCACCCCGGTCCGGCCCCGTCCTGGACCGGCACCACGGTCAGCAGGTCGGTCCAGAGGCACGACTCGCCGCCGACGCCGTTGCCCTCGAAGTCGGCGTCGCCGAATCGAACCAGCCTGCCGTCGCTGGCGAGGACCCAGTAGCCCTCGCCGGTGGGGGTGACCTGGATGGTGACGGCCTCGATCGGACCGACCGCGGTCGGGTCGTCGACCGGCTGGTGTTCCCCGGCGTCGCCGACGGGCAGGACCTGCCCGTCGGCGGTGAGCAGGTAGGCGCCCTGACCGGAGGGGGTGGCGGCCATGTCGACGATCGGCGCCCGCGTCCCCGCGACGTCTGCCGGACCGAGGTCGGCGGCTTCACCGCGGGCATGGATCGTGCCGTCGGCCTCCGCCAGCCAGTAGCCGTCGCCTTCCGGCGTCGACTCGATCGCCACCACCCGGTGCATGCCGGCGGTGTCGCGGCCCAGGGACAGGGCGGGCCGGAAGCCGTCCTCCGGCTCGTCGTCGAGACCGCCGTGGTCCGGCGCGGTGCCGAGGGCGACCACGTGGCCTGCGGCGTCGACGAACCAGGCCCCGTCGCGACTGGGCGAGAGCGCCAGGTCGACGAATCCCTGGTCGAGCAGGTCCGCGTCGATGGTGCCCCGCAGGCCCGCATCGGCGAGCGAGGTCACGGGGCTCGGGACGTCGCTGCCGGGTGAGACCTCGCCGGCCGCGATGTCGTGGTGCGACCGGCACAGGAACTCGAGCAGGTCGAGGGCGTCGAAGGCCTGCTGGAGGCTCCAGAACGGGTTCACCTTCAGACCGTCCGGGCCGCGTATCTCCATGTGGAGGTGGGGCCCCGAGTCCTCGGCGTTCCCGCTGTCGCCCACGTAGGCCAGGACCTGACCGCGGGTGACCGCGGCTCCGACCTCGATGCCCGGGCCGAACACGTGCTCGGGCGGGCTCAGCCCGTCGTCGGTGCCCGGGGTGTCGTTGTTGACGTGGATGTACGTGTACTCCCAGCCGTCGGCGTCGCGCAGCACCAGCATGTTGCCGGCGTTGCCGGCCTCGAAGGCGATCGCGGTCACCACCCCGTCCACCGCGGCAAGGAGCGGGCTGTGCTTGGGGGCGGCGATGTCGGTCCCCTGGTGGAAGCGGGCTCCGTTGTCCCGCGGCTCTCCCCAGTCGTTGCGGAACGATGCGTCCCCGGCGACCGGGAACAGGATGGCGCGGACGGTCTGGACGTCGGTGCCGGGCGTGCCCATGCCGTAGAGCCTCCCGCAGACCGGCCAGTGATGCAGCCCGCTGTTGACCCGAAGCCACTCGGCCGCGGCGTCCTGGATCCTGGGCGGGGCCAGGCTGGGGAGCTCACCGACCCACAAGGGGAAGCCGGCGCCCTCGACAGCCCAGTCCCAGGTCTCGGGGAGGAACTGGTACGCGCCGTAGTAGCCGTTGCCGCTGTCGATGGCGTAGTCACCGCCCGACTCGCACTGCCGGACCGCCTCCCACGGGTCCTGCTGCTCGGCCGTCGCCGTCGCCGGCACCATCGCCACGATCACCAGGAGCGTCGTGGCCGCCGCCCAGAGCGCCGCGACCGAGCGGTGGAGTCCGGGCGCGGTGGTTCGCCGTTTCGCCCATCGACCGCCGCTTGCCGTCCTCGTCGTCGACTCCGGACCCACCCGTTCTCCACCCCCAGAGGAGCGTGGCGTCGAGGCTACTTCGGCTTCCACTCCGCGGTCCATCGGGCCGGCCCCGGCCGGGTCAGAGCAACAGCTCAACGAGGGTCCGGCAGGCGGCGGCGATGGCTGGGGCCGCGGTCGCCTCCCGGTTCGTGTGGTAGTCGGTGGTCGGCACCTGCAGGGTGGTGCCGGTGACCCTGCCCCCGGTCTCGGCCACCACCCGACCGAGCTCGGTCCGCCCGAGCGGCTTGGCCGCGGCTGCGAGCACCTCGTCCTTCCAGACGATCGGGGCCGCTGCCCGGCTGGCGGCGGCCGCCACCCGCTCGGTCGTCGCCGGCGCGAACTCGGCGCCGGCGTCGCGGTGGCGCAGGACCACCGCGCCGCTCTCCACCGGTCCGGGCTCGTCGAAGGGGCTGGTGTCGAGGACCAGCAGGGTGTCGGTCGGCTGGTCGAACCAGCCGGCGATCGCCTCCCAGCTCCTCCCCGCCTCCTCCCCGGCGGTGAAGAGCACCGTGCCGTCGAAGCCGTCGGCGACCAGCTCCATGCACAGCGCCGCCGACAGCGGGTTGTCGAGCTGGCCCCGGAGCCAGGGGCCGTCACCGCCGGAGCCGGGCGCGAAGGCCACCGGGGTCCCTGCTTCGACCTCACGCAGGCTCTCGGCGAACAGCGCGACGTCGGCGATCCCGCAGTGCTCCTCGTGGCCGACCGTCCCCTCGCCGACGATGTCGCCGGTGCTCGGGTCGTAGGCAACCACCCGCTCCCGGTCGAAGCGCCGGCAGATGGTCGCGGCCAGGCGGGGGGAGAGGGCCCGGTGGGCGGCGACGTTGGCGGCATAGCGGAGCCGGCTGTCCTCGCCGACCACGAAACCGTGGCGGTCGATGTGCGCCGAGACCGTGGTCGGGCCGCCCGCCACCGCCAGCAGCCCGGATCGGCGCTCGGCGTCTCGCCCGAGTGCTCGGACCTCGGATGCCAGCGCGGCGAGGAACGGCCCCTCGAAGCCCACCACCGCGGGGATGCCGAGGAAGCGCTCGGTGCGCTCGGTGACCGCCAGCGGGTCCAAGAAACCCGCCCGCCTCAGGCCGCCGGGGTGGCGACGAAGACCGGGATCTCCCGGTCGGTCTTCTCCTGGTACTCCGCGTACGGCGGGTAGGCCTCGACGGCCCGTGCCCACCAGGCGGCCCGCTCCTCGCCCGTGACCAGCCGCACCTGGTGGTCGGTGGGATCCGGACCGTCCTGGATCGTGACCGTCGGATCGGCCATCAGGTTGTGGTACCAGGCCGGGTGCTCGGGAGCCCCACCCTTGGAGGCGACGATGGCGTACTCGCCGCCGTGCTCGACCCGCATGAGCGGCACCTTCCGCACCTTGCCGGTCCTGTGGCCGCGGGTCGTCATCACGATGATCGGCAAACCGGTGTCGCGCAGGGTGTTGGCCCGGCTGCCGCCCGAGGCCTCGTACTCATCGACCTGCTCGCGTACCCAGCCCCAGGGGCTCGGTTCGTACTCACCCTCGAACGTCATGGCTCCGAGCCTAGGCTCGCCGGGCGCGACGGTGGCCGCCGCGACGGCGACGGCCACCACCATCCGTGCGTCAGCGCGACTACTCCTCGACGCCGCCGTCCTCCACGTCGACGTCGCCGGGCTCGACGTCGACGTTCGGGACGTCGACCTGGTCGGGGACGTCGACATCGTCGTCACCATCGAAGGCCACGACCAGGACGATGACCAGGGCGACGGCGGCGATGATGCCCAGCAGCCAACCCAGCCAGGCGCGGCTGGTGCCGTGGGTGCGCTCGTCCACCATCGGATCTCGGGGGCGCTCGTGAATGCTCATTCGCCTACTCCTCTGTTCTTTCTTTCTTTGGGGGGTTCGCGCGGCTCAGTACCCGCCCGAGCGTCCTGCCAAACCAGCCGCGGGTGGTGGCCGAGGACGCGACCGGGTGGCCACCGCGACGGTGGCCACCCGGTGGTCGCGCTCGTGCAGCGACGTCGGTGCTAGCCGTCGACGTCGGCCTCTGCGTCGGCGGGCTCGATGTCGATGTCACCGGGATCCACGTCGACGTCGGGGGCTTCGAACTCGACGTCGGGGGCGTCGATGTCGGCGTCCACCTCGCCGGTGTCGACATCGATGTCGCCGGGCTCGACGTCGACGTCGGCGTCGCCGCCGAGGGCGAAGAAGAGCACGACGACGAGAGCCACGACTGCGAGCGCAGCGGCGACCCAGCCGACCCAGCTACGTGACCGGTCGCTGTCGTAGTCCTGCTCGTACCGAGTGGGGTCGTGAGGGCGCTGGTCGATTGTCATTCGCTACTCCTGTCGTTTGGGGGGTAGCGCGGCGGTACCCGGGACGGCGATGACCGAAACCAGAGCGGATCAGTAGATCTGAGGGACGAACGTCTGCTCGCCGATGGGCGGCCGGACGTAGGCGATGTCGGACCGATCGGGGAGCACGACCGGATCCGGGGTCACGTCGTCGTAGTCGAACTGCGACAGGATGTGGCTGATGCAGTTCAGCCGGGCCGTCCGCTTGTCGTCGGAGGGGACCACGTACCAGGGCGCCTGCTTGATGTCGGTGTACTGGAAGGTCACGTCCTTGGCCTCGGAGTACTTCACGTAGAGCCGGTGCTCGGCGAGGTCCATCTCCGACAGCTTCCAGCGCTTGAGGGGCTCGTCGTTGCGGGACTCGAAGCGGCGCCGCTGCTCCTCCCAGCTCACCGAGAACCAGTACTTCAGGAGCTTGATGCCGGACCGGACCAGCATGCGCTCGAACTCCGGGCAGCTGCGCAGGAACTCGCGGTACTGGTCCTCGGTGCAGTAGCCCATCACCCACTCGACGTTGGAGCGGTTGTACCAGCTGCGGTCGAACAGGACGACCTCGCCCGCGGCGGGGAGGTGCTCGCAGTAGCGCTGGAAGTACCACTGGGTCGTCTCGCGTTCGGTCGGCTTCGGCAGGGCCACCACCTTCATGTACCGCGGGCTGGTGCGCTCGGTGATGCGCTTGATGACGCCGCCCTTGCCCGCCGATCCCCGGCCCTCGAAGATGATCAGCACCCTGAGGTCCTGGTCGTCGACCCAGTGCTGCAGCTTGACCAGCTCCTCCTGGAGCCGGGCCAGCTCCCGCTCGTAGAACCTCTTCTTCAGCCGGCCGTCGCCGGTGTAGTTCTCGGGGCCGGCCGGCATGCCCTTCGGTGCCGGATCGTCGGCGCCGAGAGGCAGCCCGGAAGTGGTGGTCGTGGTGTCGGTCATGGTCGCCCCCTCGGTCCGAGCCTAGCCGGGGTCCCGGCGGCGAGCCCTCGGCCGGCTCAGTAGGCTCCGTCGGCAGTGGGGGAGGAGACCGAGCTCATCCTGACCGATCTGCCGCGAGTCCTGCTCGAGGCGTCGATCCTCCTCTCGATCGCGGTCCTGATCGGCCTGCTGATCCGATCCCTGCACATCCCGCTCACGGTGGTGCTCGCCGTGGCCGGGCTGGTGGTCAGCGAGGCCGGCGCCGATCTGGCGATCACCGAGCTCATCGCCGGTGAGGGGTTCGAGGGTCTGGTGCTCAACCTGCTGCTCCCGGTCCTGATCTTCGAGGCCGCGCTGATGCTCTCGACCCGGGAGTTCATGCGCAACCTGGTCCCGATCGGGGCCCTGGCCACGGTGGCCCTGGCGGTCTCGGCGGTGCTGGTGGGTCTGTCGATGAACGCGACGACGGGGCTCTCGATGTCGGTGGCGCTGCTGTTCGGGGTGATCATCTCGGCCACCGATCCGGTGGCCGTGGTCGCCGTCTTCCGCGAGGTCGGGGTGTCGAACCGGTTGCTGACGCTGGTCGAGGGCGAGAGCATGTTGAACGACGGCGTGGCCATCGTCCTGTCTCAGATCCTGGTGGTCACCGCGACCGGCGGCTCCCTCTCGGTGGCCGAGGGCATCGGCGATTTCCTCGGGGTCTTCGCAGGCGGCATCCTCATCGGCGGCGTCATCGGGCTGGTGGCGGTGCTGCTGTTGCCGGCGCTCGACCGGCTGCCGGCGGCGGCGTTGTCGATCGCGGTCGCCTACGGCGGCTACGTCCTGGCCGATGCCGTCCTCGGATTCTCGGGGGTGATGGCGACCGTCGCCGCGGGGGTGGTCATCGGGAGCATGACCGAGAGCCGGGCCAACAGCAAGGTGCGCGAGATCCTGCACGAGCTGTGGGACGCGCTGGCCTTCATCTCGAATGCGTTGTTGTTCCTCTTCATCGGGCTGGCGCTCGACTTCACCCTGATCGGCGACAACCTCGGCACCATCGGGCTGGCGTTCGTGGCCGTGGTGGTGGCCCGCCCGATCGCGGTGGTGCTGGTCGTCTGGGTGCTCGAACGGTTGCGGCTGGTGCCCCGCATCGGCCCCCGCAACTCGGCGGTGCTCGTCTGGGGCGGCCTGCGCGGCGGAGTCGCCCTGGCCCTGGCCCTGGCCCTACCGCCGGACGTGCCGTCGCGTGACACGATCGTCGCCGCCACCGGTGGGGTGGTGCTGGCGACCCTCCTGCTCAACGCCACCACCATCCAGGCCCTGGTGCACCTCCTGGGCCTCGACCGGACGTCGAGGACCGATCAGTTCCTCGGCGCCGCGGCCCGGCTGTTCGCCATCGACGCCACCCGGACCCGGCTGAGGGAGTTGGAGCTGCGCGACGAGGTACTCGAAGCCCACCTCCGGGTGGCCGAGGTCGAGGCGCGCGACGACCTGGAACGATCGAATCTGTCCGAGCTCGAGGAGGTGCAGGTGCTCACCCTCCGCGGGCTCCACATCGAGCGGGAGACGTACCAGCGGCTCAGCGACGCCGGCCTGCTCCCGCCAATCGCCACCCGGTCGCTCATGTACGAGATCGACGACGAGATCGAGGAGGCCGAGAGCGGCGAGCTGCGGATCGACGCGGAGCGGCGGGCTCATCTCCCGTGGTATGCCCGGCTCCACCGCCGGATCCTGGGGTTGTTACCGCCTCCGCTCGGCGAGGACCTGACGGAGGTCTCCTACGTGGAGGTGAGCGCCCGGCGCCTGGCCGCCCAGCGAGCGGCTTCCGAGCTCGACCACTTCCGGGCCCTCCCGAGCGTCCACGAGGATCGGATCACGGAGGCCCGGCAGACCTTCGCCCACTGGGAGCGATCGGCCGAGCACCGGCTGGAGGAGCTCGACCATCAGGTGGAGGTGGAGCGGCGGGTGCTCCATCGCCGCCAGGCCATGGCGCTGAGCCGGATCACGGTGCGGGAGCTGCTCGGGCACCTGGTGCACACCGGGGTGATCTCGCCCACTGCGGCCGACGAGGCCGGCCACCGGATAGAGGCCGAGTTCGGCGGCGCCTGACCCGGGCCAGCTCAGGTGGGACGGCGGACCGACATCGTCGGCGCCGGCCGGACCGCGAGGCCGGTCGCCACCGCGGCGATCACCGGGATGGCGAGCACGACCACGCCGAGCGCGGTCCACGGCACCACGACCCCGGCCGGCTCCCACGAGCCCGGCCGGTGCACCGCGTGGACGGCCAGCAGCGCCAGGGGCACTGCGATGACCGCGGCGGCGAGGGCGTGGTAGCCGGCCTGCACGGCCAGGAAGCGGCGCCGGAACCTGGGCTCCGCGCCGACCGCGACCACCGTGGTCATGTCGGCGTCGCTCTCGGTCGCCGACAGGGCGGTGGTGGCCCCGATGACGGCCAGGGTCACGACCAGGGCCAGGCCCAGGGCGATCACCGACGCAGGGGTGGCGTCGACCGAAGCCGGGCCGGGCTCGATGGTGACGCTCAACGAGGGCTGGTCGACCGCGACCAGCTCGAGCGCCCGGCGCTCGGCAGGGTCGAGAGGCGCCGGCGCCCGCAGCAGCACCGGACCGGCGATGGGAGCCAGGCCCAGCTGCTCGAAGACCGCCTCGCCGGCGAGGTAGTCGGGGACCGCCCAGCCGGTGAGCTCGGGACGGAGTCGTACCGTCTCGAAGAAGCCCAGCTCGACGGGTTCGTCACCACCGTCGGCGATGATCGCGACCTCGGCGGGCTTGCGATCGCCGACCGCGATCACCCGCCCGGCGTCGACGGCTCGCGCGACGGCCTCTGCGTCGAGATCGAGGGCCTCGACGAGCTCAGGGGTCGCCAGCGCCAGGGTGCCGGCGTCGAAGCCGTGGCGATCGGTCGACGCGGTGGTGGCGCTCACCCACACCGGCGTGGGGCCCGACGGTGGGGACGCGGGCGCCCCGACGAGCACCTCTGCCGCATGGTCGATCCCGGCGGCCTCCACCATCTCGTCCACGGTGGATGCTGCGACCAGGACCGGCGAGCCCTGGTCGTCGTAGGCGTTGACCAGCGCCATGTCGGCAGGCAGGGAGGGATCGTGGCGGGCCTCGCGGGCCGCTTCCTCGCTGTGCAGGATCGTGGTGAGCATCACCGGCACCATCAGCACCGCGATCAGCGCCGCGACCGCGGTGGCCGCCCGGGTGCGCTGGCGCGCCGAGTCCCGCGCGACCAGTCGGAGCTGGTGGGGGAGCCGTGAGCCCAGGCGGGCGACGAGCGCCAGCAGCCCGGGCGTGAGCAGCGCCCCGCCCAGCAGCGTCAGCACCGCGCCGGTCAGCCCCGCGAAGACCTCGACGGTGTCGGCCCGGGGGGTGCTCGCCGTCGCGGCCAGGATCAGCAGCCCGGTGGTGGCACCGAGCACGCCGGCGGGGGTCATCCACGACGGCACCGGCCCGCTCGGGGTCCGGCCGGCCAGCGCTGCCCGGACCGGGACCCGGCTGGCCGTGCGGCCCGGCAGCCAGGCGGCGACCGTCGCGGCGAGCACGCCCAGGGCCACCGGCACGGCCACGTCGATCGGCACCCACCGGTAACCGAGCTCGCGTGCGCTCAGCTCCTGCAGCAGCGGTCGGGCGGCCCACAGGCCGACCAGGGCCAGGCCCACACCGAGCGCCGCGCCCAGGATGCCGCTGAGCCCGGCTTCGATCGTCACCAGCCGCCGCAGGTGTGCGGGGCTGGCGCCGTTGGCCGTGAGCAGGCCCAGCTCGTGGAGCCGCCGGCGGATGCCGGCCGCGTGCGCCGCGGCCGCGATCAGCGCCACCTCCACCAGGATGGCCGCTGCGACCAGGGCGCTGACCACGGCGGGCCGGTCGAGGATGTTGCTCGTCGAGAACCGCAGATCCGGGACCTGCTCACCGCCGCGCAGACGCAGCTCCAGGCCGGGGTCGGCGGCGAGGAGGTCGCTGGCGAGGGCGCGGAGCCCGTCGGCCGACGGCGAGCCCGGCAGGTCCACCAGCCAACCGGGGCGGGCGATGTCCAGGAGCCCGTGGTCGTGGAGGTACAGGTGCACCTTCCGGTCGTCGATGGCCAGCGGGTCGAGGGTGGTCCCGACGATGGCGAGGGAGTCGCCGCCCTGGAGGACGAGCTGGTCGCCAGGGCCGAGACCGAGGTGGTCGGCGAGACCGGCCGAGAGCGCCACCTCGCCGACCGCGGTGGGGAGCCGTCCGGCCTCGACGCGGACCGAGGGGGCGACGATGGAGGAGTGGTGGTCGGCGGCGACCGCGTCGACGGGGTACGCGCCGACGGGGTCGACGGCGCCGGTCCAGCGCTCGGCCACCCGCGATGCCGGCAGCGCCGGGCGCGCATGCAACGGCGGCGTGGTGCTGAGGGGGTTCGGCGACAGCACCAGCAGGTCGGCGCCACCGAGGATCTGGCGATCGCGCTCGGCGGTGGTGGGCTGGGTCGACCGGGTGAGCACCCCGGCCGCGACGCCGACGGCGACGGCGAGCCCCACGAGCACCGCGACCATGGCGGTGCGTCCGGGGTGGTGCCTGGCGGTGCGCCAGGCCAGGCGGGAGAGGGTGCGGGTGGCGGTGGTCATCGGACGAGCGAGGCCAGGAAGGAGGTGGCGTCGGGCCGGTCGGTGACCGCGTCGACGGCGCCGTTGCGCAAGATGATGACCCGGTCGGCCCAGGCGGCCTGGGTGGAGTCGTGGGTGACCAGCAGGGCGCCGGCGCCGTCGTCGCAGCGGGCCCGGATCATCCGCAGGATGGTCTCGGCGCTCATGTCGTCGAGGGCGCCCGCCGGCTCGTCCGCGAGCAGCAGCCGCCGGGGTCCGGCGAGCGCTCGGGCGATGCCCACCCGCTGCTGCTCGCCCCCGGACAGCTGGTCGGGGTAGCGGTCGGCGAGGCCGGCCATGTCGACGGTGTCGAGGGCCTCGATGGCGACGCGCCGGGCGTCACGCACCGACATCCCGTCCAGCTCGAGCGGGAGGGCCACGTTCTCGGCGGCGGTGAGGGTCACGAGCAGGTTGGCGTCCTGGAAGACGTAGCCCACCTGCCGGCGGCGTAGCTGAGCGAGGCGTCCGGGATCGAGCGTCGCCAGGTCGGTGCCGGCGACGACGACCCGGCCTGCGGTCGGACGGTCGAGCCCGCCGGCCAGGTTCAAGAGCGTGGACTTGCCCGAGCCGCTGCGGCCGGTCACCGCGACCAGCTCGCCCGGCGCGACCGCCAGGGACACGCCGGTGACGGCCTCCACGCGGGTGGCGCCGAGGCCGTGGACGCGGCAGACCTCGTGCATCTCGAGGATGGGTTCCATGGATTCTGGTTGTGCTCTTTCTCTCTTCGACCGCAGCGGTCGTCTCAGGTGGTGGCCGGGGCCGGTTCGGCCCCGGTGGGGATGGCGGGCCGGTCGATGGCGATACCGGCGGCGGCGAGGCGCTCCTCGGTGCGGTCGAGCCAGCGCAGCTCGGCCTCGCAGCGGAGGATGTGTCGATCGAGGTTGAGGAGCCAGGCCAGCTGGTCGGGGCCGGCCTCGGACTTGAGCCGGGTGTAGTCCTGGAGCGCGGCCATGGTGGCGGCTCGCTGGGTGTCGATGACCTCCGCAGCGGGGACGATGCCGTTGGTCACCGCCAGCAGCACCTTCATGACCACCTCGTCGCGGGCGGAGTCGGCTCGCGAGGCCGGGGTGGTGAACCAGCCGAACGCCTCGCGGCGGCCGGCCTCGGTCAGGCGGTAGCTGGAGCGACCCTCGGCGTCCGTCTCGTGGAGCTCGACCAGCCCGTCGCGCTCGAGGCGCTGGAGGGTGGTGTAGACCTGGCCGACGTTGAGGTTCCACAGCTGCCCGGTGGAGCCCTCGAACTCCACCTTCAGCTGGTAGCCGTGCTTGGGGCCGCTGCCGAGCAGGACGAGCAGACCGTCCCGGACCGCCATGACGTCGTGGTCCTCAGGCGGCCGCGGTCCGGGGACCGGGGGCGCTGAGGTCGAGCGGGACCACGACCGCGGAGCCGGCGGGGTCGGGATCCTCGGCGAGGGGAGTTGCGACGCGGCGGCGGTCGGCCAGCACGTCACCGGCTGCCAGGAGCAGGACCGACGACAGCACGAACACGACGGTCGCCGCCATGGCGAGCCAGCCGAGGATGTCGATGAACAGCGCGAGCACGCAGGTGCCCCTTCGATCGGGACCCGAAGCCGAGGTCGTCGACTTGGGTATACCGGGTATGGATATGCTGAGTATGCATAACCGGTATGCATTCGTCAAGGACAGTCTCGGCGAGCGACCACGCCTGCCGGCGCGCCGCCACCGGAGCGTCAGCCGTCGCTGCCGTCGTCGCCGTCGAGGACGTCGCAGATACGGCTGGCCAGATCGCCGAAGTCGACGCCGGAAACTGCTGCCGCCAGGTGCTCCCGAGAGGCCGGGTCGAAGGTCTGGTTGAGCTCGAACTCCGATACCACGCTGCCCTTCGGATGGAACCAGAGGAACGCCGTGGCGCGTGGCAACCTGCGCAGATCGTGCCAGTCCGGCCGCTCGTTCACCAGCAGGGTGGTGCTCGAGAAGAGGCTGACTTCGAGCAGGAGCAGCTCGGCGTCGACATCGGCCACGTCCACCGTCTCGCCCCGGACTCGTTTGCGGAGGGCCGGTGGCAACACGATGCTGACAGCCGGGGCCCCGTCGGCGTCCATTCCGGCCTCCGAGACCGTGAACCACTGGCGCAGCTGCTTCACCTCGTGCTCCACGCCGCCCAGCCTCGCCCACAGCTCACCGAGCTCGAGGCAGACGGCACGGTCGGTAGCGGCCCGGAGATGGTCGTCGTCGAGGCGTCCGGCTTCGGCGAAGCGGCGGGCGAGCTGGACCGATCGGGTCCGCAGGTCGCGCAGCTCCTCGGGTTCGGCCCGGAGCGCACGCTGCCTGGAGAGGAGCCCGGCCCGCTTCGCCAGCCACCCCAGCAGGAACACGAACAGGACGCTGAGCGACCACAACAGCCACCGCCGCCACGCAGTCGGGTCCCAGCGGACCTCCACCCAGAACTCGAAGACGGTGAAGAGGGCCAGCCCCCCGACGATGAGCGCCAGGTTGGTGTTGATGCGCTCCAGGGCGTCGCTGGCCTCGGCACGCTCGTCGGCGAAGATCTCCTGCACGG
>JBFKRY010000061.1:0-20215 GCA_041636995.1 Acidimicrobiales bacterium | reverse complement strand
TGGCCCCGAGATCCCAGCTCGATGGCGGCGCCCTTCCCGAACCCCGAGCCCGCCCCCGTGATCAGCACCTTCCTCGCCACCTGCATGTCCTCCGTCGATCCGCTCGCCCCGGACGCTAGCGCACGCGCCGCTTTCCCCTCGCGGGCGTCGGTTTCGACTGCGGGGAGGGGTCAGTAACCTTCCGAGCCAGCCTCCACAAGCGATCCGAGGACGAACGCACGTGTTGACGATGCAAGGCGCGATTCTCCGCCTCATGCGCTTCTGGACCGATCACGGCTGCAACCTCGGGCAGCCCTTCAACACCGAGGTCGGTGCCGGAACCATGAACCCGGCGACCTTCCTGCGGGTCCTGGGCCCCGAGCCCTGGAACGTCGTCTACGTCGAGCCCAGCGTCCGTCCCGACGACAGCCGCTACGGGGACAACCCGAACCGGATGCAGACCCACACCCAGCTGCAGGTGGTCCTGAAGCCCGACCCCGCCAACTCGGTCGATCTCTACCTGCAGAGCCTCGAGGCGATCGGCATCGACCTCGCCGTGCACGACGTCCGCTTCGTCGAGGACAACTGGGAGTCACCGGCGCTGGGCGCCTGGGGGCTGGGCTGGGAGGTCTGGCTCGACGGTCTCGAGATCACCCAGTTCACGTACTTCCAGCAGGCCGGGGGCATGCAGCTGGAGCCGGTGTCCGTCGAGATCACCTACGGCCTCGAGCGGATCCTCATGGCCCTCCAGGGAGTCACCCACTTCAAGGACATCCAGTACTCCGACACCCTCGCGTTCGGCGAGATCGTGGGCCAGGCCGAGCGCGAGATGAGCATCTACTACCTCGACGACGCGGACATCGAGACCATCCGGACCCTGTTCGGCATCTACGAGGCCGAGGCCCGCCGACTCATCGCCGCAGGCCTGCCGATCCCGGCGTACTCCTACGTCCTGCGGTGCTCCCACGCCTTCAACGTGCTCGATGCCCGCGGCGCCATCGGCGCCACCGAGCGGGCCCGGTCGTTCCGGACCATGCGGGGCCTGGCCCACGACGTCTCCGAGCTGTGGATCGAGCGCCGGGCCGAGCTCGACCATCCGCTCGGCCGGGTCGAGCCTCCGCCGGCGCCCGAGGTCGAACCCCTCCGGGCAGAGCCGCCGTCGGCACCGTCGACGCTCCTGCTCGAGCTGGGGTTCGAGGAGCTGCCGCCCGATCAGGTCGAGTCCTACCGCGCGCAGCTGGAGCTGGGGCTCGCCGAGATGCTGTCGCAAGAGCGGCTGGTCTGCGGGGCGATCACCACCGTGGGCTCTCCCCGCCGGATCGTCGCCCAGGTCGCCGAGGTCGCCCCTCACCAGACCGAGCACGTCACCCGGGTCCGTGGCCCCAAGCGGGAGACGGCCTTCGATGCCGACGGGTCGCCGACCCGGGCCGGCACCGGCTTCGCGGGCAAGCACGGGGTCGAGGTCGACGAGCTCGAGACCGAGCTGGTCGACGGCGTCGAGTACGTGGTGGCCACCAGGTTCGAGCCGAGCCGGAACGCGCCCGAGGTGCTGGCGGCGGAGCTGCCCGGCGTCATCGGAGGCCTCTCCCCTCGCCGGGGCATGCGGTGGAGCGCCGGTCCCGGCTACAGCGCCAGCCGGGCCCTGCGTTGGATGGTGGCCATGCTCGGGGACACGCCCATCCCCTTCGCGTACGCCGACGTGACCAGCGCCCCGGTCACCCGGGGGCTGCGCGACGGTGACCGCCCCCTCATCGACGTCTCCAGCGCCGACGGCTACGAGGCGCTCCTCGAGGCGCACGGGGTGATCGTCACTGGTGCCACCCGCCGGCAGCGCATCCTCGACGGCGCCGAGCGGCTGACCGCCTCGGTCGGCGGCAGCATCGACGTCGTCGCCGACGGTGAGGTGCTGGACGAGGTGACCAACCTGGTCGAGAACCCGCAGCCGATCCTCGGCTCGTTCGAGCACGAGTACCTCCGGCTTCCCGCCGAGGTGCTGACGGTGGTGATGAAGAAGCACCAGCGCTACCTGCCCGTTCGAGACGCCGCCGGCGAGCTCCTCGCCCATTTCGTGTCGGTCGCCAACGGGCCGGTCGACGCCGATGCGGTGCGGGCCGGCAACGAGGCGGTCCTGCGGGCCCGGTTCGCGGACGCGGCGTTCTTCTTCGACCGGGACCGTGAGAAGCCCCTCGAGTCGTACCGGGCGGGGTTGGCGCAGCTGATCTTCGAGGAGCAGGCCGGCTCGATGCTCGATCGGGCGGACCGGATCGAGCGGCTCGCATCCGAGCTCGCCGCCGAGCTGGAGCTCGATCCGCAGGAGGCCACCATGGTGCGGCGGGCCGCGCACCTGGCGCTCGCCGACCTGGCCACCAGCCTGGTCGTCGAGCTGTCCAGCCTCGCCGGGCAGGTGGGCCGGGTGTACGCGCTCGCCGACGGCGAGCCCGAACCGGTCGCCGATGCCATCTTCGAGGCTGCGCTGCCCCGCCACGCCGGGGACCAGCTGCCCGGGTCGCGGCTCGGCGCCGTCGTGGCGATCGCCAACCGCACCGACGAGCTGGTCTCCCTCTTCGCGGCCGGGGCCAAGCCCACCGGCAGCGCCGACCCGTACGGGCTCCGGCGCTCGGCCACCGGCCTGGTGCAGATCCTCGCCCACCACGAGCTGCCGCTGCGGCTGTCGACCCTCTTCCGGCGGGCCGCCGATCAGCTCGCCGAGCCCGTGCCCGACGCAGTGCTCGACGATCTGACGGAGTTCGTGGGCATGCGCCTGGAGGTCCGGCTGGTCGAGGAGGGCCACGACGTCGAGCTGGTGCGAGCGCTGGCGAACCGCTTCGACGTCCCGGCCGAGGTCGAGCCTCTCCTCCACGAGCTCGAGGCCCTGCAGGGCCGGGCCGACTTCGTCGAGATCGTCGAGGCCTACCGGCGCACCAGCCGCATCGCCGCGGACGCGACCTCGCTCACGGTGAACGAGGCGCTGCTCCAGGACGACGCCGAGAAGGCGCTCTGGAGGCAGTTCGAGGAGGCGGAGCCGGCCATGCTCGAGGCCCCCTCGCTGACCAGCTACTTCGACACCCTCGGGTCGCTCGCGCCGTCGATCGCCACCTTCTTCGACGACGTCCTGGTCATGGCGGAGGACCCCGACCTCAGGGAGAACCGGCTGGCCCTGCTGCGCCGGATCAGCGCCACGGGCCAGGATCTGCTGCTCTGGGAGGCCCTCCCCGGCGCCTAGCATGGCTACTTGCTCCTGAAGAAGTCGGTTCGTCGCCGATTGCGAGCGTGAGCGAGCCATCGGTGAGGAACCCCGCTGGTCGCTGCGCAGCAGCCTGACCTGCGGGAACGCATTGAGTCCCGGCGGAGCCGGGCCGATGCGACCGGGTCGGCTACCGCGACCAACCAGGCCTTTTTCAGGTGGATGTAGCTACTAGTGGATATCCAGGCCGATGTCGAGGACGGGGGCGGAGTTGGTGAGCGCGCCGACCGAGATCAGGTCGACGCCGGTGCCGGCGTAGGCGGCGACGGTGTCGAGGTCGACGCCGCCGGAGGCCTCCAGCAGGGGCCGGCGGCCCTCGCCGGCGACGGCCTCGACCCGGGACACGGCCTCTCGCACCTGGTCCGGGCTCATGTTGTCGAACAGGATGGCGTCGGCGCCCGCCCGGGTGGCCTCCTCCACCTGGTCCAGCCGGTCGGCCTCCACCTCGATGGTCCGGCCCGGCCACTGGTCCCGGGCCCGGGTCACGGCGTCGGTGATGGACATCCCCGCCAGGTGGTTGTCCTTGAACATCAGCCACTCGCTGAGGTTGCCCCGATGGTTGCGGCCGCCGCCGGCCCGCACCGCAGCCTTCTCCAGGGCCCGCAGTCCGGGCGTGGTCTTGCGGGTGTCCCAGATCCGGGCCGACCCTCCGGCTGCCGCGGCGTCGACGAAGCGTCGCACCAGGCTGGCCACCCCCGACAGGTGTCCCAGGAAGTTGAGCGCGGTCCGCTCCGCGGTGAGAACCGTGGTGAGCCGCCCCGCCACCCGGCCGATGGCCTGGCCGGCCTGCAGGGCGTCGCCGTCGGCGGCCGCCCACTCGACCTCCACCTCGGCGTCGACCTGCCGGAAGGCCTCGTCGGCACAGGGTCGACCGGCCAGCACCCCCTGCTCCCGAGCCACGAAGGTCGCGACCGCGGACGCGTCGGGCGGGATCAGCCTCGACGTGAGATCACCCAGCGGGGTGAGGTCCTCGGCCAGTGCACGCGCCACCGCCTCCCGGACCGCATGGGAGGGTGGCTCGAAGACCTGGGACACGATGGGGACGGCTCAGGAGAAGCCGCGGTTGTCCTGTTTGAGCGCGGTGTCCACCGTGAGCGCCGAGGCGACCACCAGCGAGCGCAACGGCTCGTCGAGCGGTCGGTGGATCTGGAGCACGTAGTTGTCGGCGGTGGTGAACAGTGTCTTGGCCATGCCCTCGAAGGTCTTGGTGATCCGCGCCACCTCCTCGTCGGCCTCGTCGCGCAGCGAGAAGTTCCAGGCCCGCCAGTTCTCGGCGAAGATGCCCCCGACCCGGTGGCCGCCCACCTGGTAGGCGAAGCGGATCTTGCCGAACACGTTCTCCTGCACCACCTCGCCCAGCTCGTGACCAGAGCCGTTCTGGACGATCACCCGTGACTTGACGAGCTTCGCGGGCCGGGTGATCTGGAGCAGCACGTTGCCGCTCATGTCGACCACCTGCAGCTTGTGGGTGAGGAACTGGTCGAGGCTGGCGACCACCCTGAGCGCCTTCCTCGCGGTGCTCTGCCCGATCTGGCGGACCGCGCCCAGCTGGGTGCCGTTGCGGTCGTAGATGGCGTACTCGTTGTTCACCTCGATGAGCTTGGCCTTCTGGTTCACCACCAGGACCGGCTCGCCGAAGACGGTGCCGTCGCCCTCGAAGAACGGGCTGGAGCTGCCGTCGCGGCTGGCCCGCTCGACGTGCTTGTGGACCTGCCGTTGCACCTGCTCGGGGGTCTGGGCGCCGAACACCACCTTGGGTTCGCCGGCAGGGGCGTCGACGCCCTGGCGGCCGTGGGATGCCACGTGCTCGGTCCAGGCCGCGCCGTCCCAGTAGCGGACCTCGTGGCGGCCGAAGGGATCGGGATACCAGTCGGGCTGGGGGCGGGCGTCGCTCACCGCGTGCAGGATACGGCCCCGTCGACACACACGGCGGGCGGGCGCCGGATCCCGAGTCAGGCCGGGAGCCCGGGGTCGCCGCGTACCGAGGCGTTGTCGATCAGCCGCGCCGGCCCCACCCGGGCGGCCACCAGGATGCGGGCGCCGTCGCCGATGCGGGTCACCGGCCCCAGGGTCGGCCCGTCCACCACCTCGGCGTAGTCGAGCTCGGCGAGGGGCTCGGCCTCGATCACCGATGCCACGATCCGGGCCACCGTCCCGGGATCGTCGGCGCCGCCGGCGACCGCAGCGATGCCGGCGGCCAGCGAACGCGACAGCGCGGTTGCGGCTCGTCGGTGCTCGGCGTCGAGGTACGCGTTGCGGCTCGAGAGGGCCAGCCCGTCGTCGGCCCGCACGATCGGGCAGCCGACCACGGCGACGGGGAACGAGAGGTCCCCAGCCATCCGCCGGATCACCTGGAGCTGCTGCCAGTCCTTCTCGCCGAAGTACGCCCGGCAGGGACCGGCGATGTTGAACAGCTTGGCCACCACGGTGGCGACCCCGGCGAAGTGGGTGGGCCGGGTGCGGCCCTCGAGCGGGGCCGCGAGCTCGGCGACCGACACCTCGGTCAGCACCGGCGCCGGGTACATCTCCTCCAGCGAGGGCACGAACAGCAGGTCGACCCCGGCGTCGGCGCACTGCTCGGCGTCACGTTCGGGGTCCCGGGGGTAGGCGTCGAGGTCCTCGGCCGGCGCGAACTGCAGTGGGTTCACGAAGATCGTGGCCATCACGTAGCCGCACTCCCGGCGCGCCGCGGTCATGAGCGAGAGGTGCCCGTCGTGGAGGAACCCCATGGTGGGCACCAGCCCCACCTCCAGGCCCCGGGCTCGGGCCTGCTCGAGACGGGCGCGGGCCTCGTCGATCGTGAGCACCTGCTCCATGGGCGACGGCGGGCCCGGGAGGTCTCAGCCCCGAGCCAGGCGGCGCGCCTCTCGCATCAGCACTTCGTAGCTGGCACGCTCGTCGTCTGGCAAGTGCTGGAGGTGGCGGGCGATGGTCTCGTGATCGCCCCGCGCGGCCGGGCCGGTGAGCGCGGCCGCGGCGCCGAGTGCGGCGACGTTGTCGACGCTGGCCCTGGCCAGATCCACGTAGGCCTCGGCCGGGACCCCGATGGTGACCGCCAGACGCTCGACCTGTCCGAGCAGGGCCACCACGTGGTTCGCTGCGATGCAGGCGGCCGCGTGGTACACGGCCCGGTCCGCGTCGGCCACCGAGAACGCCCGCCCACCGAGGGCGGCGACCAGCTCGCCGGCGATGGGTTCGCCGGCGATCGCGAACCAGCCCGACGCCAGGAGCCGCTCGGTCCCGATCCCGGCCGTGGGCAGGGAGATGAGCGGGTGCACCGCCGCCCGGCGCTCGTGGGGGGCGAGGGCGTCGAGGCCCAGCGACCCAGCGACGTGTGCCATCACGGCCGGGCCGGGCTCGACGGCGGCGGCGACGTCGGTGACCGCGGCGTCGGGGGTGCACACCAGCACCAGGTCGACGCCGGTGGCTGCCGCCGACACGTCGTCGGCGCGCCCGAGGGCGTCGACGACCGGCCAGCCGATCCGTTCGAGCGCGCCCGCGAAGCTGGCGCCGGCCCTCCCCATGCCGATGATGCGAACCTGCGGCATCACAGTCGGCCGATGTTGCGGACGCTGCCGTCGTCGGGGTTCTCCCAGCCGGCCACCAGGTCGGGCGCCAGGTCCGCGAGGGGCACCATGACGAAGGCCCGCTCGCGCATGCGCGGGTGGGGCACCACCAGGTCGGCCTCGTCGACCACGTGGCCGTCGACCCACAACACGTCCACGTCGAGGGTGCGCGGGCCCCAGCGCTCGCGACGCACCCGGCCGGCGGCCACCTCGAGCTCACGGCAGAGCTCGAGGAGCTGGCGGGGGCTGCGGTCGGTGTCGAGCTCGACCACCAGGTTCAGGAAGGCAGCCTGGTCCTCGACGCCCACCGGATCGGTCTCGTAGAGGTCGGACACGGCCACCAGGTCGGGGATGGCGTCGACGGCCCGGCGGAGGTACCCGCGCGAGTCGCCCATGTTGGCACCGAGCGCCAGGAAGGCGCGGGTCACCGCAGGCCTCAGGCGGGCGTGAGCTCGGTGGCGACGGCCACCATGCTCCGGCCCTCGGGCCCGAGCTGGCGTTGGGTGATCCGCTCGATGACGGTGATTGCATCGGGCGCGGCGTCGATCAGGCCGCTCCACACCAGATAGCCGGCGATGAAGCCGCAGATCCGATCGCCGAGCTCCTCGTGGTGGATCAGCACCACCTTGCGACCCTGCAGGATGGTGTGGAGCTCGCGGTAGATGGCCTCGAGGGTGGCTGCCACCGCCTGATCGACCGGGCCGAGGGGACGGTGCAGGTATGGCAGCTGCTGCTCGTCGTAGTTGTGCAGGTTGTGGGGCGCGTCGATCAACGAGATGACCCAGTCGAACTCCTGGCGGCTGATCCAGATGATCTCCTCCATGCGGCGCACCCGGCGGTGCTGGGCCCCGTATCCGCCCGGCCGTTCGCAGACGGCGAGGCTGTCCGTGACGATCCAGTGGAAGTGCCGGGGCCGGATGCCCTCTGCCCACTTGCCCCTCATCGTCATCTGCGCCAACGGTGTCGTCTCCATCATGTCGCTTCCCCGGGGGCGGCGAACAACATCGGTGTGATCCTAGCTTTCCAGACGGCCAGCGGGCGGTCCGGACACGGTCCGGGACCGGCTGATCAGCCGAGCGGGTCTCCGAGGGGCTCGTCGGCCGGGTCGCTGCGGTGCTGATCGGGTCGCGGTTCGACCTCCCGGTGCGCTGGGGCCTGGACCCGGAGATCGACGGTGCCCACCCCGGCCGCCTCCTCCGGATACGTGCCGTTCCCGCTGGGGCCCGCGGTCCACGTCGATGCGTCGCGATGCCAGCCGTCGACGCCGTCGAAGATGATGGCCAGCTGCTCCCGGTCGAGGGTCTCGTGCTCGAGCAGCGCGTTCGCCAGCCGCTCGAGGGTGTCGATGTGGGTGGCCAGGATGGCCCGGGCCTCCTCGTGGGCCAGGCGCACGAAGCGCTCGACCTCGGCGTCGATCGCCAGGGCCACGCTGTCGGAGTAGTTGGCCTCGTGGGCGATGTCCTTGCCCAGGAACACCTCGCCCGGGGTGTTGCCCAGCTTGCGGGGCCCGATCTGGTCGCTCATGCCGTACTCGGTCACCATGGACCGGGCGAGGTTGGTGACCCGGTCGATGTCGTCGGCGGCCCCGGTGGTGGGATCGCCGAAGATCATCTCCTCGGCCGTCCGCCCTCCCAGCAGCATGGCGAGGTCGTCGTGGAGCTGGGAGCGGGTCCGGAGGTACCGATCAGCCTCGGGCAGCGCCAACGTCCACCCCAGGGCCCGCCCCCGGGCGATGATCGAGACCTTGTGGATGGGGTCGGTGTGCTGGAGCACGTGGCCGACCAGCGCGTGGCCGGCCTCGTGGTAGGCGATCACCCGGCGCTCGTGCTCGGACAGCACCTGGGACTTGCGCTGGGGGCCCGCCATCACCCGGTCGATGGCCTCGTCGATGAGCTCCCTGGTGATGTGGGGCCGCCGGTACCGGGCCGCCAGCAGCGCGGCCTCGTTCATCAGGTTGGCCAGGTCCGCACCGGTGAAGCCCGGGGTGCGCCGGGCGATGGTCTCCAGCTCGACGTCGTCGGCCAGGGGCTTGCCCGCGGCGTGCACCTCCAAGATCGCCACCCGGCCGTTGAGGTCGGGACGGTCGACGGTGATCTGGCGGTCGAAGCGCCCCGGGCGCAGCAGCGCCGGGTCCAGGATGTCGGGGCGGTTCGTCGCCGCGATCATGATGACGCCGCTCGTGGGGTCGAAGCCGTCCATCTCCACCAGCAGCTGGTTGAGCGTCTGCTCGCGTTCGTCGTGGCCGCCACCCAGGCCCGCACCGCGGTGGCGGCCAACGGCGTCGATCTCGTCGACGAAGATGATGGCCGGCGCCTCCTCCTTGGCCTGCTGGAAGAGATCGCGGACGCGTGAAGCGCCGACACCGACGAACATCTCGACGAAATCAGACCCGGAGATCGAGAAGAACGGGGCCCCGGCCTCGCCGGCCACCGCCCGGGCCAGCAGGGTCTTGCCGGTGCCGGGGGGCCCGTACAGGAGCACGCCCTTTGGGATCCTGGCGCCCATGGCGTAGAAGCGAGCGGGGTCCGTCAGGAACTCCTTGATCTCCCGGAGCTCCTCCACCGCCTCGTCGGCACCGGCGACGTCGGCGAAGGTGACCGTGGGCATGTCCCGCTCCATCTTCTTGGCCTTGGCCCGGCCGAAGCCGCTGGCGCGGCTGCCGTTGAGGCGCAGGAAGATGAAGATGAACAGGGCGGCGAACAACAGCACCGGCAGCAGGGTGAACAGCAGCTCGGTCCAGAAGCTGCGGCCGCCGGCATGGCTGACGGTGAGCTCCACCACCGGCTCCCTGGCCAGGATGCGGTTGGCGATGGCGTCGCTGTCCCGGCCGATGTAGCGGGCCTCGAAGACGGTCCCGTCGGTCCGGGTGGCCCGGATGAGGTTGGGGCCCTCGATCATCTCGACGCTCTCGATCTGGCCGGCCGCCAGCGCCTCGTTGAACTCGGTGATGGTCAGCTCGTCGACCGGGTCTCCCTCACCGCCCGGCCAGAGGGCGAACGCGATGATCAGCCCGAGAACCAGGGCGAGCCAGGTCACGGGTGATCTGAGGGTGCGGGAGCTCATGCATCGACGGTAGTTGGGGGGCTCTGACCTGCGGAATCCCTCGATCGGACCGTTCGGCGAGCCGGATTCTCACGATCGGTGAGCCCCGACCACCGAAGGTGGGAACTGGGTCGTTCGGCCCCGGCCGCGCGACCCACGCGCGACCCACACCGGCCCCGGGTGAATCCTGTCCTCGTTCTCCGCCGACATCGGGGCAAACAGCTCGAATGGGCCCGGGTCTTCCACCTCGGTGCCGTGGGCCCGGTGCGGTCCATCGCCGTACTGGGGGGTCTCGCCCTTGCTCGCCACGACGAGCCGACGGGACGACGCCAGGCGCGACTCAGTCGCCGACCTCGTAGCGGGCGATGTAGGGCAGGTTCCGGTACCGCTCGGCGACGTCGAGGCCGTAGCCGATCACGAAGTCCGGCGGGATCTCGAAGCCCACGTAGCGCAGGCCCAGATCCGGGACCTGCCGACCCTTCCGCACCAACAGCGCGCACACCTCGAGTGACCGCGGCCCCCGGGACTGGAGGTTCTTGCGCAGGTAGCTCAGGGTCAACCCGCTGTCGATGATGTCCTCGACGACGATCACGTCACGGTCCGCCAGCTCGATGTCGAGGTCCTTCACGATGCGCACGACCCCGCTGGTCCGGGTGGAGTTGCCATAGGACGACACCGCCATGAAATCGAACTCGACGGGAAGGTCGATGGCCCGGGCCAGGTCGGCCATGAAGACGAACGCCCCCTTCAGGACCCCGACCAGCAGCGGCGCGCTGCTCGCGTAGTCGCGGGTGATGGCGGCACCGAGCTCGGCGACCCGGTCGCTGATCTGCTCGCCGGTCAGCAGCGTCTCCCCCGGCGGCCCCACGGTGTCGGCCACGTCGGGAGGTTAGGGCATCGGGGGGATCAGTCGCAGGCGCTGGTCGCGGCGCTCCACCCTCCAGCCGCCGCCCACCTCGGTGGCTGTCGCTCGCAGGCCGGCCACGTCGAGCACCCGATCGACGGTGGCGAGGTCGGGCGGATGGTCGTTGCCCCGCTCCGACCACAGCCAGCTGCGCACCGCCTCGCGCGCGAGGATCGGCGGAGCCGCGGTCAGGCCGCGGGCGTCGGCGGGGTCGATGCCCGCGGCGGCGGCAGCGATGATCTCGCCGCCCTGGCGGAACAGCTCCGACTGCCTCACCAGGATCGGTACCGGATCCCGACCTCCGAGATCCGCCAGCAGCGGCAGCAGCTCGTTGCGGATGCGGTTCCGGAGATGGGCCGGGTCTGCGTTGGTGGGGTCCTCGACGGTCTCGAGGCCGAGGTCCTCGCAGAGCGCCCGGGTCTCCGATCGCCGCAGGTCGAGGAGGGGCCGGCGCGGCGACGGAGTCATGCCACCGAGGCCCTGCCAGCCGCTGCCCCGCAAGAGGGCCAGCAGGATGGTCTCGGCCTGGTCGTCGGCGGTGTGGCCGGTCAGCACATCGGCGGGTAGTGCCCCGTACCGGGCCCGGCGGGCCCGGGCCTCGAGGTTCGGTCCCGGCTCCACCTGGACCGGGACGGACGCGAAGGAGGCGCCGACACGGGCCGCGGTCCGGGCCACCACGTCGGCTTCGAGGGCGGACCCCTCGCGCAGCCCGTGGTCGACGTGGATGGCGTGCACCCGGGCACCGGTCGCCGCGGCCAGCACCAGCAGGGCGACCGAGTCCGCTCCCCCGCTGACCGCGCAGGTCAGCTCGGACGCGTCGGCGAACCGGCAGCGAGGCAGCAGCTCGTCGATGCGGCAACGCGGTGCGGGCTCGTCAGGACGGGACTGGGGCGTCGTGCTCCTCCTGATCGCCCGCCATCCGGTCGATCCAGAGCCGGGGGTCGCGGATCTCGTCCATCGACGGCAGGTTCTCCGGACCCTCCCAGGCCCGGTCGAGCAGGGCCGAGCCGCCGGCCTCCTCGACCGCGGTGATGAACCGCTCGCCCGCCTGGTACTGGTTGAGCTTCGCCTCCAGGCCGATCACCTTCTGGAAGACCTTCTGCAGCCCCCGAGCGGAGTTGCGGCGGGCCCGCAGGGTGGCCGAGAACCGCTCGGCGCTGGGGATCCGCTCGGCGCCGGCCCGGTCCATGGTGACGTCGCCGTGGCCCTCGAGGAGGCTCATCATCCCCGAGATCTTGTTCAGCACCTCACGCTGCTCGGGGGTCGCCAGCAGCACGGGTAGCCCCCCGTCGGCCAGGACGTCCTCGCCCGCCTTGCGGGCTTCGACGATCCTGCGGACCGCCTCCTTCAGGACCTTCGGATCGGGATCGACGGCATCGAGGGTCTGGCCGATGAGGCCCAGGAAGTGCTCGCGGAGCCAGGGGATGCCGGTGAACTGGGCCCGGTGGGTGACCTCGTGCAGCGCCAGCCACAGCCGGAACTCCTCGGGCGGGAAGTCGTGCTTGCGCTCCAGGGCCATCACGTTGGGGCCCACGTAGTAGACGATGTCCTGGTCCTCGGGGTTCTCGTCCTCGATGATCAGCAGGTCGTACTGACCCAGCACCCGGCCCGCCATCCAGCCCAGGAGGATGCCGACCTCCACCCCGCCGATGCGGCCGGTGACCCGGCCCACCCGGCTCTTGCCGGTCCTGGCCGCGAGCTTGTCGGTCACCGGCCGCAGCAGGCGCTGGAACGACTCGATGTTGGCGCCGATCCACATGGAGCGGTCGGCCACCCGGGCCCGGGCGGCACCGCTGAGCGAGCGCAGGCCGGTCTCGGCGGCGACCAGCTCCTCGGCCTCGGCGGTGAAGCGCTCGAAGTCCGGGGCCAGGGTGGCGTAGTGCGCCGCATGGGGCGGCACCTGGTTCCGGGTGGCGATCTTGGTGGCGACGCGGCGGGCGAGATCCCAATCGACGGGTCCGGACATCGACTCGCCCTACTGCCGCTTCTGGTAGCGCTTCGGGTACCGGGGATAGACCACCTTGTACAGGTAGCCCAGCACCACCGCGATCACCATCCCGATCGCCACCGGGGTGAGCACCACGGCGATCCACCAATGCCATTCCGGCGCGGCGAGGACGTCCATGGCTTCGATGTTAGACGGGTGGGCCTCGCAACTGACACGTCGGCTCCCGCCGGGAATGGCGTCGACCGGAGGGAGGGTTCCGGCGGCGTGGGGAATCCAGCGGACATCACCGAAGCCACCGCGACGCTCCGGGTGTGCGACGAGCCCGGCTGCGACACCGTGTTGTCGCGCTACAACGAGCTCGACTTCTGCGCGCTGCACCAGCCCATGATCACGCCACGCATGCGGGGCAAGGTGCTCGACCGAGCCCCACGGCGCTAGAGGTCGGTGACGTCGACCTCGGAGAGGTCAACCCGTCCGAGCGCCTGGCTGATGCGCAGCTGCAGGGACTCGGGCGCCTGATCGGTGGCGTTCTGGCACATCGCCAGCTTGAACCGCACCTGGAAGTCGATCTCCTGCACGCAGGGCGCGCAATGGGCCAGCTCCTGGCGGGCCGACTCGATCTCGTCGGCATCCGGGATGCCCTCGAGGATCTTCGAGATGAGCGCTTGCGAGTGCTCGCATCGCTCGGGGATGCCCGGACAGGAACTGTGCTGGTTCATCTGCGTGTCAACTCTCCGCGCCCGCGACCACGGTGGCGGCGCCACCTGCACTACCGTCGGTCGAGTCGCCCTCGGCCACCAGGCCCCGACGTCGACCGAACTCGTACAACTGCTCCTGGAGGCGTTTTCTTCCACGGTGCAGTCGAGACATCACCGTACCGATCGGCACGTCGAGGATCTCGGCGATCTCCTTGTAGGCGAAGCCCTCCACGTCGGCGAGCAGCACCGCGTGCCGGTACTGCTCGGGCAGGTCCTCGATGGCCTGCTTCACCTCGGCCTCGGTGAGCCGGTCGAGCAGCTCGTCCTCGGCGCTGCGGCCCAGGGTGGAGGTCTCGGCACCGCCGAGGCGCCGGTACAGGTACAGCTCCTCGACGTCGCCCAGGTCGGACTCGCCCGGACGTCGCTGCTTCTTGCGGTAGGTGTTGATGTAGCTGTTCGTGAGGATGCGGAACAGCCAGGCCCGCAGGTTGGTGCCCTCCTCGAACGACTCGTAGGCGCGGTAGCCCTTCAGGTAGGTCTCCTGCACCAGGTCCTCGGCGTCGGCGGGGTTGCGCGTCATCCGGAGCGCGTGGGAGTACAGCTGGTCCATGAACGGCATCGCCGCCGCGGCGAAGGTCGCCTGATCTGCCATCGCCCCCACCCTACTTGGCCCGATCGCGGGCCCGTTTCCGGGCCACCATCGCCGACCCGGTGCCGTGTCGCTGCCAGACTGTCGTGGGCGCCGAGGAGCGCGCTGGTGGACCGGTGCGGGCTCCGGCTCGGCGCCGCGTCCGTGGCGGGAGACCCGAGGCTGATGGCAGAACCTTCGTCCCGCGGTAGATCGGGGCCGACAAGACGAGCGCTCCTCCTCGGTGCCGGGGCCACCGCCGGTGCTGCCTGGGCGGCGCCGGCCGTGCTCGCCGTCGACCGGGCGTCGGCCGCGCCGTTCAGCTGCGTCGACCAGACCATCGCCTGGTCGAGCGTGTCGGGCTCCAACCCCTGGACCGCCACTGCCGTGAGCGGATCGATCACCATCACCGCCACCATCACCGCGGTCAGCACCGGGACCACCGAGGTCTACCTGTCCGCCGGCAACGTGGTCCAACGGATGAGCGCCGGCCACTCGATCGGTGACTTCTTCGACACCGCGATCGTGTTCTCGGACTCCTCCGGCACCATCTGCCAGGCGTCGACCACCGTCCTCGACATCGACCAGAACGGCCGCGGCCTGGGGTGCGCCACCACCTCCCGCTTCCGGGACGAGCTGTCGAACCTCAGCGGTCCGGGACTGTCGGTGACCCCCCAGGGGAACCTGGCCGAGGTGTCGCCGGGCGTGTACGCGAGCACGTTGAACTGCAAGACCACCGACACCGAGAACCTGGTGATGACCTGGACCGTGGCCAGCGGGGTGACCACCGGTGGCTACCGCTGGACCGCGGCGACCCCGCCCGGCACCGATCCCGCCCTCGACCTCCAGCTCATCAAGATGGTCCCGTTCTCCGTCTGCGCCACCGTGGGGGCGAGCGCGGTGGCCCAGCCCCTGGTGGTGGCCGCAGGGCGCGGGGGCGCGAGCGACTGAGCCTCGCTGACCGGGTGGCTCCGCCCGCGGTCACGCTCGGTCGACGATGAACCGCGAGCCCTTGCCAGCTCACCTCGAATCCACCAGAGTCCACCTCAGGGAACCTCACCGCGTGGGTCTTGGTCCTGTTGTGACTGTGAAGGTGGTTGCGATGGCGGCTGCGGAGCGATCGCCGCTGGCAGGGGATCCCGGTCGATCGGTGAACCTCGACCGCCTCACGCAACGGGAGCTGGGCGTCCTTCGGCTCGTCGCCGACGGCCTGTCCAACGAGGCGGTCGCGGTGCGGCTCCACATCAGTGTCAAGACGGTCGAGGCGTTGATGGCGTCGGTATTCCGCCATCTCGACCTGATCGAGTCGTGGGACGTCAACCGGCGGGTCACGGCCGCGGTGGCCTACGTGTATCGCGAGGTCGCGGACCGACCGGTCGGCACGATCACGGAACGACCGGTCGGCACGATCATCCTGGACTGGATGGAGGACGCATGACCCGATGAGCGCCCGCGATCCGACGACCGAACCCGACGAAGCACGCGCCATCCGGAGGACTACCCGATGAAGATGTGGAGGTCCTCGCAGAAGTCACGGCCTTCGGTGTCGCTCCGACCGGTCGAATCCTTGACGATCCCCAGGAACTCCACGAACTCGTCGTCGGTGGGATCGGAAGGCGTGCCGGCGTCGTCGAGAACGACCTCGAACCTGACCTGACCGGGGTTACGCAGCACTGCCGTTCCGTCGGGGCCCAAGATGTTCGTCGAGCCGGCAGCCAGGACCAAGATGGTACGGGTGCCGTCGCCGTGGTCGGTCACCTTCAGGTCCTTGTCGATCTGGTTGAACACGAACGTGAACGACTTGCCGTTCGCGAGGTTCGTCCACGAGGCGGACCCATGTCTGGCTGCCTGGCCGTAGTAGAGCCCGTCCGGGCCTCCGACGCGCCTCCAGACGAAGGTCCCGGTCTCGTCCAGAACGAACCGGATGTCCAGGTCGCCACAGAAGTCCTCGAAGACCTCGTCGACGAAGTCGACGTAGTGCTCGACGATGGTTGCCTCGGCGGGCGGCGCCGCGCCGGCCGCTCCGGCTGTCGAGATCGAAGTGAGCGAGATCAACGCACACGCCAGCAATGACTTGCGACCTACCATCTCGTTGCTCCTTGTCGACGATCCCTCGGGACCTGCCGACGATCGAACAGGCGAACCGCGCCCTCGGCCCGTACCGCAGACGGTTTCCGAGTGGTCGCCGCTCCGTCATGATGAGCCCCGCGCCCGGGTTGCGCATCAGGGCTATCCCTACGGGTGCATGGTTGATCCCGCGTCGCCTTCCCCGGGTCGCAGCTGCACGGCCGGTTCGGCCCCGTCCTGTTGGGCTCGGAGGTGCTCGACGTCCCCGGCGGGTGGCAGCGACTTCGCCCACGTGGTCACGTGGCCGGCCGAGGGTTCGCCGTGGTGGATGCGGAGCCCGAGCCGCTCGGCCCGCGAGCCCCGATCCCGCCGGACCGAGGCTCGGCTCAGTCGGCGATCTGGGTCTCCACCCAGTCCCACAGCGCCGCCCGGCGCTCGGGGGTGTCGGTGCGGCGGGTGGTGCCGAGCTTGTGGATCGGGCGCCGGCGGCGGTCCAGCCAGAAGCCGCCCGTGGAGGCGACGGGCTCGCCGTCGTCGGCGGCCAACCACACCAGGGTGTCAGCACCCTGATCGGGGGTCCGCAGCAGCGGTCCGACCACCTTGCGGAACGTCGGCAGCGAGGCCTCGACGCCAGGGGTGTCGGCCCATCCCGGATGGAGCGCGTGAAAGACCACCTCGGCGGGCGGCACCCGCTCCGCCCACATCTCGTTGAGGGTCACCTGGGCGCGCTTGGCCCGGGCGTACTGCTCGGAGCCCCGGTACGAGTCGGGGTCCATCTGGAGCTTCGACACCGTCAGCCCGGCGGTGTACATGCCGCCCGAGCTCATCGTCAGGACCCGACCGGGCGCCGCCGCGGAGAGCAGGCCGAGCAGCTCGGTGGTCATGAGGTGCGGCCCGACCACCTGGCTGGCCACCGTGGTCTCGATGCCTCTGTCGTTCTCGGTCCGCTCCGCGCTGAGCGCGCCGGCGTTGTGGATCAGCACGTCGAGGGAGCCGACCCGGTCCCGCACGTCCTTGCAGGCGGCTCGGACCGCGTCGAGCTGGCCCATGTCGGCGACCACCACCTCGAGGGCGTTGTTGCCGGTCTCGCCGGCAAGGCGGTCACGAACCCCCCGGGTCTTGGCCTCGTCCCGGCCCAGCAGCAGGACCCGGGCACCGGCCGCGGCCAGGTGCTCGGTGGCGGCGAGCCCGAGCCCCGACGTGGCACCGGTGAGGAGCACGGTGCGGCCGCGGAGGTCGTAGTCGTCGAGGTCGCGCCAATGGTCCAGGCGTTTGCGGGCGTCGTAGCCGATGCGGGTGAAGCTGGTGACCACGGGCAGCTCGAGGGCCCGGTCCACGACGTCGGCGAACGAGGTCACTGCTCGACCTCGACGCCGTCGAGGGCCTGGCGCAGGCCGGCCGCGGCCCGGTCACCGATACGCCCGAACGCCAGGCCGAGCACCGGGTCGAGGAGGCCGAGGACGCTCTTGAGCGTGAGGTCGGCGTGGTAGCGGACGACGGATCCCGTGCCGTCGGGCTCCACGGTGATCTCGTCGACCGACACCATCAGCGACGACTCGGCGCGAACCAGGATCCGCTTCGGGGGGTCGTAGTCGACGGTCTCGTAGCGCAGCTCGATGGGACGGGGCAGGGCCTTGACGCGCACGTCGAAGACGCTGTCGGGACCGGCGCCGTCACCTCGTACCTGGTCGACGCCGGTCACGCCGGGATCCCACTCGGCGAAGTTGCGGAGGTCGGCCATGTACTCGAAGACCTCGGCGGGAGCCCGGTCGGTGCGCAGAGCAGTGCGGTAGGTAGCCATGGGTGGATTCTTGCCCGGCGCCCGCTCCGATTTCGAGTCAGAGGACGCCGAGCAGCCGTCCTGCCTGTCGCGCGGTCTCCCCGGCCTCGGCCAGACCCAGGTCGATGGCCGCGCTCGCGTCCTGGCTCTCCACCAGCAGCCGGCACACCTCCCCCGAACCCGCGGCGTCGGCCACGCCGGGGCGGGCCGCCGCAGCTCGCAGCTCGTCGAGGCGCGCCGAGGCTCGCTCCAGCTCGGCTGGCTCGTAGTCCCAGGCCGCTGCCCAGGGCCGGTCGAGCAGCATCAGCCGTATCGCCTCGGGCTCGTGGTGGCGGTAGAGGTCGCGCAGCAGCACCAGGTTGCCCGCCGACTTCGCCATCTTCTCGCCGCCCGTCCGGACGGTGCCCATGTGCATCCAGGCCCGGGCATAGGGGGTGATGCCGGTGGCGGCCTCGGCCATGGCGGACTCGTAGGCGTGGTGCGGGAACCTGAGGTCCTCGCCACCGGCGTGGATGTCGAGGGCCAGGCCGAGGATGGCCGTGGCCATGGCGGCGCACTCCACGTGCCATCCCGGACGCCCGTCGCCGAAGGGGCTCGACCACCGGGGCTCGTCGGGTGCCGACGGCTGCCAGAGGACGGCATCGAGAGGGTGCTCCTTGGCGGGGTCGTCGGGGTCACCGTGGGCAGCGGCGTGACCGGCGATGGCCTCGGCCTCGCTGATCCCGGCCCGGGAGGCGACGTCCCGACCCCGGAAGTAGACGGCCCCGTTGCGCCGGTAGCCGGCGCCACGCTCGAGGAGGGCCATGATCATGAAGATCACCTCGTTGACGTAGTCGCGCGCCATGGGCTCGAAAGCGGGCCGCCCCACCCGCAGCTTCCGCATGTCGTCCTCGAACTGGTAGAGCCACTGGTTGGCGAGCATCTGCCAGGGCTCGCCCCGGTCGGCGGCCTCCCGGAACAGGTCGTCGTCGACGTCGGTCACGTTGCGGCACACCTCGGCCCGGACGCCGACGTGGTCCATCACCCGGGCCAGGGCGTCGATCCAGACGAAGGTGAAGGCATGACCGAGATGGGTGGTGTCGTACGGGGTGATGCCACAGACGTAGATCCGGAGCCGACCCAGGGGCGGGACCGGGGTGTCTCCCAGGCGGAGTCGCATACCACCACTCTTGCACCACGCCTCGACTCCGCATCATCGTCGACGGGCGAGACCGAGCCCGCCGTGATCGTTCGGATTGCCCTATAACTCATGGCCGTGGAGGCAGACCGATGCCGGTGGCTGTGAACCGGGACCGACCCACCGAGGGCTGGCGGCGGGTGCTGGCGGGCGTGGTCCTGCCGCTGGTGGCTGTAGCTGCCGGGGGTCTGACCCTGGCGGTCACCGCAGGGTCGCTCCCCGACCCGCTCGCCACCCACTGGGACTTCGGAGGGGAGCCCGACGGTGCCACCAACCGCGTCGGCTTCGTCGCCGTCGTGGGCATCGTCGTCATCGGCCTCGGCGTCGCGATCGCGGTGATCGCCCGACGCCGCCGGGTGCGCTGCGGGCAGCTGGCAGCGCCGATGGCGCTGGCCGCGTTCCTACAGTGGCTCGCCAGCGGCATCCTCGTCACCACGCTGCGAGCCAACGCCGACGTCACCATCTGGCAGGATGCCGACTCGTTGCCGATCCTGGTGGCGCTCGCCGTGGTCCTGGTGGCGGTCGGGGCCGCGGCCCTGACCGCGACGCTCGTCCAGCCCCTGGGCGAGGATCCCACCCGGACCCCGGTCGCCGATGCCACGGTCGGTGCCCACCACCCGCGCGAGCGGCCGGCCTGGTTCACCCGGGTCCGCACCCGTTGGCCGCTGTGGCTGGCGCTGCCCATCGTGACCCTGGGGGTCGTCGCCCTGGGGAGCGCGAGCCCAGTCATCGGTGCCCTGCTCCTGGCTAGCGCGGTGATGGTGGCCGCCTTCGCGGCGGTCGAGGTGATGGTCGACCACCAGGGCCTCACCGTCCGCTACGGACCCCTGGGCTGGCCCCGCACCCGGATCCCGATCGAGGACATCGACCGCGCCGAGGTCGTGGAGGTCCAGCCTCTCCGGCACGGCGGCTGGGGCTACCGGGGCAGCCTGCGCCTTTTCGGTCGGGCCGCGGTGATCCTCCGAGCCGGCGAGGCGCTGTCGCTCCGGCTCCGCAACGGCCGGCGATTCACCGTGACCGTGGACGACGCCGCCGGGGCCGCCGGGGCCGTGAACGACCTCGCGGCAGCGTCGGGCCGGACCCGCTGATCTCCGGCTCAGTACTCGCCGGCCACGTTGATCGGGAAGTTGATCTGGTCGTGGGTGACGGTTCCACCGGGGTAGCCGGCCATCGCAGGCTCGG